>NZ_JAKWJU010000002.1:3231250-3554375 GCF_022524345.1 Streptomyces marispadix | reverse complement strand
CCCGCCTCGACGGTGGTGAGGCGGTAGGCGAAGTCGCCCGCGGCGGCGGCGCGTTCGAGCACCTGGAGCGCGCTGTCGACCAGCTCGGGGCCGATCCCGTCCCCGGGGATCACCACCAGGTCCAGGGGCTCCCGCGAGGCGGGCCCGCCCGCCGGACGGCCGCCCGACGGCTCGCCGTCCACCGGACCGCCCGCCGACGGACCGCCGCTCCCCGGACCTTCGCTCCCCTGCCCGCCGTTCACCGGGTCCGCCCCGCGGAGCTGCCCGCCGTACGCCCGAAGACCGCGCCGTTCGTCAGCCCGGCACCGCCCGGATAGTTGAAGTAGAAGAGCCCGCCGACGAGTTCACCGGCGGCGAAGAGCCCGGGAATCGGTGCCATGTCGGTGTCGAGGACCTGCGCGTTCTCCGGGGAGATCCGCACTCCGCCGAAGGTGAAGGTGATGCCGCACGTCACCGCGTACGCCTCGAAGGGTCCCTCGTCCACGGTGTTCGCCCAGTTGGTCTTGTCGACGGCGAGCCCCGAAGTCCCCCTGCCGTCACGGACGTTGGGATCGAAGGGCGTGGCGGTGTCGACGGCTGCGTTGTACGTCTCCATCTCCGCGAGGAAGCCCGCGAGGTCCACCCCGTCCATCTTCTCGGCGAGCTTCTCCAGCGTCGGGGCGCTCACCTTGGTGATCTGCCGTATCCGGTACTCGTCCCGCAGGAGGTGCGCCACCTTGCGGTCGAAGATCTGCCAGGCGAACTGACCGGGCTGCTCCAGGATCACGCGCCCGTACTTGGCGTAGGTGTAGTTGCGGAAGTCGGCGCCCTCGTCGACGAAGCGGCGGCCGTGCGCGTTGACCATGACGCCCCACGGATAGCTGTGCTTCTGGAAGCTGTCGCCGACCGCGAGATCCCCGAACTCCGGTGCGTTGCGGTCCCATCCGACGGCGTGGCAGCCCGACCAGTTCCCCGCGGGGCTCGCCCCGGCGCGCAGCGCCATCCGCAGACCGTCGCCGGTGTTGTACATCGTGCCCCGCACCTTGGCCAGGTCCCATCCGGGTCCCAGATAGCGTGCCCGCATCTCCGCGCTGGACTGGAAGCCCCCGCTGGCGAGCACCACCGCGTCGGCTCGCTCCTCGCGGGTCGCCCCGGCCTGGCGCAGCGTCACGCCGCGTACGCCGCCCGCGTCGTCCTGGATCAGCGACAGTGCGCGCGCCCCGTACTCGATGCGTACGCCGGCTCGTTCGGCGGCCCGTGTCAGCGCCTCGACGAGGCCCATGCCGCCGCCCGACGCCTCTACCGTGAGACCGCCCCAGAAGGTGAAGCGCCCGCCGACCTTGAACGCCTGCCGCCCGTAGATCGGCACGAAGCGCACGCCCTTCTCCGACATCCACAGCAGCGTCGGCAGGCTCTTCTCCACGAGTGCGGACGCGAGTTCGGGATCGGTCCGGTACTCGGTGACGCGTGCCAGGTCGTCGAGGTACGCCCCCGCCGGATAGCTCCCGAAGTCGGTGCTCGCGATCTCCTCCTCGGTCAGATCGGGCATCAGCCGCCTCAGATCCTCGACCCCCGAGTACACGACGCGCATCGCGCCGGCGGTGAACGCCGTGTTGCCGCCGCGCCGTTCCTTCGGTGCCCTCTCCAGCACGAGGACCTCGGCGCCCTCCTCACGTGCGGCGAGCGCCGCGCACAGCGCCGCGTTTCCCGCTCCGACAACGATGACCCGACGCCCGGCCATGCACCACGCTCCTTGCTCGTTCCCTGCCGGACCCTGCTGGGCCGTACCCTGCTGAGGCCCGTTCGCATCCACATTGCATGCAACTTGACGGGGATTGTACTCAACTTGCGGACGATCTGTTCCCTCCCGTACGGTTCACGGGTGCGGGAGGACAAAGCACCTATGACCAGCGGCTCCAGCGGCATCGACCACCGATCGGAGACATCCGGGTCCGTCGAACGCCTTCGCGCCTATCTGCACGAGGGGGTGGCGGTCCGCGGGCGTACGACTGACGACGTGACGGGGGCGATGCGCGAGGCGATCCTCGACGGCGTGCTCTCCCCCTCGACCTGGCTGCGCGAGAGCGAACTCGCGACCGCCTTCAAGGTGAGCAGAACGCCGATCCGGGAGGCGCTGAAGCGGCTCGCCGACGAGGGCCTCGTGGTCAAGACCGCCCACCACGGCGCGATGGTCGCCGCCCTCTCCCTTGAGGACGTGCTCGCTCTCTACGTCGTGAGGGAGGACCTCGAAGGGCTCGCGGCGCGGCTCGCGGCCGTACGGTGCCCCGAGGGACTGGTCGAGCAGCTCGACGAGATCAACGCGGACATGCGCGAGGCCGCCGCCCGCGAGGACGTCGCCGAGCTGTCCAAGCTGAACCTCTCCTGGCACCGGGCGCTGCGGACCGGCGCCGCCAACCCGTACCTTGAGCGCTTCCTCAACCAGGTCGAGCACGCCGTGCGGAGGCTTCCGGCGACGACCCTGGTGCATCCGGGCCGCGCCGAGGAGGTGCTGGCCGAGCACGACGCGGTGGCGCGGGCGGTTCAGGAGCGCGACGGCGAGGTGGCCGAGCAGCATGCGAGGGCCCATATGCGCAGGGCGCGCGAGATCAGGCTCGCGGTGCTGCTGGGCGGCTGAACGGGCGCCGGGGGCGACGAGCCCGGTGTGCGGCGCCGGCGCCGTGCCCGTCGACTCGTAGACGGGAGCGAGGACTTGAGGCTCCGTGGGCGCCGCGGCGTTCGTCACGGTCATCCGTCCCGCCCCTCCAGCCCGCGGGCCCAACGCAGCAGCAGCGGCAGCGCGGACAGCACCACGACCAGCCGGATCAGATGCATACCGGCGACCAGCCCGCTGTCACCGCCCAGTCCTGCCGCTGCCGCGACCATCTCGCCGACCCCTCCGGGAATCGACCCCAGCAGGGCGGGAGTCGGCCCGAGAACTCCGCCGAGGGTGAGGGCCGCCCCGATCCCCGCGCCCAGGGCGACGATCAGCACCACGACGACCGCACCGGGCACGCTGACCCGCCGTACGGAGGCGAGGAAGTTCCGCCCCACCATCGAGCCCACCCCGGAACCGACCAGGATCTGACCGGCCGTCGACCACCAGCCGGGCGGTACGGCGCCGAGACCGGCGAGCGGTGCCGTGGCGGCGCCGAGAATCGACCCCGTCACCGGCCACATCGGCAGCCGCAGCGACCGGCCCAGTGCCGCTCCCGCACAGGCCAGCCCGAGCAGCAGGGTCAGGGCGCCCGTTCCGCTTCCCCCGCCGGTCATGGCAGCCGCCCCAGTACGAATACGAGTCCCGGCAGCGCCAGCAGCACGACCACGAGCACCCGTACGAGGTGGACGACCGTCACGGTCCCCACGTCCGCGCGCTCCTTGACGGCGAGCACGGACAGTTCGCTGAGCCCGCCCGGCGCGCAGGCGAGCACCGCCGTCGTCGCGTCGAGACCGTGGCGCTTCATCAGCCAGCGGGCGAGCACCGCGTTGAGCGCCAGCAGCAGCATCACGCCAGCCAGCACGGGGAGGGCGACCAGGCCCATCATCCGCAGGCTCCTGCCGTCCAGCCGCGCCGCCGACACGCAGCCGATCAGCACCAACCCGGCCGTACGGGCCCAGAGTTGAAGCGGATGCTGCTGCGGCTGCGCGGCGTCTCGGCCGGGGCACGGGCCGCTGCCGCAGGAGCCGCGGCGGGATGTGACGCTCCCGGCCGCCGCACTGCCGAGCACCGCGCCGACGAGCGTCCCCGCCGGTACGCGCAGCCACGTGAGCAGCAGCGCACCGGCGGTTCCCGCCAGCAGCCCGGCCACGGCACGGTGCAGCGGCACGACGGGCCCGCCGGAAGCATCCGGACCGCCGGGACCGCTCCCGCCGGAACAGCCGCCGGAACCACCGGACTTGCCGCCGGCACCGCCCGAACCGTCCGAACCACCCGAACCGCCGCGCCCGCCTGAAGCAGCGGCACCGCTCACAGCAGGCCGACCGGCGTGAGATATCCGATGGGCAGTGCGATGTCCGCGAAGGCCGCGAGCGCGGCGAGCACACCTGTCGTGCCGACCGTGTACAGGGCGATCGCCGGCCAGTGCATCTCCGCCACCCGCCGGAGGAAGAGCGGCAGGAACACCAGCGCCGCCAGCAGCACACCCAGTACGTACGTCAGCGCCACGAACCCGGCGAGCCAGCCGAACGACCGCAGCACGGCACGCCATTCGGCCGCCCACGCCTCCCGCTCCGACGGCTCGCGGGGCCCGGCCCCGCGCAGCGCACGTATGCCGGAGACGAGCGCGCCCGCCGCCATCACCGCCCCGACCACGGTCACCAGCCCCGGCACGAGCCTGGCCTGACTGCTGTAGCCGCGGGAGATCAGGAACGCGGCGACGAAGACCGCCAGGAACACCGCGGGGACCGCGACGTCCCAGATCCTCGGCGGCGTCGGGCCGCCCTCGCCCTCGTCGTCGTCCGGCAGTTCGGCAGGCCCGGCCGCCCCGGCCCCCTCGGCTCCGTCCGCCGCACGGTCCCGGGCACGTCGGGCCCGTACCTTCTTCACCAGCGAGAAGACGGTCGGCACCACCAGCACGCCGAAGAGGACCAGCACCCAGGGCCGCACGATCCACTGGTCGAACGCGTAGAGATTCGCCGTCAGGAAGTAGTAGCGCTCCATCGGCAGGCTCAGCACGAACCCGATCAGGAACGGCGCCCTCGGTATCCCGCACGCCTTCATCACCCAGCCGACGGCCCCCAGCAGCAGCATGATCTGAAGCAGCGCGATCTGCTCCGACTCCTGGAAACCGGCCGTGAACAGCACTACGACGAGCCCGCCGGCCAGCACCGGGAACCGCAGGAAGCTGAGCTTCGCCAGCGGCTTGCTGAGCAGGAAGCACGCCGCCGCCCCCAGGATGCTCGCGAGCGCGAAGGACCAGATGATCGTGTAGACGATGTCCAGGTCCTTCGTGATGATCCTCGGGCCGGGCTCGATGTTGAAGGCGAGCAGCGCACCGAGCAGCAGGGCCGCGGGCGCGCCGCCCGGGATGCCGAACAGCAGGGTGGGGATCAGATCCCCTGCCTCGACCGAGTTGTTGGCGCTCTCCGGCGCGATGATCCCCCGTGGATCGCCCTTGCCGAAGGTCTTCTTCGGCTCCTTTCGCGTGGTGGCACGAGCCTGCCCGTACGCCATCCAAGTGCCCGCGGTGGCACCGAGTCCCGGCAGCACCCCGGCCCACATCCCGACGAGCGCACCGCGCAGCACGTGGCGCCAGTGGTGCATCACGTCCCGCAGCCCGGTGCGCCAGCCGCTGCCCAGTCCCGAGCCGGTGGCGACGCTGGAGCGGCTGCCGACGAGCGTCACGATCTCGGCGATGCCGAAGATGCCCAGCGCCACGGCGACGAGGTCCAGCCCCTCGGACAGGAAGAGCGAGCCGAAGGTGAAGCGGTAGTCGGCCGCGGCGGGCGCGGCGCCTATCCCCCCGAGCAGCAGCCCGAACGCCCCGGCCAGCAGCCCCTTGAGCATGTTGCCCCGGGAGAGGACCGCCGTCAGCGAGACCCCGAGCAGCGTGAGCATGAACAGTTCGGGCGCTCCGAAGCTGAGCACGAGCGGACGTGCCACGGGTATCGAGAGCGTCAGCCCCAGCGCGCCGAGCAGCCCGCCGATCATCGACGAAAGGAACGCCACCGACAGCGCCCGCGCGCCCTGCCCCTGCTTCGCCATCTGATGCCCGTCGAGCATCAGCACGCTCGCGGACGCCGACCCCGGTATGCCCAGCAGTACGGACGCGATGGTGTCGGAGGTGTGCACGACCGCCACCGCGCCGATGATCAGCGCGAGCGCCTGCGTCGGGTCCAGAGCGAAGACGAACGGCAGCAGCATGGCCACCGCGCCCGTGCCGCCGAGCCCGGGAATCATGCCGATGACCAGGCCGGAGGCGACGCCGAGCAGCAGGAATATCAAGTTCGACAGGGCGAAGAGGTTGCCCAGCGCGCTGAACGCGGCTTCCAGCATCGATCAGACCTTTCGGGGACTTTCGGGAGGCTTTGAGGAGTGCCACCCCGGTCTCGCCGGGAGGTGTCCGGTACGGGGCGCCGCATCGCACCCCGTACCGGACGTCTTTCGGGACGGGTGGGCTCGGGTTCCGGATGCTCCGGAGGCCGGGCACAGGTGCCCGGCCCGTGCCCGGTCCGCGGCGGGCTCAGGTGCCGCCGAGGCTCTCGCCGTACTCGCGCTTGAGCATCTCCAGCGCGTACTTGCGGGCGTCCGGGTCGATCTCGAACGCCTTCTGGATCTGCTTCTCTCCGTTCTCGCCGGAGTAGAGGGGATAGCCGCCGAGCACCTCGCCGCTCTTGGACGCGAACTTCTTGTCCTTCTTGAGCTTCTCGACCGAGTCCCAGTAGGCGTTCACGATCGAGTCCGGGGTGTCCTCGTTGGCCCACAGTCCCTTCTGGTACGTGCAGCCCGGCACGAGGAACGCACGGTAGGAGTCGTAGGCACGGCCCGAGGGCTTCTTGCCGTACATCTCCTTGTGGAACTCCTCGACGGTCGGCAGGTTCGGGACGTTCGGGTCCCGGACGACCTTCCCGTTCTTGATCACGCCGAAGGACATCAGCGGCACCGCCTTGCCCTTCTTCACCAGGGGCTCGACCTGCGTCTTGTACGCGGAGGTCGTCTGGTAGTCGATGTCGACCTCACCGCGCTGATAGGCGAGGAGCGCCGTCTCACGGCCCTCGAAGCCGAACGTCGCGTCGACCGGCTTCTTCAGCACGTCCATCGCCTGGAGCATCGTCATGTCGAGGCCCGTGGCGCTGATGCCGCCGTACTTGAGCTTCTTCTTCGACTCGGCGAGGTCCTTGGCGTTCTTGATCCCGGTCTTGGGGGAGGTGTAGATGACGCCGCCTGAACCGTTCATGATCAGCGGGCGCATCTTGGAGAAGTCGAACTCCACCTCGGGGCGCTTCAGCAGCGCCTGGAAGTACGTGGTGCCGGAGGTGACCAGGACCTCCTTGCCGTCCGTGCCGCCGGACCGTACGAACTCGTTGGAGCCGGTGATGCTCTCACCGCCCGGCTTGTTCTCCGGCAGGAACGTCGGGCCGCCCGCCACGTGCTTCTTCAGATACGGCTCCAGGAAGCGCGCCCAGGTGTCGGTGCCGCCGCCCTCGTCGTAGGGAATGACCATCTCGACGCGGGACGGGACCTTCGCACCGGCGTCGGTCTTGCCGTCGTCCCCCACGCCCTGGGGGTTGCCGCAGGCGGCGAGCCCGAGACTGAGGCTGAGACTGGCGGCGATCACCCCGGCTGTTCGTATCCGGTTCATCGGTTTGCGGCTCATCGCCGGTCCTCCTTGGAGCTTGAGCGGACGGAGCTGTGGTCGGCCTGGGCCTGTGGGGGGTTCGCCGTGCTGCTGGAGTGCTGGGTTCTCGGGCTGCCGGTTTCTCGGACCGCGGGTTCTCGGACCGCAGGTTCTCGGACCGCGGGTTCGCGGACTGGCGGGGCGGGCGGGGTCGTCGGGACTGCCATGGCCGGGTACGGACCGGTCCCGCGGGTCGCTATGCGTGCACGGCACCGACCTTCCAGTCGGGTACGACGACCTCACCGGTCATCAGGCGCCGCGCGGTGCGATAGCCGGAGACGACGGGGACGGACCAGCCGTCGCCCTCCCGCTCCACTCGCGCCGTCATCGGAAGCACACCCGAGGGATGACCGATCCGGATCTCGCCTTCCGGCGCCTCGCCCTCGGCGACCTGGGACACGACCGTGCCGGGGATCGCCGCGGCGACGGCCGTGCAGATGGCCCCGCTGAGCGCGAAGGAGCGGTGCAGCCTGCCCATCGACATCATCGACGCCCTCAGCGTCTGGCCCTTGCGATGCTGCACCATGCCGTCTGCCAGCGGATAGTCGCGCGGAGCGCCGACCAGGGCGAGCTTCGGCACGGAGGGCGTCCTCGCCGTCGCCTCCTCCACGGACGGGGCCGTTCCGATGTGCACTCCCGCCGCGGCCCGTACGAGTTCGAGCCGGGAGAGCAGTGCCGCGTCCGAGTCGATCTCGTCGGGGAGTTCGGTGCCGTCCAGCCCCAGGGCCTCCCACCTGACGAAGAGCAGCGGGTTGGCGGCGTCGACGACGGACATCTCGACGGCGCCGAGCCCGGGGACCTCCACCTCGTCGACGGTCCGCCCGGTGGGAAGCAGCGCACCGGTGACGGCGCCGCCGGGGTGCAGATAGTCGAGCCGGATGCTCGCTCCCGTGCCGGGGACCCCGGGTATGGAGAAGTCTCCTGCCGGGTCGTAGCGGCCGTCGCGGGTGGGCACATGGGCGGTTACGGATTTGCCGGTGTTCAGATTGAGGAACTTCACGCGCGTCACGGGGTCGGTCACGGGGACCAGGCCCTCCTCGACCGCGAAGATGCCGACGGCCGCGGACATGTTGCCGCAGGTGCCCGTACGGTCCACCAGCGGACAGTCGATCGAGACCTGCCCGAACTCGTAGGTCACGTCCACGCCGAGATGCCTGCCGTCGGCGATGATCGCCACCTTGCTGGTCGCGGACGTGGCGCCGCCGACGCCGTCGACCTGCCTGCGGTACGGGTCGGGACTGCCGTACGCGGCGAGGATGAACCGGTCCCGCAGCTCGGGGTCGGCGGGCAGGTCGGAGTCGTGGAAGAAGAGCCCCCGGCTGGTTCCGCCACGCATCAGTACCGCCGGTACCTGCATCGTCCGCTCGCCTCCCACTCGCCATGCAAGTTGCATGCAATCTGTACGCCAAGTGGTGCGCACTCTGCTACAGGTACGGCTTGAACGCCATCTCCCATCTCTCCACGCGGTCTTAAGTTCAGCTACAGGCACTGCTAGATTCCGCGGATGCACGTCGACATAGGAAGGTCGAGACTGCTGGCCGCGGTCGCCCGCCACGGCTCGATGACCGCCGCCGCCGACCGCCTCGCGTACACGCCCTCCGCGGTCTCGCAGCAGATACGCAAACTGGAGGCGGAGCTGGGGCTTCAGGTCCTCGACCGCCATGCGAAGGGCGTCGACCTCACCGACGCGGGACGCGCCGTCGTCGAGCACGTCGCCGGCATCGAACGCCAAGTGGCCGCCCTGCGCGAGGAGTTGGAGCACATTCGAGGTGCACGCGCCGGCACCCTGCGGCTCGGCACCTTCCCCACCTTCGGCGCCTCGCTGCTGCCCTTCGCGATCACCAGCTTCACCTCGCAGCACCCCGGGGTCTCGCTGTCCGTACGCAGCGCACGCCTCACCGGGCTGCTGGAACTGCTGCACACCCGCGAGATCGAGATGGCCGTCCTCTGGGACTACGAATGGTCCCGCCTCGACGAACCCGGCCTCAGCATCCAGCAGTTGCTGCTGGACCCGACGCGGCTGGTGGTCTCGGCCGGTCACCGCCTGGCCGGGCAGGACAGCACCGGCTTCGCCGAACTCGCCCAGGAGCGATGGATCACCAGGGCCGACCGGCACCCCGTGGTGGACGTACTGCTCCGCACCTGCCAGACGGCCGGTTTCGAACCGGCCGTCGCCTTCGAGGCACACGACTACCAGGAGGCCCAGGCCATGGTCGCCGCGGGCCTGGGCGTAGCGCTCGTACCGCAACTGGCGCTCAGCGGCGTGCGCGAGGACGTACGCGTCCTCGACCTGGGCGGCCAGGCCCCTGCGCGGCGCATCATGCTGGCGCGCTCCGCGGACCGGGCGCCCTCCCCGGTCGGTACGGCGATGACGAGAATCCTCCGCGAGGTCGTACGGAGCGAGGCCGCACGAGGCGGCGGCCGTCAACGCGAGCCGGGGCCTTCGTGATTCGAAAACGCCGCACTGAAATCATGGCGAATTCGTGAGTACCCCGAAACGGCGACCGCATTGGAACGGTGTCGTCGACGGGCCGGAAGCCGCCGCCCGCCCGGCGAACTCGGCGTAAACGAAATGGGCGGGCGGCAGACCACCGCGTACGGCCATGACAAGCGCTATCGGAAAGCGCCGTCGAGGAGCGGGCCGAAGAGATTCCGGAAGGCGTGCGCCGTTGTGCGTCATCTGACGCAGAAGCAGGCGGTATTCGTCGTCTATGAATGCACAAGGCAGACCAGAGTCCTTCGGGTCGCGGCCCGCGGATTGTCCCTGCGGCCGCTCGCCGGACCTCGTACGGGCAGGCGGTTCCACTCCGGCGTTCCGCGTCCGGCGAATCGTCATGCGCGGGGCCGAAGTGAACGGCCGCGGCCCTCGGTTCACCGGGCGGCGAGTCGTCCGTCACGCAGGACGGCAGCCGTGTCGTCCGCGGACCGTGGGCCGCCGGAAAGCCCTTGCCGAATGCCGCAGGACCATCCCGCCTGCCGGCAACGGCAGTTGACGAGCAGAGACAATTCGCCCTAGGAGCCTTCGATGTCCCACGTCCGAGCGGCGGCCGCGCCGACTCGCCCGCGCAGCCCGTCAGATCCCGCGTCCGCACGCGACGCCACACGCTATCTGTGCGTGGCCGCGCAAATGGACGCCCAGTTCAACAGCAAGCTCATCAAGGGCATCGTGCACAACGAGCGCCGTGCGATTCCCACCTCTCCGGGAATCGACCTCGTCCCCGTGCTCAAGTACGGGCTGGCCGCGAGGCAGCGGCAGATCCTGCGCGACGTCGGCCTGGCGTTCCTCTTCGTCGTATTCCTGCTCACGCCCGGCGCGGGAAGCCTGGTCACGGTCCTCCTGCTCGCATGGCTCGTCATGTACGCCGAGAGGCTGTGGACCCACTATCACGTTCTCGCCCGTGAACTGCGCCGGGACGTCTTCGATCCCGACAAGGCCCCGGTGCCCGAGGACAGTTGGCTCGTCAAGCGCCTGGAGGAGATAAAGGAGCGCGGTCGCGGGAACGTCACCGTCTTCCCGCAGTACCAGCCCTTCATCGGCTACGGCAAGGCCTTTCAGACATGGTCGCTGAGCCTGAACGTCGCCGCCGCCGAGGAGGGCGAGGAGGCCGAGCCCTTCGAGGTGCAGGAGCTGTACTCCGCCGTGGCCAAGGCCGTGGGAGCGATCGGGCTTCCCGGCGCGACGACCGAGGACAGGCTCTTCGTCAGCGGAAACGACCTGCTCCACCACATCGAGCCCGGGAGCGTGCGCAAGGCGGTCCTCCCGTCGGAGCTGAGGGCCCCCGCCGCCGACGTCCCGGACGACGTCGTCCAGCAGCTTCGCAGCGACCCGCACACCCGGGCACGGCCCTATCTCACGATCTGCGTGCCCGGCTGGGGCGGCGAGGTCGTCATGACCGTGTTCCTGCGCTTCACGCTCCTTCCGCAGCGCGATCTGCTGTTCATCGAGGCGAGTTACTCGCTGCTGGCCCCGGTACGCGAGCAGTACCGCTCGGTGGACCGGTTGCTGAGCCAGCCGACCCCACGCCAGGTCCTGAAGAACGCACCCAACATCTTCTCGACGGCGGGCGCGGTGCTGCTGAGCATCCCCCGGCTGCTCTCCGCGGCCGGCTCGGCCATCGGCAGGGCGGGGCAGCAGCGCGACGAGAAGCGGGCGATCGAGGACGACCGCAGCTTCAACTACGGCTCGGAGATCTGCCCCCGCGAGGCCGCGAGCGACCACAAGTACTACCGCTACTTCCAGCAGCTCGACTCCGAGATGTACCGGGGACTGATCGAGCGGCGCCTGCTGGACGCCCTGACGGACTTCCTCAGGGAGCACAACGTCGACGTGAGCGACCTCAAGGAGCAGCGGAAGACGATCCTCAACAACGGGATCTACGTCACCGGCAAGGGTTCGCTCAGCGCGGGGAGCATCGCCGCGGGGACGAACGCGCTCTCCCTGCACATCGACCGGATCAAGAGCGGTACGAGCCAGCAGAGCGCATCGGACGGACCGGCGGCGTCATGAAGGAGAACAAGGGCGTCCACATGAGCGGAGGGCGCATCGAGGCCGGAGCACTGGCGGTCGGGGACCACGCGGTCGCCCGCCACATCGGCGGTGCGCAGGACCCGGACGACCCGCACGACAAGGACGCCCGGGGCGATGCGAACGAGCCTGACCGGCGGGACGACCCGCCGCAGGGAGACGGTGCCGACAAGCCCGGTGCGGGCGGGAGTTCAGCCGCACCGGGCTCCGCCGTACACCGCACCATCCTCGTGGTCGACGTGGAGAGCTTCAGCGACCGCCGCCGCACGGCCCCCCACCAGATCGCCGTGCGCAACGGCCTCTACGGTGCGCTGCACAAGGCGTTCGACGGTGCGGGCATCCCCTGGGACGAGTGCTACCGCGAGGACCGCGGCGACGGCGTCTTCCTGCTGGCGCCGCCGGAGGTGCCCAAGCAGCTCTTCGTGGAGGCCCTGCCGCACCGGCTCGTAGCGGCGCTGCGAGAGCACAACGAGATCCACGCCGACAGGTCCCGCATCCGGCTCCGTATGGCACTGCACGCCGGGGAGGTACGGCACGACGAGCAGGGCGTCACCGGCGAAGCACTCATCCGTGCCTTCCGGCTCGTCGACGCGGGCAGCCTCAAGGCCGAACTGGCCGCCTCTCCCGGGGTGCTGGCCATGATCATGTCGTCGTGGTTCTTCGACGAGGTCGTACGCCACAGCGCGGCGGCCACGGTGCCAGGCGACCACCGGGAGATCAGGGTCACCGTCAAGGAGACCGACACCACCGCCTGGATACATCTGCCCGATCATCAGGCGCCGCAGTGACGGCGGCGCCTTGCTCCACCGGCGACGGCCGGGCGCCGGGGCCCCTTACGGTGTCCCCGCCCCGGCCGTCCGTCCGTGAAGACGGCGGACGGCAGCCGACGTCGGCCTCCCCCGAGCCGGCCAACGGCGGCTGCCGCTCATCCATGGGTACCGCCGGCGGCGCCGCGCCTCTGCCGCAGACGACGCAGAACGCTCAATCCCCTTCCGGCTCCCAGCACTCCAGCCCCTCGGGGTCCAGCACGACGATCGCGCCCCGCCGGGTGTCGACCAGCTTCTCGTGGTGCAGCTCGCGTAAGGCCCGTACGACCGACTCCCGGGACGTGCCTGCCGCCGACGCCAGCTCCTGCTGGGTGAGGTTCACTTCGAGGGCGTGCGGGGCACGGCCGGGCGCCGGTGTGCCATGCCTGCGGGAGATCTCCACCAGCACCTGCGTGACCCGCACGGACGCCGTGCTCGCCCCGAGCGAGGCGCGGTGGCCGTCGGCATGGCGGAGCCTGCCGCTGATGCTGCGCAGCACGGCCAGCGCCAGTGCGCCCCGCTCCTCCAGCAGCGCCGCGAACCTCGGCGCGGCGACGACGACGCCTCGCACCCGGCACATCGCGATCACCGAGGCGGAACGCTCACCGCCGTCCAAGCAGCCCAGTTCGCCGACGAGTTCACCGGCGCCGCGGAAGGCGAGGAGGCTCGTATAGCCGTTGGAGGACTCGGCGACGACCTTGACCAGCCCCGCCTCGATCAGTACGACCTTGTCCGCCGGGTCGCCCCTGCGCATCAGCACCTCGCCCCTCGGCCAGGTGTGCGGCGTGCCCGCGCCGCGCAGAAGCGCCAGATTCTCCGGCTTCAGACCGACGGAGGAGCCCGCGCCCGGGAGCCCATGCTGCTCATACCAGGACGGTGCTCCGCTTGTCATTTCCGATCTCCCCCGTCATGACATTCCGGGTTCCGCACGGAGGCAATGGTAGAGCCAAGTCACAGCCGGTGTGCGCCAATTGACCTATTGCTCCGCGGACCCTTCACGTAGAAAGGCCGCGGTAACGCCGTTTTTCGGCCGCGGTCACGGCCGGATTCACGGAGACGGTTACTGCCCCGACCGCGAAACCCAGTCACGGCCCCAGCCACGAACCCAGTCACGGAAAGGGATCGATATGCCTGGTCAGATCAGCGATGTGGACGGCCGGAGAGGTGCCGGAACAATTGAGAATGCCTCTGTCTCCACTGCATGGAATATTCATTCGGCATTGGCCGACTGGACGGGAAAGGTCGACGTCAAGGCGTCCATAGCGCTCAGCACGGAACTGGCCCTGGTGACCGCCGTGATCACCGCGCTCAGCAGCCGCTTCGTACTCGTACGCCCCGAGGGCGCATTCACCCTCGCGACGCTTTGTCTCGGGGTGGCACTGCTGTTGTCGGGAGCGTTTCTGGCCATCGCTGCGGTCATTCCCCGCCTCGGCCGCACCGGGCGACCGCAGCGCAACTTCGTCTACTTCGGTTCTCTCAGGCACTGGGAGGCCGAGGAGCTCCAGGTGGCCCTGCGCGAGACCGATCCGCTGGAGATGCTCAGCGTGCAGCTCGTCGCGATGTCGCGGATCGTATGGCGCAAGCATCTGCTCGTCCTGTGCTCGCTGACCGTCTCCGCGCTCGGGCTGACCTTCGTCGCCCTGGTGGCCATGCTGTCGCTGTGAGGGGGCCGGAGCCCGACCGACTACGGGCCGCCCCGCTACGAGCCACGTTCCGTCGGCGACGGGCAGCACACCAAGTCCCCACGCTCGAAAAGCAGTTGCCGCCGGGAACCGGGGCACGCGACGCTCCCGCGATGGACATGCATCCCGATCAGCTCAGCGTGCCGGTGGAGACGGTACGCGGCCTGGTCGACGAACAGTTCCCCGACTGGCGGCACCTGCCGGTGCGCCGCATCGCCTCGCAGGGGACGGTCAACGCCGTCTTCCGCATCGGCGACCGGCTCTCGGCACGCTTCCCGCTGCGTGGCGACGACGTCGAATCGGCACTGCGGGAACTGGAGTCGGAGGCGGAAGCGGCCCGCGAGCTGGCGGGCCGTACGCGGTTCCCCACGCCCGAGCCCGTCGCGCTGGGGCGCCCGGGAAGCGGCTACCCGCTGCCGTGGTCGGTGCAGACCTGGCTGCCCGGCACGGTGGCCACGGACGAGGACCCGGCCGAATCGGCCGCGTTCGCCCGCGACTTGGCCGAGTTCGTACACGGTGTACGTGCCATCGGCACACGGGGACGCACTTTCGGCGGCCGGGGGCGCGGTGGCGATCTGCGAGCCCACGACACATGGATGCGGACGTGTTTCAAGCGCACCGAAGAGCTGTACGACGTGCTGCCCGGGCCCTTCCGCAGCGTGCTCGACGTACCGAGGCTCCGCCGGGTCTGGGACGCCATGCGGACGCTGCCGCCCACCCCCGCCCCCGATGTGATGACCCACGGCGACCTGATCCCCGGCAACGTACTGGTCTCCCGAGGGCGTCTCAGCGGAATCCTCGACGTCGGCGGACTGGGCCCCGCCGACCCCGCGCTGGATCTCGTGGCCGCCTGGCATCTGCTGGAGGAAGGGCCTCGTCAGGTGCTGCGCGACGAGCTGGGCTGCGACGACATCCAGTGGGAGCGCGGCAGGGCGTGGGCTTTCGAACAGGCCATGGGCGCGGTCTGGTACTACGTCGAGAGCAACCCGGCCATGAGCGGGATGGGCAGGCGCACCCTGGAACGCATCCTGGCCGACACGGGCGCCGTCACCGAACGCGCCACCTGAGCGCCGGGCTTGCACGTACGGCTTCAGTCGCTGGCCTGAACGCACCGTCCGCGCCTGCGACTTGAGCGTCTGCGACTTGAGCGTCTGCGGGCGAGCCTCCGGCGGGGGCCCGAACTTCCGGCCGGGGCGCGACCATCACCGCCGTACCGCCCGCCGCCGCGCCGCTCACCGCTCCTTGGCCAGCCCGTAGCTCTCGCGCTGCTCCTCGCCCTGCTCGACGGCCAAGTCGCCTACCGGCTCCTCGGGAAGTACGCGCAACGACCTCACGCGGCTGAACAGCGTCCAGAACATCGATGTGAAGACCCCGGCGCCCGCGAGGACCAGCGTGTATCGAAGCCCCAGCGCACTGCTCGCGATCGCGCCGCCCAGCAGGGAGCCCACCGGCTCGACGCCCCAACTCGTCACGCGGATCACGGAGGTGACCCTCCCCAGCATCCCCGACGGCACCAGCGCCTGCTTGATCGTCTCGCTGAGGATCAGGTTCACGGTCACGGAGAACGACCACAATGCGGTCGACGCCCCGACCAGCACGGCCGGGAGCGGGCCGTCGAAGAGCTGCGCCGCGGGCACCAGCAGGGCGGCGACGCCGGGGATCGCATAGACGACGGTCAACACCGTGCCGTAGCCGAAGCGTTCGGCAACACGGCTGCTGATCCAGGCACCCAGCAGGCCGGTCAGCCCGCCCGCCACATTGAGCAGTCCGACCGCCAGCGGGCTGAACCCGAGCACCTTGATCAGATAGAGCATGTAGACCGCGAAGAACATCGCGGTGAAGAGGTTGAAGTGCGTGGCGGCGAGCATCATCGGCCGCTGCACCCGGTCCCTGAGGACCAGCAGGAAACCCGCGGCGACGGCACGGAAGTGCGTCTGCTCCTCCTCGGCCTCCCCGGGCGGCGCCTTCGGCAGCCGCTGGAGCGCCGTCATGCTCACGAGATAGCTGGCCGCGTCCGCGAGGATCGCCAGCGGAGCCCCGAGCACCTGCACCAGCGCGCCCGCGAGCCCGGGACCGGCCGTGTCGGAGACCGAAACGGTGCTCTGCATCCAGGAGTTGGCCGCCACCAGCCGCCGGCCCACGAGTGCGGGCACGTAGCCCGCCATCGCGGTGTCGAAGAGCAGCGACAGCCCGCCGACGGCGAAGGCGACCAGAAGCAGCAGCCACAGATGCAGGGCGTCGAGCAGATACGCCGCGGGCACCAGCAACAGCAGCAGACACCGCAGAACGTTGGCCGTCTGCATCGCGCTGCGGCGGTCCATCCTGTCGACCCAGGCGCCGATGGAGGGCCCGAACAGCAGCACGGCCAGCGAGCCCGCCGCGCCCAGCAGTCCCATCTCCCACGCGCTGGCGTCCAGCACCAGCACGGCCACCAGCGGCAGCGCGAAGAGCGTGACCTGGCTGCCGACGAGCGACGCGGACTCCCCGGTCCACAGACGGAAGAACCCGGTGGCGGCAAGCTCCCTGCGGGCCGTACGGGACGTGGCGGCGTCGTCGCCCGGGGCACCGGCGGCCCCGGGCGGGGCGGAATCCGCCCCGGGGAGGACGGGCGCATCCGGCCCTTGTGGGGCGGGCGCCGGCGGCGGGGTGTCGGGCTCAGCGGGGCTCGGCATCGTTCATTCCATCGGGGTCGTGGGGAGAGGCGGCTTCGTTCCCGGCGGAGGCGAACGTGACCTCGGACAACTCGCCCTGTGCGGCCAGCACTTGGGGAAACTCGTTCCTGGTCAGCGCCGCCGCGTCGGCGGACTCACGTCGCTGCCAGTCCCCGCCACCGTGCGGCCACTGAATCACGACGCGGTTCACCCCGGCCACGGTCGCCGATCGCGGCACATCGAGACTGACGCTACGCCAACTCCCGTCCGCCGCACGGAGCGTACCCAGATGACGTCCGTTCAGAGTGACCTCCGCGGTGGGGTCGGCGGCGCCCGGGATGCGGTGGACGAGGGTGAGGGTGCCTCCGGTGGGGCGGCTCAGGGCGAAGCCGAGGGTCGCGGTCTGCGCGAAGCACTGGAAGTAGCCGCGTTCGGGCCGGTGGTTCGGGGGCCGGAAGCAGTCGTCGAGCAGCCCCTGCTCTACGGCAGCCAGCAGGTCCAGCCGTTCCGCCGATTCCCCCGGCGACACCGGCTGCCCTGGCGCCTCCGGCTCGCGGCGGCCGACGGCCGGGTCCGTCGCGTGCACCGCCCGTACGTCCGGCTGCGGCGCCCCTTCCGCCACGTCCGCCACGTCCGCCACGTCCGTCACGTCCGTTGCGTGCGTTGCGTGCGTTGCGTCCGGCAGCCCGTACCGCTCGTCGAGAACCTCCCGCAGCGACCACATGCCCAGCCTCTGCGCCTGCCGGGTCAGCATCGGGCCGAGATAGCGGGCGGCGTTCTCCGGCCGGGTGAGGACGCCGACCGCGGGGTGTGCCCACACCGGCCCGTCGGAGCCGAGCAGTTCGTGCAGTGCCTGCGTCTCACGGGGCGCTCCCTCGGCGGCGACGCGGACGAGAGCGGCGACCCGCTCACGTGGCTGGCCGTAGAAGCTGTTGTGCACGGCCGCCAACAGCGCGGCGACGGCGCGCTGTTGAGGCGACGCACCCGGGCCGGGCGGGGTGCTGCCGCCCGGCAGCTCCAGGATCTCGTCGGCCACGGCGGCGGCGAGGAGTTCGATGCCTCGGTCGCTGAGATGGCAGTAGTCGAGGAAGTACCGAGGGTCGGGCAGCGCCGCCCCTGGCCTTGCGGCCTCTCGGGTACGTACGGACACTGCACCGGCGGTGCTCCCGAGCGGGGAGCCGGAGTCCGACCCCGGGTCCGGGCCCGGGTCCGGGTCAGCGCTCTCGGGCCGCAGCACCGTGTCCAGATCCACGGTCGCGAAGTCGTGTTCCGCGGCGCAGTCACGCATGAGCCGCCGCAGCGCGGACGTGATGCGTGGGGTGTGCGTGGTCAGCAGACCGCACACCGCGTCACGGGCGGACTCGTATCCCCGGCGGGTGCCTTCGGGATCGCCCAGCGCCTCTGCCGCCTTGGCGCTCAGCCAGCCGGGGAGGCTGCTGGTGCCGTGGTCCAGTGCCGCCATCTCTTCGGCGCAGCGCAGCACAGCGTGGTGGTCTCCCGCGTGGCCCGCCTTCTCGGCCTCCTCCCGCAGGTCCCGCCAGCGGCTCAGCAACGCGGGCGCCAGCGGCGGCAGTTCGAACCTCGGATCGGGCGCCCATCCGCTCAGATTGAACTGCGGTACCACGACCACGACACGCGCCCCGGCAGCGGCCGTCACCCCGGCCAGCCGACGGAAGAGCCGCCGCACGGCGGGCGTGACGATCCGCTCCAGCAGGCAGTCCCGCATTCCCGGATAGCCGCCCTCCTGCAACGCCGTGGCGAGCAGATCCAGATGTGCGGGCGTGTGCTGTGAGAGCACCCAGTTGTTGCCCGCGTAGAGGACGACGACGTCCGGTCGCAGCCGAGGCAGCCTCGCGATCAGGGCGTCCGACTGCTGGAGCGTCGCACCCGTCTGTGCCAGGTCTACGCACTGGAAGGCCCCGGGATCGGCCAGTTCCAGCCTGCCGTGCAGCGCGGAGGCCGGAGTGAGGACGGGGTCGAGCAGAAAACCGCGTGCGCTGGACTCGCCCAGGACGACCACCCGCCGGGAGGCACCCTTTGCCGGTACGTCTCCGGTGTCGGCCCATGTACGGGCCTCGTCGGCGGGCATCTCACGGCGCCGCAGCGCGCCCTCTCCGTCATCGGCGACCTCCCAGGGGCCGACCGCGAACGGCTCCCGCTTCCGGGCGGCGCTCTCCGCTCCGGCATCCGCACCGGCATCCCCAGCCGTATCGGTGCTGCCGGCACCCGAACGACCCGTCACCAAGGCCAACTTCTGCATCTCCGCGAGAATGCGGGCCCCTCGCTCGTCGGACAGGAGCCGGGCCAGGCGGTCGGCCCGCGCCATGAAGCGGGCATCCGGCAGATTCTCCATGGGGGGCTCCTAGAGGAACGAGTAGACGTCGCGGCTGATGGGCGGTTTGCGATACGGCAGCAGCTCTTCCAGCCGCGCGGCCCAGTGACCGGGTATGTCCTCGCGCAGCACCATGTGGTCGCCGAGCACGAGCACGTCCAGATCGGAGCGCACGAAGCAGACGAGCGCGTCGGCGGGCTGCGCGACGATCGGTTCACCACGCATGTTGAAGCTGGTGTTCAGCAGGATCGGGAACCCCGTGCGCTGCGCGAACGCGGTGAGCAGCCCATGGAATCGGCGGTCCTGTGCGCTGCTGACGGTCTGCACCCTGGCGCTGCCGTCGACGTGGGTGATGGCGGGAAGTTCCGCCCCCTGACGCACAGTTGCCGTATCGAGCATGAAGGGCGAGGGCCCGTCCAGTTCGAAGAACTCCGCGCAGCGCTCCTCGACGACTGCGGGTGCGAACGGACGGAACGCCTCCCGCTTCTTGACCAGCGCGTTGATCCGGTCGCGCATCCCCGGGTCGCGGGGGTCGGCGAGGATGGAGCGCGCTCCCAGCGCTCGTGGACCGAACTCCATCCGCCCCTGGTACCAGCCGATCACAGCGCCGTCCGCGAGCAGATCCGCCGTGCGCTCCAGCAGAGCCCGCTCGTCGCCGGTGAAGTCGGTGTACGGCACGCCCGCCCGCCGCAGCCAGCCCGGGGCGCCGCGGGTGGCACCGGGGGGACCCAGCTTCGCGTCGGTGAGCCGCCTGGGCGCGAACTCTCCCGTCAGCTCGTGGTGCACCATCGCGGCGGCGCCGATGGCCCCGCCGGAGTCGCCCGCCGCCGGCTGTACGAAGATCTCCTCGAACGGGCCCTCCTCCCGAATGCGCCGGTTGGCGACGCAGTTGAGGGCGACACCGCCCGCGTAGCCGAGCCGGCTCTCGCCCGTCTCACGGTGCAGATGGCGCAGCTTCCGCAGCAGTACGTTCTCCAGGACCTCCTGAAGACTGCTGGCGACATCGGTGTGGAACCGGCTGATCTCCGACTCCGGTTCACGTGCCGGCTCCTCCAGCAGCTCCGCGAGCCGCTCGGTGTACATCGGCCCGCGCCCGCTGAAGTCGAAGTAGTCCAGGTCGAGCCGGAAGCGGCCGCCGCCGTCCCCGTCCTCGTCCCGTACGAGCCTCGCGAGCCGGTCGGCGTAGCGGGGGCTGCCGTAAGGGGCGAGCCCCATGACCTTGTACTCGTCGCTGTTGACGGCGAAGCCGAGATAGGAGGTCACCGCGCTGTAGAACAGCCCCAGGGAGTGCGGGAAGGCGACCTCCTCCCGCAGTTCGACGCCCTCGGGGCCGCCGCGCCCGTAGGACGTCGTCGTCCACTCCCCGACCGCGTCCGCGGTGAAGAGCGCCGACGTGGCGAAGCCGGACTGGTAGAACGCGCTGGCGGCATGCGCCTCGTGGTGGCCGACGGCCGTCACCGGGCCCGTGAAGCCGAGCAGTTCCTCGATCTGCCGGAACGGTCGGTCGGCGTCCAGCCGGAACAGCGCGGACGGCGAGGTCTCGGGCAACTCGGGCAGCCCCATCCACAGTTGGCGGGCGAGCTTCCGCTCGGGCCGTTCGTAGTACGCCACATGGTCCACGTCGGCGATGCTCAGGCCCGCGTCTCGCAGGCACGCCCGCACGGCACGCACGGGCATCGCCGGGTCGAACCGGCGGCGTGAGAAGCGCTCCTCCTGCGCTGCCGACACGACCTGTCCGTCGGCCATGACCGCGCAGGCGGAGTCGTGGTACAAGGCGGAGATCCCGAGAATGATCACGCGTGCCGTCCCGTTCCATTGGTGGTCGCCGGTGCCGGAGTCATGGCCGTCCGCGCTGCGGGGGCCTGTGCCGCGTCCGCTGCGGCTGGGGCTGCGGCTGCCGGTGCGCTGCCCGGGGAAGGGCCGCCGCCCGAATGCCCCTCGCCGCCGGGGCGTTCGCATCGGGCCTCGTCCGCCGTGGCCTCCTCGCGTCGGCCGCCGATGCCGAGCACGTCCATCACGACCCGGCGCCCCTGGCTCTCGCACCGTCCGGTGCCCAGGTACAGCAGCGCGTCCCTCGCGACGAAGGCGGCGATGAGCGCGTTCGTTGGTCCGAAGGAGTACGGGGTCGGATCACTGCGGCTCTCCAACTCCCGTTCCACTGAACTGAATCGGGCCGATCGGCGCGCCTCGAAACAGTGCAGGCAGTGGCCCTGGGCCGGGTCCAGCAGCGGGCCCCAGCAGCCGGTGTCCAGGCCGACGGCACCGCCGAGCAGCGCGGTGCCCGTGGCGCGGGCCCATTCCCAGGCCGTCTCCCCGATGGTGCGGGGCCGGTCCGCGGCGAGCAGCAGCAGATCGAGCGACGCGGGCAGCGCGTCCAGGTCCGCGGTGCCGGAGACCCGGCGGTCGACCGTCCGCACCTCGACCTCGGGCACGAGACGGCGTAACGCGTCGGCCGCCGCCTCCGTCTTCGGCCGCCCGATGTCCTCACTGCCGAAGAGGTACTGGCGGTTGAGGTTGTGCACGGCCACCCGGTCGTGGTCGATCAGCCACAGCCGGGGCACACCGGCAGCCGCCAGATGCTGTGCGGCCGGCCCTCCGATGCCGCCGACACCGAGGATGCCCACCTCGCTGCCGCACAGCCGCCGTTGGGCGGCCTGGGCGTCGGGGGTGAGCGCCGTGAACCAGCCGACCTGCCGGTCCCATGGCACTGCCTGTTCGCTGTGCGCCTCCTCGCCGGTCAGCCAGCCGAGGGAGTCGAGCTTCCCGAACAGCGCCCGCACCCGCTCCGGGGCCGCGATCGAGCCGAGCGCCTCGACGGTCGTACCGCCGCGCAACGCCTCGACGAACTCGCCTGTCCGCCCTGCCCGTACAGACACGCGCAGCGCCTCGCGTCCCCTTACGAGCAGGACACCGCCGTCCTCGCGCACGCACCGTACGGACTCCACGAGCCGTACGGGCCCCATAAGCCGTACGGTCTCCGCAGGTCGCACGGTCTCGGCGGGCCGCACGCCCTCACACCCGGACATCGTGCTCAGCCCCGGTTGAGGCGTCGACCAGCATGCCGGCCTTCCGCAGATTGCCCAGCAGCCGTTCCGCCGCGCTCTCGCCGGCGCGTACGGCGAGCTGCCGCCGGGTGAAGGCCGAACCGTGCACGTAGGGGCGCAGGATGGCCGCCGCCTTCGCGGGGACCCGCACTCGCTCGCGGGTGCGCATGTTGGTGCACAGCAGCGCGCCGTCGACCTCCAGCAGGTCGAGTTCCTCGACGGCGAACCGCAGCGCGTCGTCCGGGTCGTGTCCGAGCCTGCGTGCCGTGCGGTAGTCGCGGCTGTTGACCGAGTCCGCGAACTGCCGGTAGCGCCTGTGTACTTCGGCCCGCTCGCCGGGCGTCATCGCCGGGTCGGTGTTACGCAGGTGGTTCAGGGCGTACTGGGCCTGACCGGAGGCCCCGCCCCCGTCGTCCACCTGAAGGCCGAACCGCTCGGGGAACCGGCCGACGTTGGACGAGCGGGTCGCCTCGAAGGGGAAGACGGAGACCGAACGCAGCGAATCGGCGTAGGCGGCCACGTCGTCGAGGGCGGTGAGTGCCTCCTCGTAGGTGGTGGTGGGCAGGTCGGGGATGAGATTGACGATCAGCGGCAGTCCCACGTCCCGCGCGTCCGCGAGGAAGCGCAGATTCTCCTCGCGGTCCGCCGACTTGTGCACCAGCTTCAGGACCCGGGTGATCGTCGTCTCCATGCCGACCACCAGGAACTCACAGCCGGAACGGGCCATCAGCTCCAGCAGCTCGCGGTCGAACCGACGGTCCACCATGGCGAACGAGCTCCAGGTGATGTCCAGTCCGCGCTCCAGCATCCCCCGGCAGACCCGTCTGGCGAACGCCGGAGGGATGGACTCGGTGATGAAGGTGAACCGGGACTTCCCGAACCGCCCGACCAGCTCCGCGAGTTCGTCGAGGAACGGTCCCGGATGGCGCCCGCGGAACGGCGGACTGCCGTCGTACAGCTCGATGAAGTCGCAGTAGTCGCACTTGCCCCAGTAACAGCCCCGGGCCTGGGTGACGGCGAGCGTGGGCGAGGCGAGCTGCGACAGGGCCTCACGCGGATACGAGGGCACGGGAAGGGAGTTGAGGTTGGGACCGGCGACCGGGTCGTTGTGCAGGGGCCCGTCCGCGGAGAGGTGGCTGACGCCCGCGACGCTGCCGGGGTCCCAGCGCCCGGCGGCGGCCTGTTCCACGAGTTCCAGCAGCGGCTGCTCACCGTCGAAGCGGACCACGCAGTCGACGGCCGGATGCGCCCGGAGCAGCCGTCCCAGGTCGCCGGTGCTCATCAGGCTCAGCGCCGGGCCGCCGAGCACCACGGGCGCGGCCGTGCCCGTCGCCTTGATCCGCTCGGCCAGCAGCAGCGCGGGCAGCAGTTGTGGCCCCATCGGCACCGAGATCCCGATGAGCGAGGTGTCCTCCGGGACGCGGTCCGCGATACCCGCCGCGGCGTAGAACTCCTCGTAGGCGGCGACGACGGGGCGCTCTCGGTCCACGGGGCCCAGCACGCTCTCGTCGGGGTCGACCAGGAAGGGCCCCGCGAGCAGCCGCACCAGATAGCCGTACTCGGACTCGGGCCCGAAGTCGTGGCGGCCCTGCTCGTCGAAGACGCTGTCGTGGGAACGGGCCAGCCAGCGCGCGGCTGCGCCCGCCATCGTGTCCTGGCCGACGCCGGGCGGCCGTCCGTCCGTGTCGCGGGTCCGCTCCAGCAGCCAGAGGGCGAACTCCTCGTTGAGGTCCGCCTGTACGCAGTCGACGCCGGCCGCTTCGAGATAGGCGGCGAGCACGGCCGTCGAGGGGTAGAAACTCCCGAAGTTGGTGTCCACGAGAGGCGGAAAGGCCAGCCAGGCCCGGCCGCTTGTCGATCGGTGCACGAGAGCCTCCTGGCGATTGGTCTGGGGCGACGAGGTCTGGGGCGATGAGGTCTGGATTGACGAGGTCTGGGGCGAGGGCGTCGGTGGCGACAGGGTCCGTGGGCGGGAAGGGGAAGCCGGGGGTCCTGCGGCTCTCATACGGGGGCGGTGGCCTTGAGCCGTTCGAACCTCAGCAGCCCCGCCGGGCTGAGCGGCGGGCCCGCCAGCCGTGGCGAGCGCAGAAAGCGGGCCTGGACCTGCGCGAGCGGAATCTTCGGCACCGTCCACCACCAGCGCGCTTCGGCCTGCCGCCACAGCTCGTCGGCCCGGGACGGGTCCTCGCAGCCCTCGGCGAGGTCCAGCAGCCGGTCGAACTCCGCGTCGGCGAAGGCGTTCTGACGTGCGGCCCGCCCCGAGGAGCGCCAGAAGGACAGCGACCCGGCAGGGTGGTCGAAGAAGGGCGAGGTCAGCGAGTACAGCAGGGAGAAGTCGCGGTCGGACGACGCCCGTACATAGGCGTCGTAGCTCAACTCGACCGTTTCGACGGGCACGGCGAGCGCGTCGCGCAGCCGGGCGGCAAGGACCTCAGCGGCTTCGGCGTTGGGCGCGAAGTCGGAGTAGGCGATCTCCAGTCCGCCGCGTACGGCCTGCCGCAGCGACGCGAGCGTCACCCCGGAAGCGTCGTGACGCTCGTGCGCGGGAGGAGCCCAGGGCAGGAGAAGGCCGTTCGTACCGCCTTCCAGGGCCGTCCTGTCGAGGAGGGCGGACAGCGCGCGGCGCAGTGCGGGCCGCCCTGCGAAACCGCCGGCCCGCCTCCCGAAGTCCAGCGACGCGTAGACCGGAATGGGGCCGCCGGCCATGTCCCCGCGCCCCGCGCAGCGCGCCACCTCCCGGACGCCGAAGCCGGTGGTCGCGGTCATGTCCAGCTCGCCGGCCAGATAGCGGTCGACGGCGTCGCCCGCCTCCCGCACCAGCACGAAGTCGATTGCGCCGGGGCCCTGTCGGAGCCCTTTCCAGTACGGATTGCGGGCAAGGGTGATGCGCTCCCTTTCCCAGCGGCTTACGCAGTACGGGCCCAGCGACGGATTCCCGAGCACGGCCGTCCTGCCCTGACGCAGGGGCGCGAAGTCCGGAGTGGAGAACAACTGCCGGGCGAATGCGACCGGTCGGCCGAACCGGTATTCCACAGTGCGCGTGCCGACTTCCACTGCGGGGGGCCTGCTGCCCGAGTGGTCCAGGAACGTCACGGCCGTGTTGGAGCCGCGCCGCAGCGCGTGCTCGGCCCCGCGGACGGCGTCCTCCGCGCGCAGGGGCGCACCGTCCGACCAGCGGAGCCGTCCGTCGAGACGTACTCTCCAGCGCCGTCCGCCGTCGTACGAGGTGACGGACTCGGCGCAGCGGACCGGGACTTGGGCGTCGTGCGTGTCCTGGGCCGGGGCCGGGCCCTGGGCAGCAGGGGCGGGCGTCTCGTCGGAGGGAAGCAGCGGGAGCAGCACGCCCTCGGCGACGAACCGGGCGCTGTAGTCCACGGGAAGGTGCAGATCGCGGATGAGCGGCATGGCATCCAGAGCGAACGTCACACTGGTGCCCATCGCCCCGGTCCCCCCATTGCTCGTGTCACACGGCTGCGCGCCACATCACCGATCCAGTGCCGCATCCCCGGACCGGGCAGGTGGCGCACGCCAGGCCCGGGGTGCTGGAATCAGCAGCGGTTCACAAAGGCAAGCTGCTCATTCAGAGTCACCTGCTCGAAATCCAGCTCCTCGTCCATCTCCAGAGCCGGCGCTGCCTCGACAACAGTCTCGACGTCGTTCATGAATTCACCCCCCATCGGCATCGGCCGTCCACTTAATCCGGCGGGTGTCACAGGTGTCAATGGAATAACTGAAGTGCGATACCGCGCTCCGGCCTCCACTCTCGGAATGTTTGATTCCTGAAATGCGCATCACGCTGCGATAACAGAGCAATCCAGCCTGCCTACCCGTGAGTTGAACGTTCGCAGGTCAGAGCCGTTCAAGAAAAAACCGGGCGGTCGATTCATAAACGATTCCGAACGGGCTTCATGCCGCCCACCGCTGCCCCAACAACCGGATTCAGCAATTCCGTTGGGTTGGTGCGGGGCGTGCGCACGCCTGCCCTTTTGAGCACGCGCCACCGTCACGACGGGAACGCGTGTGGGTCGAACGGAAGAGGAATGGAGTCATCCGAATCATCGGTTCGGTAGGCTGAACCGTCCCGGTTTTCGGGGCGCTACAGGAGGGTTGAAGCAGCGGGTATGGGATTCCTTGAGTTCAACGGCATCGAGCACACCATGGCCGACGGCCGGACCCTGTTCGAGGACGTCAACTTCTCCGTGAGCGCGGGCGAAGTCGCCGCCCTGGTCGGCCAGAACGGCGCCGGCAAGTCCACGCTGGTCCGTATCGCCTCCCGGCAGCTCAAGCCCGGAAGCGGCACGGTCAACGTGCAGGGCGGGCTGGCGGTTATGCCCCAGTTCATCGGCTCGATGCGGGACTCCTCCACCGTGCGCGACCTGCTGCTGGCCGCCGCCCCCGAGCCCGTGAGCCGCGCGGCGGCGGAAGTCGACGCCCTCGAACTCGAGTTGATGGAGCGCGACGACGAGTCGACCCAGATGCGCTATGCGGAGGCCCTCACCGCCTGGGGCGAGGCAGGCGGGTACGACATGGAGGTGCTGTGGGACGTGGTCACCACCGCCGCCCTCGGCATCCCCTTCGACAGGGCGCGGTTCCGCGAGGTCAACACCCTCTCCGGCGGCGAGCAGAAGCGGCTCGCCCTGGAGGCGCTGCTGCGCGGGCGCGAGCAGGTCCTCGTGCTGGACGAGCCCGACAACTATCTGGACGTCCCCGGCAAGCTCTGGCTGGAGGAGCGGCTGCGCGACAGCGGCAAGTCGATCCTGCTGATCAGCCACGACCGCGAACTCCTCGGCAACGTCGCCACGAAGGTCGTCACCCTCGAAGGCCGCGGAGTGTGGGTGCACGGCGGCTCGTTCAGGGGCTGGAAGGACGCCCGCGAGAAGCGCAGGGAGCGCCTGGAGGAGCTGCACCGCCGCTGGGACGAGGAGCACGCCAGGCTCAAGGAGATGGTGCGCGTCCTGGGCGAGCAGGCGAAGATCAGCCCGGCGATGGCGGCACGGTACCGCGCCGCCCAGACCCGCCTTCGCAAGTACGAGGAGGCGGGCGGCCCGCCCGAGATACCGCAGGAGCAGCGGGTCACCACCAGGCTCACCGGCGGCCGTACGGGCACGCGCGTGGCCATGTGCGACCAGCTCGAACTGACGGGCCTGATGAAGCCGTTCGACCTGGAGGTCTTCCTCGGCGACCGGATCGCGGTGCTCGGGTCCAACGGTTCCGGCAAGAGCCACCTGCTGCGCCTGCTTGCCGGGGAAGCCGTCGAGCACAGCGGCTCGTGGAGGCTCGGCGCCCGCGTGGTGCCCGGCCTGTTCGCGCAGACCCATCAGCACCCGGAGTGGCACGGCCGCACCCTGGTCGACATCATGGGCCGCGGCGACGGCGGCAGGGATGGCGTCGACCGTGGCACGGCCATCGGCATGCTCTCCCGCTATGAACTCGGACGCGCCGCCGACCAGCTCTTCGAGACGCTCTCCGGGGGCCAGCAGGCACGGTTCCAGGTGCTGCTGCTCGAACTGGGCGGAGTGACCCTGCTGTTGCTCGACGAGCCGACCGACAATCTCGACCTGGTGTCCGCCGAGGCGCTGCAACAGGCGATCGAGGGCTTCAACGGCACTGTCGTCGCCGTCACCCACGACCGCTGGTTCGCGGGGTCCTTCGACAGGTTCGTGGTCTTCCAGTCCGATGGGAAGGTGCGCGAGACGCCGGAGCCCGTATGGGAGGAGGGGCGCGTCGACCGGGCGCGCTGAGGCGCGGCGGGGGCACGATCCCGCCTTCCGCGGTCGGTCGGTCTGCCCCTGATCCGCCGCCGATCCGATCGCGTCCGCCACGACTTACGACGTGAAGGTCCCAGCCGAAGTGCGCGGACGTTGCAGCCAGTTGACGGCGGCGCCCGCCCGCCGACTGCGATGGTGGACGTGTCCGCTCATATGCCGGGACCTCCGCGTGGAACTCGGCCCCGGCGCTCGGCAGGACTGCGGCGCCTGGTGCACAAGGGGACAGTTGAGTACGGGAGACGAGGCGGCCCGGTGAGCCGGGCTCCCAACTGGCCTGGGCTGTCGCGCTGTTGAACCGCCGTCGGACCGGGAGCGCGCTGCGGCCGGTCTCTGCCGTTCCCTACGCCCGCACCGGCCGGGGCATCAGGCTGGGAGACACCTCATGCCCCGGCCTCGGGCGGGCGACCGCAGCCCGGCGACCGCAGCGGCCTGCGCCGACTCGGCTCAGACGGTTTCGGCCGTGAAGCGCTGGTGCACCAGCCCGTGGCAGGACCACTGCGTGACCGGGGTCATGCTCCGGCCGTCGAGCGTCTGGTCCATGCACTTGCCGCTGTACTTGTTGACGAGCGTGAACTGATTGCCGCCCTCGACGGGTACGCGCGTCCAGAGCTGGTCCGCGTACGACTTGTTGCAGCCGGAGCCGGTGAGCCCGTGGCCGTTCTCGACGCTGTGGAAGCCGTTCACCAGGCAGGTGCCCGAGGCCTTGTTCCTGAGCTGGAACCAGTCGCCCTGCACCGGCACGACCTCCCACTGCTGGTTCGCCCCGCCGTGCGCCCCGAAGAGGATGACGGGGGTCCCCTGCGCCGGGTTCCCATGGTCGAGGTCGACCACGAGGTTCGGGTCCTTGACGGTGTGCAGCACCACGGCCGGCGCCGCGTCGGACACCGGCTGGGCGCCCTGTGCGCCCTGTGCGGTGGCCGGGCCCGCCGACAGGCCCGTGAGTGTCAGCGCGAGCAGCGCGGTGGCACTGAGCATTCCTCTGCGGAGCACGTACGTATCCCTTCTGAACTGAATTCCCCGCGAGGTGCGGGGAATTGCGCAGCCCAGCATTCCGCCGACAACGACGACCTCGCACCACGGCGGCGGTCAAACTCCCGGAATGAGTGACGCAGGGGCGAACCCCGCAGGTCGGCGCGCCAGTGCGCCGGTTCCCGATGATGCAGCGGCAACTCGCGGAATCCGCACGGCCGTTCCGCCGAACGGCTTGCAAACAGACGGGCATCGAGAATGCTTTGAGAACCGGCCGCCGCAGGCCGACCGATCGGCGAGACACCGGCGAGACACCGGTGAGACACCACGCAAGCGATCACCTGGACGGTGTCCTGCGGCCGAGGCGGCATCCGGCAACGGCGCCTGAGCGAAAACCCGTTGGCGGACCCGAGGCGGCCACGACTAGCCTTTTCGGAGGCCGTGCCGGAGAACGAGGAGGTGGTACCCGTGAACGCAGTATCGACATGGGTGCTCCCCTCCGGGATCACGGCCGGACGACAGGTCGTCCGGGAGCGCCGTCCAAGAGCACTCCCGAAAGGCACGACCATGCGATTCACCTCTGAAGAGCGCCTCGACGACGGCGTCCTCGAACGCGAATTCACTCTCGGCGAGATCCCCGGCATCCTGTGGACGTCTGGGTCCGCACCTGCCCCGCTGATCCTGGTCGGCCACAACGGCGGCTTGCACAAGCGGGAATCGCGGCTGGTGGCCCGCGCCCGGCACTCCTCGGCCGAGTACGGCTACGCGGTGGCCGCCATCGACCACCCCGGGCACGGCGGCCGGCCACGTTCCGCCGTCGACGAGCAGGCTCGCGCCGACCTCCGCCGGGCGATGGCGGCAGGAGAGCCGGTCGACGAGATCTTCGAGTCCTTCGTCGCACCGCTCGTCGAAAAGGCGGTCCCGGAATGGCGGGCCACCCTGGACGCCCTCCTTTCGCTGCCCGAGATCGGCGGCCCGGTCGGATACTCGGGGATGACGGCCATCGGTATCCGGCTGGCGGCGGTCGAACCCCGCATCGCGGCGGCCTGTTTCTTCGCCGGGGGCTTCGTGCCCCGCGCACAGCGCGAGGAGGCCCGGCAGGTCACCGTTCCGCTGCTGTTCCTGATGCAGTGGGACGACGAAGGCAACGACCGGCGGCAGGCGCTGGACCTGTTCGACGCCTTCGGCACCAAGGAGAAGACGCTGCACGCCAATATGGGCGGGCACACCGGCACCCCGTGGTTCGAAGTGGACGACGGCAACCGGTTCTTCGCCCGGCACCTGAAGTGAGGCCGGGGCCGCCCCTGAACCCCGTCGACGGCGCGGTGACCACTCCATACGATGGGCCCATGCCGCAGCGCATCATGTACGTGCAGCTCAAGACGGGCTACGACACCGACCGGGGCCCGTCGTGGATCGCGTGGGTCCGGTTCTCCAAGTCGTGGCAGACCGCGTACTTTCAGGGCCGCACGCTGCGCCGTGGTTCCGGCATGATCGATGCGAACTTCTACGACGAGGCCACCCGCGAGGAGTTCTGGGTCTCCGGGCCCAAACGCGACCGCTCCGACGGCCGCTACGGGCGCACCGCCCCGGACATCGAAGCCGATGCGCGCGAGGCCTACGAAGCCTTCCTCCAAGGGGCACCGCTGCCGGGACGCGAACAGGGCTGAGCACGACCGCAGATGAACGGCAAGCATGAATGAGCTGATCGACTGCACCCTGAACAGCGTCCGTCGGTCAACTACCGCCTGCATGGGCCTCGTTGCGCTGTGCTTGGTTCCACGTGGAACAACGGCACCCGGTCGGCAACGCCCGCCCCCGGGCCCCGGCCACGACCCGGCCCCCGGTCGACTGCCCTGACCGGGGGCCGAGTTGCCGGCCGCCGCTTGCGGCCCGGCTCCAACTGCCTCGCCTACCTCGGATCGATGTGCCAGCGCTGCGGCGCCGTGGACGTGGTGGCGCTGGGCAGTTCGCGCAGCGGGGCGATGTTGTCGTTGCCGTAGAGGCCGGTCACCGCCAGGCTCTCGTCGTTGTAGGGGGAGATGACGAACTGGTCACCGGTGCCGTGCACGAGCCGGACGACCCACCACTGCGCCTTGTTGGAGTTGCACTCCTGTAGGTAGACCGAGGTGCCGACCTTTCCGCTGCCCTGGGTCTCGGCGCAGGCCCCCATGCTGGAGTGCTTCCACTTGTAGATGCCTTCCCGGCCGCTGACCGGCTCGAAGGTGAAGGTGCGCGGGTAGGGATGGTTGTCGGCGTAGTACACCTGGAGGTAGGTGCCGGGCTTGCCCTTCGTGTCGTCAGGGATCAGGTAGTTCGAGTAGGCGTTGTTGGTGATGACGACATTCGAACCGGTGGGAACCGCACCTGCTGCCACCGGCGCCGCCGGTGCGGCCTGTGCCGAACTGCCGCTGCCCAGGGCGCCGACGAGAGCGGCGACGGCGGCCATTGCTACACGGAAGCGCGAGTTGCGCATTGATCTCCTCTGGCGAGTGTCCGAATTGCTGGAACTCGCCCAGACTGCCCGGGAAAACGGGTCGGAATCCGGCGACAGTTGATCATGCCACCCGACCGAGTGCCGCCGCCCTCAAGGGAGTTGACGCCCACGCCCCAGTAGGGCCTCGTTCACGATGTGCTCGGCGGAGGCGAGCGCCGATGTCGCCCCGGGCGACGGCGCGTTGCGGGGTGAAGAACCGGGCCCTACTCGGCCGCCCGCCCGGGGAGGGGCGCGCGAGGGTAATCCGCCGTAAATATCACCCCATGGAGTATCCAACTAGCCCGTAAAGAGGATTAGTTGGGGCAGCTTTCCCTTGCCGAGAGTGGCATCGGGAAGGGGGCGGAATGGGGAGTCCGGACGGCTTAACCCGGCGGTGCGCCGCGGCGGACGAGGGCGATCCGACGCCGTGCGAGGGGCCGCTGGCCGCAGTGGTGATCGTCACCGGCGACGGCACGCAGATCACGGGATGTGTGCAGCACAGTGCCCGGCAGCTCGCCAGCATGAAGGGCGCCCGGCTGCACCCCATGGCGGCGCTGTTGCCGTGGGCGCTGGACGTCTACTGCCGCGCGGCCGAGCTGCCGCCGTTCCCGTGGCAGATCGGACTGTGAAGCGGCGCGTCAGAACGAGGACGCTGATCTGGTCCGCGCCGAGTCGCCGCGAGTTGCCTCTCAAGGCATGACGCCCACGAGAGCCGACAAGCACAACCGACCGTGATCCGGCGGCAGTTGCAGGTCTGCTTGCTCAAGGCGCTATTCGGGCATCGCGGCGCGGCGCCCTCGTAGCTGTTCCCGGCTGTGGTCGCTCGTGCCGGGTCCTCCGAGCCGGGAGCAGCTCGCAGCCCGGCAACCTTGGTAGGGGCGTGCGATGAGTTCGCGGCCCCGCAACGGTCTGCTCCGGTGTTGAACGGCTCAGGCGGCTCACCGCTAGGGCGACGGAAAGGTCGCCACCAGGAGGATGACGCAGTGACTGAACAGTCGGGCAGGGTGACCTGCGACCTGTCGATCTCCGTCGACGGATACTCGGCCGGGCTCAACCAGACCGAGCAGCGCCCGTTCGGCGACGACGCCGGCGACGGCTGGGGAGAAAGGCTGCACGCCTGGATGTTCGAGACCCCGGAGCAGCGGCAGGCCGAGCTCGACCGGCTGACGGCGGTCGGCGCCTTCATCATGGGGCGCAACATGTTCGGCCCCGTACGCGGCGCGTGGGACCGGCAGTGGAAGGGCTGGTGGGGAGACGACCCGCCCTACCACGCACCGGTCTTCGTGCTCACCCACCACCCGCGCGACCCGCAGCCGATGGACGGCGGCACCACGTTCCACTTCGTCACCGACGGCATCGAGTCCGCACTGCGGCAGGCACGCGAGGCGGCCGGGGACCGCGACGTGTCGATTCACGGGGGCGCGACCACCGTCAACCAGTACCTCGCCGCAGGCCTGATCGACGAACTGCGGCTGCACATCGTGCCGTTCACGCTCGGCGCGGGCACGCGGCTCTTCGACGGCGTACCGTCACTGAACCTTGAGCAGGTGGAGTCGCGAGCAGCGAACTCGGTCACGCACGTGACCTATCGCGTGCTGCGCTGACCCACGGTCCTCCAGCCGGACAGGCAAACGGAAAGGGGCCCCGGTCCCTGCCCACCGACCGACTCCCTTGGCCAGCGGTGGAGTTGACGAGAATGCCCAAGGCTGACGAGAGCACACGAGCCCCGGCCACCTCCGGCTGGATCTTCAGCAGACGCCCTCGCTACAGGGCCACGAACAAGACGGCGAAGGCGACGAGCGCCAGACCCGCGAACATGGCGACCAGAGACGGCAGGAGAAGGTGCTGCCAGGTGTTGACCCGGGCGTCCGGCGATGACTCGGGGAGGTAGATCACCTCCACGGTGCGGCCGGTGGAGATTCCCATGCCGGTGCCCCGCATGCTGGGGGTGAACTCCACTCGGTTGCCCGCACAGTCGGTGAAAGCGATCACGGGAGCCCAGGACGGTCCGCTCGCGCCCGTGCAGCGGACGTTCTCCACCACCGTGCCCTCAGCAGTCAGACCGCGCCGGCGCAGACGCAGCGCAAGTGAGGCTTCCCGGCAGCCCAGGCTCAACGCGTAGAGACCGACCAGGAATGCACCGGGCTTGTCCGGCAGGCGGCGCGTGAGGTTCCGCGCTCGTCCCGACATGTCACACGCCTCCCTCCGCCGCGACTTGCATCCCCAGGCCGATCAGTGCCCACCCGTCGCCGGCCAGCATGACGACCAGCAACGTGACGCCGAGCCACAGATCGGCCCAGCGGTCGATCCGAGCGGCCCACGGATTCTCGCGCGGATAGATCACGCTCACCGTGCGCCCGAGCGGCAGGGAACGCCCTGACTGGACCCGCGATACGAACTCCACGTGGTAGCCCTCGGCGTCGGTGAACGCGATGACGGGCACCCACCGCCGCCGTCTCGGCTCCGCTTTCTCCACGTTGTCGACCACGGTCCCCTCGGCACGCACGCCTTCACGACGCAACCGGAGCACCGAGCGGGCCTCCAGGCAAAGGACGCCCGAGAAGGACACGGCGCCGGCCAGACAGATCCAGAACGAAATACCGGCGTCCACCACCGATCTCTCACCCCCGTCGCATATCCGGGCACGGACGCAGCGCAGCCCCGGGCCGCGCACCGCTACCGACGAACACGCGCCCTCGACGGCGGGGGGTTGCACCGCACGGGGAGTCTGTTCCGCGTGCTGCAAGCTTGATCCGGTGCCTGGTGTCTGCCGTTAGAAGGGCCCGGGAGGCTCGGTGGTGAAAGGGGCTCCGGCGGGCGGGTAACTGCCAGGCATGGTCCTGTCGTGGGAGGTACTGCCGGAGTCGGGTCTGCGTGAGGCGATCGGTGTCCTCGTACGTGTGGTGGAGACCGCGGGAGCGTTGATCATTTTTGTGGGGGCGGTCTGGGCGTTCGCCCGCTTCATCGCGGCCGTGGTGCGTAGCGGGGGCCACGGGCGAGGGTTCCACCGGATCCGGCTGACGCTGGGCAGGTTTCTCGTGCTGGGGCTCGAGTTCCAGTTGGCGGGCGATGTACTGCGTACCGCGGTGGCGCCCAGTTTCAGCGAGATCGGACAGCTCGCCGCGATCGCCGCCATCCGGACGGCGCTCAACTACATCCTGGGCCGTGAGATCGCCCATGAGCGCGCCGAGCTCGAACGCGACGCGGAAGGAGAACCACAGCAAGACGCGGAAGCCCGGTCCAGCGGGCGAAAGGCGCCCTAGGTGAACGCCGCGATCGAGGCAGCCGCGCTGCTGATCACCGCACTCGGTGTCGTGTCCTTCCTGGCCGCCTATGCGACCACGCGCACGATTCGCACCGCCCTGCCGCTGCTCCTGGACTTTCTCATGGCGGCGGGCCTGCTCCGTCTCGCGGGTGATCTGTCCTGGAGCAGCATCTTGCTTACGGTCGCCATCATCGCTGTCCGCAAGGTCGCCGCTTTCGGCGTGGCCGAGAAGGGCCTGCACAGTGAGCACTATGAACTGGGCAGACGCTAGTTGGCCGCCTTCGAGCCCGACATGACGCAACCACCGCCCTGGCCACGTCGCCCCGATGTCCGCCCGGGTGGGCGGGCGATCTCCACGCCGGGCGTGCCCTGGACACGGGTCCACGAGGGCTCGCTTCCGCTGGGCGTTACGCCGACCGGCTCCTCGCGTCGCATTCTCGATCACCGAATCGTACGTTCGTCAAAGCTCGACGATTCGTCACCGCCGGTAGCAGGCGTCGTGGGCGCGCTGCGTCCCATTCCCTTCGGGGACGGAGAAGAAGGAGTCGCGGATGGGTGTGGTCTCCCCCGGATTCCGGGGTCGTCCGCGGGAGTCCTCCCGCCGGCTGCCGCCGGGGCAGTACGAGACGCATGACTTTCCGGTGCTTTCGGCCGGCCCTACGCCGCAAATCGGCCGGGACGACTGGGAGTTCACGGTGACCACCGAAACGGGAGACCGGCATTCCTGGAATTGGGCCGAATTGACGTCCCTGCCGAGCGAGAGCCCCACGCTCGACCTGCACTGCGTGACGAAGTGGTCGAAGTTCGACACCTCCTGGCAGGGCGTCTCCCTCGACGTACTCCTCGCGGACGTGGAGACGGCCGCCGACTTCGTCATGGTCAGCTCCTACGGCGGATACACCACGAACCTGCCGCTGGAGGACCTGACAGAGGGCCAGGCCTGGATCGCCTACGGCTACGAAGGCGACGACATTCCGCCGGAGCACGGCGGCCCGGCCCGGCTGCTCGTCCCCCACCTCTACTTCTGGAAGTCGGCGAAGTGGGTGCACGGCATGCGCCTGCTCACCCGGGACGAGCCCGGCTTCTGGGAGAGCCTCGGCTACCACGACTACGGAGACCCATGGCGCGAGCAGCGGTATCAGGGCGACTAGGCACCCGCCCCCGCCTGCGCTGGCGGGTCGCGACGCTCATGGAGAGGCGCACGGAGAACGCGACCGCGAGCACTCTCGTACTGGACGTGCCGGACTGGCCCGGTCACCTGGCAGGACAGCACGTGGACGTGCGGCTGACCGCTGAGGACGGTTACAGCGCCCAGCGCAGCTACTCGCTCGCGTCGGCGCCCGGCGGGCAGCACGTCGAGATCACGGTGCAGAGGGTCGCAGACGGCGAGGTCTCCCCGTATCTGGTCGATCAACTCGCGGCGGGAGACCCGGTGGAGCTGCGCGGACCGGTCGGCGGCTGGTTCGTGTGGTCGCCGGACGGAACCCGGCCAGTGCTGCTGATCGGCGGCGGCTCTGGCGTCGTACCCCTCATGGCGATGATCCGCGCCCGGCGCGAGACCACCGACCCCACACCCTTCCGGCTGCTGCACTCGGTCCGCAGTCCGGCCGAGGGCTACTACGGCGCCGAACTGATGCGCGGCGACCCCGGCCTGGAGACGGAACTCCTCTACACACGGACCTCTCCCGACGGCTGGCCGCGCCGGCCGGCCGGATCACCAGGCAGGACATCAGCGCCTTCGCGTGGCCGCCGGAGACCTCACCGATGTGCTACGTCTGCGGCCCCACGGGATTCGTCGAGACCGCGGCGGACCTCCTCGTCGACCTGGGCCACGGCCCCGACCGCATCCGAACCGAACGATTCGGCCCCAGTGGAGGCTGACATGGCTGACATGACCCACCACCCCGACGGCGACGAGTACGAGGACGGCAACACCCTGGCAGGCCCGCTCTCCGAGATCTTCGCCGTCGACCTCACCAGCGCCCGCGGCCGCTGCGCGAATTGCGGTGTCACCGAACCGGTGGCGCGGCTGCACGTCTACACCCGGGCCCCCGGCCTGGTCGGGCGCTGCCCCCACTGCGGCCACGTGACGCTCCGCATGATGCGCTCACCGGACGACGCATGGCTCGACCTGCGCGGCACCATGACCCTGCGCATCCCCCTGACGGCCAAGTGACCCGAGACCGTCCACAGAAGCGTGCGCAGAGTGTGCCGGCGAGAACTGGATACAGGGAGGTGCCTGATGAAAGCGATCGTGGTGACGGACCAGGCTGCGGGAACGGCCGGGATGACGCTGGTGGAGCTGCCCGAGCCTGAACCGGCGACAAACGACGTCGTCGTCGAGGCTCATGCCTCGGGCTTCGTCCCGACCGAGCTGTCGTGGCCCTCGACCTGGACCGATCGCGTCGACCGTGACCGGACGCCGTCGGTTCCCGGGCACGAGCTGGCCGGAGTGGTCACCGCCCTCGGGTATGGCACGACGGGGCTGTCAGTGGGACAGCGGGTGTTCGGCCTCACAGACTGGCATCGCGACGGCACCCTGGCGGAGTACGTGGCCGTCGAGGCACGCAACCTCGCGCCGCTCCCGGGCGACGTCGACTTCACGGTGGGCGCGAGCCTGCCGATTCCGGGTCTGACCGCGTGGCAGGGACTGTTCGAGCACGGTCGCCTTCAGGCGGGGCAGAGCGTGCTCGTGCACGGCGCGGCCGGCTCAGTCGGCTCGATGGTGACGCAGCTTGCACGTGAGTTCGGCGCGTACGTCATCGGCACCGGACGCGCCGCCGACCGTCAGAAGACGCTCGACTTCGGCGCGCAGGAGTTCGTCGACCTTGAGAACAGCGCGCTGGAAGACGTCGGCGGCGTCGACCTGGTCTTCGATGTCATCGGCGGCGACATTCAGAAGCGCTCCGCGGGCCTGGTTCGAGCCGGAGGAACGCTGGTGTCCATCGTCGGGCCGCCCGAGACGCGGCCCGCGGACGGCCAGGCGATCGACTTCGTCGTCGAGGCCGATCGTGCCCAACTGAGCGAGATCGTCCGGCGGGTGCGTGACGGACGACTGCGGACCGACATCGGCAACGTCTCGACCCTCGACCACGCCGTCGCCGCCTTCAACCCGACCGAGCGGATCAGCGGGCAGACGATCATCCGCGTTCATCCGTGAGGACTCGAGGAGAGCGACCGGCCCCCCTCGTGGATCAGCGTCGGCCGCGTAGCCAGGTCGGTGAGGGGGCGGTAGTGCTCCGGCCTGCCAAGTCGCCCACATCTGCGTTGCCGGCTCTGCTCCTGCCCAAGTACTTCCACTGTTGGAACAGCATGGGCATGGGCATGGGCATCGAAGGCGACCTCACCCGCGGAGCTCGGGTGCTGCCCTGGCAAGAACTCCGGTGCCTCCCAAGCTCATCGACATCGCCCAGCCGAAGATCGGGGCGCCTCCCGAACCCATCGAAGGCAACGTCACTACTGCTCGAAAGCCAGCGCTCTGCTGTGTCCGCCCCATCCAAGGGAGGCGTTCACTCAGCGAACGCAGTCGTTTCGCCTTCTGCCTCAGCGAACCTGGCCGTCTGGGGTGAACGCCAGGTCGGCGCCGATCAGTTCGCAGCTGGCCGCCCATAGGCGCGCCGCGATCGTGTTGTCGGCCAGGTGGTTCCAGATGCGTTCGATCGCGGCCTGCCGCTCGGCCTTTTCTGCCGGTGGTGACGATCCGGCTCTCTGGGGTGGCCATGAGCAGGGGAGCCAGCCATCTGGTCAGTGCGAAGTGGCCGAGGTGGTTGGTTGCGAACATCAGCTCGTGGCCGTCCTCGGTCTCGCGGCGCGGTGGATGGTCGAGTGCCACGCCGGCGTTGTAGACGACCGCATCGAGGCGGCCCAGTTCGAGCGCGTCCACGGACGTCCTGAGCGACGAGAGATCGGCCAGGTCCAGACGCAGATGCCGCACATCGGCACCGGGGACGCGTGAACTGATCGAAGCGATCGCAGCTTTGGCCTTCGCCTCGTCGCGGCTGCCGAGAACGACCGTGGCCCCAGTGCCGGCGAGTTGCTCGGCGACGAAGTACCCGATGCCCGCATTGCCGCCGGTGACCAGGAAGCTCTTGCCCTCCGCGTGAGGCAGACGGTGAACGTCCCACGACGAGGTCTTGAATGCGGAGGGCACAGCAGGCTCCTGGCGCTTGGAGTGGTGTGGCGGCGGGTGGGATCGCACCTTCACGACTGGTGCCGCCCACGCCTCATGGTCCCAAACGCCCGCCTCGGCTCACTTCACCCGGGATATGCACGAACGGCAACAGCCGATCCTGGCCAACACATGGCCCATACGCGCTGGTCGAACCCGATACACGGGCGATCGAGAGTGAGACACCGTGCACGCCGAAGGGGCGCCCGTTTTCGTCGGGCGCCCCTTCTGACCTGCGAAACTCATAACCTCCGCGGAGGCGGTGGGATTCGAACCCACGGTGAGGGATCACCTCACGACGGTTTTCAAGACCGTCAGGCTGGGAGAACCGAAACGCCGCCCACCTGCGATGAAGCCCTTCGCAGCCTCGCAGCGCGTGCCCTCGGCCCACACATGGCCCACTGGACTCTCCGCTCGCCCCGCCTGTGGAGCTGTGCTAGTTCCAGGGGATGGTGAGCCAGGGGCTCTCTCTGTGCGTCTTCAGGAGACGGTGCGCGTCGAGCATCTCCGTGTACCAGTCGCCGAAGTGCTCCTCGTCGAAGTGGAGGCACCGGCCCAGGATGTATCCGGCGGCGAAGTCTTCCCAGGAGCCGTATGTGACCTGGCTCAGGCGGGAGGTTCGGAGCACCACCTGTTCCGCCTCCGGGATCCCGCAGTAGCGGGCAGCGATCCCCCAGCGCGCCATGCTGGAGGCCCGTCCGTAGTCCCAGGCCAGAGCGGATCGGACCTGAGTGTTGGCTGCGAGGATGCCCTCTGCGCGGAAGCGGGCCTCGTACCGGGTGATGCGGCCGATGAGTTGCTTCACGCCGGCTACTTCGGCGTCGAGAACCGTGCTGCCTGTCTCGGCGGCGGCAGCGCGCATGGCTCTTTCGGCCGAATCCCGCCACAACTCCGGCTCGACCGGGCCTCCGAACTGTCGGGACAAGGAGCGGCGTATCTCCAGCACGAATTCCCATGTGCCACTGACATTTCGTCCGTTGAGGAGAGCTTCCGTGGCCTTACGCCAGCTCTCGTGGTCTGTTACTCCCCACCATTCCTCAAGGGCTTTGCGCTCCTGGAAGTAGCCGCCTCCGTGTGAGGCCATCGCATTCCACAGGGAACCGTTGACGACACTCATCATCGCTCCGCAGCCCAGACCGTGGGCGACCGGTCCCTGCAGCGGACCGCCTAGCTTCAGAGTGCGCAGGGTTCCGAGGTTCCCGTTCGGTCCAGCCGCCCGGTCGGCGTGCTGCTTCCACAGGGCGGGGTTGGGCGGGAAGAACGCCTCACACGGAGTACCGGGATTGATCGCGAGCCATTCGCCATCGTTCTCTTCCCACAGCTGCGCGACGGCTTCCAGAGAGAGGAGGATGAAGATGGGATCGGGTGCCGGAGCAGGCAGCACACCTTCAGTCATGAGGACTTCGCACCACTGCCCTACCGCTGGGCTCCAATACATCTGCTCCGGGCCGGCGTCCATCCCGTCGGCCTTCAGCCGAGGCATCGACATGAACAGCTCCGAATCGGCCAGGACGTCGAAGTACGCTGCCCAGTCGCCACGCATCTTCGCCTCGTGCAGCTTCTGCTCGCACTCTGTCGGCGCCTGCCACACTCCTGCACGGGGCGGCGCAGCAGCCGCCGGTGCGTTCCACGTCTCCATGAGCAAGAACCTTATTAACGCCCAACCGCCTGATTTACCTGGGGCCTGCAGCCTGCACGAACGGAGGCGTGAATTCCCGCCTCTCCTTGCAGTGGTCTCTTGCCTGGATGGAATCCTCAGCGGCGGGATCCGTTCGCCGTTGACAGTGGCGTCGCGGCAGTCGCGTGCAATTTTCACGCCCGACGCTTCTCACACCCCAACAGACGAAACGCCGAGGTCAACAAGCCCGTCTAAGGCCTCAGTTGTCAGAGACAGGGGGGCCGTGCACCTCCCGTGCCCCAGCGAGCGGGAAACCACGGGGATCCACGGTCACCGTCGGGCATCGCCCACGACAACGGCCCCCGACCGACGCCGCCCAGCGCGCCGCCGGCTGTGCCGTTCCCCGCGCGACATCACCAGCCCCGGCGGGGCGAACCCCTCGACCGGTTCATCAATCTGAGAGATGCATCGACAAGTGTCGGCTGGGCGAAAGAATGCCAAAGCCGTGCAACCGAACTCCCGGCACTGCCTGGCAGATCGCTGCAATGATCTCGGCGGTGGCGAAGCGCCAAGATGGCAAGTCGGCCGCAGCCAATACACTTCGACGCCGCCGCGCAGTGCTGAGCAACTGCCCGCGCTTGGCCGTAGCACGAGTGGGACTCGCGCGCGGCCCGGCGGCCGGCCCGTGCGCGGAGCACAACCTTAAGAGCGAAGGCACCGGCAGGGCCGGTCGGCTCCGCGGGTACTAGCAGGCACCCGGAGAGACCGGCCTCGAAGCGCCCGTGCTCATGGAGGACAGCGCTCATACGGCAATGAGCTTGATCGAGCGACGTGGCTACAGGTCATACTGAATGCCTGTGTAGAGGAACCAACCGGGGGGGGCATGATCGCGATTGAGGATGACGGATTCAGCAGGGCTCGACTGGGCAAGTTTGAGCACCCCGTAGAGGCACGGGTCAGAGAGGCAGGTGCGGCCTTCGAGCACTTGAGCACACTGGGACTCACTGCCCCCCGACGAGGCGTACGCAATGCTATTGCCATGGCCCTTGTGCACCGCTCCTACCTCCACGAGAACCGTCAGACCCTGCCAGCCATAACACAGGTCTCGTTGGATGCACTCAGTCGATTGGGCGATGCGTTCTTGAGGAAGACAGCAGCTGTTGAATGTTACGGCAGCACCGTAAATCCCAGCTCGGGGACCCTCAGCAAGGAGGTTGCCGGGATCACCGCCGAGTTCCCAGCCTGGACTACGGCACAGAAGTGGCTCCTCGACTCCGCAGCTCTGAGCGTCGGACTTGATCGAAAAACTCTTCCCTCGAGGGTCACAGCAATCCTCTATCGACAAGTCGTCGGTGTCCTGTGCCTTGAAGGCGAGGAGGAGGTAGCCAAGCGGCTACTGATGGATCACATAACCTTTCAGCGCCGGAAGATGGAGTCTGGCGTCAGCGATCCCAAGACCGTCCTGGGCGAGTACCTGGGCTATGACGCAGTTGCGTACGAATATGAGCGTGAAGGACCCGATCACGTCACAATTTTCCGAGCCTTAGTCAAGGACAGCCGCGGACGATCAGGCCGGGGAAATGGGAGGAACAAGAAGGCCGCCGCTCAGCAGGCTGCGCTTGACTTCCTCCATCGGCACATACCCCAGGTCTTCAACCCTCGGCGTGTGGCCACCGCACCGTCCCGGCCAGCACAGGAGATCCGTGCATCGCCCGGGCATCTAGTGACAATACGCCGCACGCAGGACCTCTTTTCGCTTCCTGAGACGTCACGTCCCCTTCTCTCCCAAGCCCTCGTGCACGCTTCGTGGGCTTACGAGAACCGCTATCTAATGGCAAGGTGCCAACAACAGGACTATCAGACTCTTGCTTATTTGGGATCTCAAGTCCTCATATACGAGCACAGACTCGCGGAGACACGCCATATAGCGATTGATCCTCCTGATGAATTCGGATTCATGACGCTCCCGAACGACGTGTACGACACAGCTTTCCACCAGGTCGGCTTAGCATCCGGCCTACTCCTCGGCACTGGCCAGCATTCACAGGGGATACCTGTGGAAATCGGAGCCGACACGTTTCAAGCTGTCATCGGCGCAGTCTCCGCTGCAGGAAGCTTCCAGGGAACACTGGCCGATCGATGGCCGACAGAGTGGGCAGAAGCGTGGCAGCTTGTAGCACCCACCGCACCACGGCCAGTTGACCCAACAACCCGCCTGCAGCGCGCAGCTAGCGCCATGAAACTGCACGTGACCTACGAGTTCCGCGTCTCGGGGCCTGACCACGCACGGCGGTACGCGGCGGTCGCCGTGCTCGACAGTGTGGCGCTGGGAGTCCAATTTCGAGTGGACGGCGCTTCCGTGGCCGGTAAGACACCAGCGAAGCACATCGCTTCGTTAGCTGTCCTCGCGGTTCTCGACCGACTCGCTGATGGGTCCCCGGCACGATCTTTCGACGGCGCCGATGGACGGGATCGCTCGTTGGCCCAATTCCTACTCGCGCAGCAGGCATGCGTGCTGGACATGGCGCCTGTTCAGACGCAAAGGTGGGTCGATGCCCGACTGTTCGGACTCCATCTCGCCTCGGATGCTTCCACGCTGCTCAAGTGGGCCACCGGCGTAGATGAACTCCTGGGACTCGATCTCCCCCTTCAGCCAGGCAGTCACCTGTGTGATGGGTTCCGGAAAGCCATCGACGAGCCCACTGATTCAAACCACACACTCGATACAGCACTCGCACGTGCCCTGGACACCTTGGAGCACGTAGAGGAACCAGAGAACCTGACGCAGGCGCACGTACAGCACCTGGTGCAGTTGTGCGATGTTTACCGGTGCCTCGGCGCCGAGGACAGTGACATATCCCTGCCAGACCTTGCAGACGACTGGCGAATCCTGCACCGCGGCCGTCTAAAGACCACCGGGCTCCTCCCGTCTGTACAACTCTCCGGGCGAGAGCGGGCCATTGTCGATGCCGCATTATCCAGCCTGAAGGTGCATGATGGAGAAATCTCCGTAGAGTCTCTCAACGCCCGGCCGCTCCATCTGCGCTTCCGATCGACCCAGCCTCCCTCGCGGATCGACGTAGACACCGTCTGCGCGCTCTGGTCCAGAGTGAGCAGGACAGCCACCCTGAAGGGGAGTGAGCACGGCATAGATGTGATCATCACTGCTCCCAACCTACCGAGCGAACCGGGTCCAATCACCGCGGCGGTGCTGGCCGCCCTCCGTCCCAGGCCCGAGCCGTATCGAGCCGCATCGGCGGACCTCCTGCACGACCTCAAGAATCAGCTCGCCGCTGCCCGTCTCGCCGAATCCCAGCCCGCGGAAAGCCGTACAGCGCGGCTACAGCAGCAACTCGCCGCAAGCCGACACCTCGACGAGGCGCATGCCCTGGCCCTGCGCCTCAGGGCGGCAACCTCAATGCTCACGCCAGTCGACTCCGAGGACGTCGAGCTAGGGGGTTTTCTCCGCCACTACGCAGGAGCTGTACTTACTCGTCTTCCCCCCGCCATCTCGCTGTCGATTCCCGAGTCCAGCAGCGCCGTCCACGTCGCACTGGATGCAAGGACTCTGACAGCTGCCCTCGATAACCTAGTGAGCAACGCGATTGAAGCGCTCCACGATGGGGGGGCCATCACCATCGACTGGACCGCCGACGAGTATGAAGCCATCGTCGAGATCGCCGACGATGGTCCCGGGCTCCCACCAGATGTCGCAGCCGCACTGGACGCCGGAAAGCGGGTTAGCAGCACCAAGCCCGGCGGCAACGGCTTGGGCCTCCTCGGCGTCCGCTCATTCCTTGCCAGAGCCGGCGGGCAGCTCACCCCGGTCGCAACAGCCCAGGGCACTGCTTGGCTGATAACCCTGCCGCTGGCCACCCCTACGGCTGGGGAGCCCGAGTGATCCAGCAATTGACCAACATGCGCATCCTCGTAGCCGACGACCAGACTGACGTAGCCCGCACGCTGTGCCGTCCACTCCAGAAGGCCGGAGCCCGTCTGCGCTTCGCGGCAGACGGGCACGCCGCGCTGCAGGAGATCACTGACCGCCCTTTCGACCTCGTCCTCGTCGACATGAAGATGCCACCAGCGGAATGGGGCGGCCTCTGGCTGCTCCGGCAGCTCAAGCACGGGGGGTGGCGAATTCCCAGTCTTGTACTGTCCGGCGAGGGCTCGAAGCAACAGGTCATCGAAGCGCTCCGTCTTGACGCAGACGACTGGATCGTCAAAGACGCTGCAGGCGAAGAACTGCTGGAACGTTGCCTCTCGACCATCGCCGACCATCTGCGGCAATCCCTGGAGTTTGCCGCCGCCCAACTGCCGACGCCCCTGGCCCACCGCCTCGCCAGGTATGCCCGAACCGATGATCCTAACAAGAAGGTCCTGGAGGGGCTCCACACGCTGGAGGCTGTTCTGCGGTTCACGACCGCTCTAGGGCTCAGCAGCACCCCACCCGCGCCACTCCGAGGAATCACACCGGAGCGGCTCGCAACCCCCAGTATGAGGACCTGGTTCGCCCTCAGCACAGCCCTTTCGGGACTGCCTGGTGCGGGGAATGACTTCGCCCGGATGTTCTCGTGTCTCGTTCCTGAACGTTCCGACCACCAGCCAGTGCAGGACCTCATCTCAATGCGTAACGCCCTCGCGCACGGCAGGGATGAACCCACACCAGCCCAAGCTGAACAACTCGACAGCCTGCTACGCCGATTCGCGCATCGCGCGGCTTCCTCGTGGCGCGCGAACCTCACGGTGCCCGTCTCCATGACCTACGACGGCGCGATGTACGTCATCCACCTACTCAGCCTCAAGGGAGTGGGAAGGCCGGTCCCTGACAAGGTGATGGCCCAGGCTCCGGTGATCACAGGGCAGCCGCTCCTCGTTTCCGGCGATACCGAACCGCTGCCCTTAGCCCCGTGGCTACTAACGTCTTCGGACCCGGCGGCAGGCACCGTACGCTGCCAGCTATTCGACGGGCTGCAACACGCCAAGGGCGGCCGCGCACCCAATACGCCGTTCACATACACGAAGACGGACGAGGGTATCGAGATGCCGACGGTAAGCCACCCAGCAGCGCAGTGGCAGACCCTGGCACAGTGGATTGCCACCTGAAGCAGGCTGTCGGCTGCACCGTTCCAGCTTCGTGCCAGAAAGAGCAGGGAGTCCCGGTCAACTTCGGTCACGACTAGGACTCTCTCGGCAGGGCTTCAGCCGTCGTGTACGCAGCTCAGTAGGGTTGCTCAGCCCCAACCGCTCGGTGATTCCCAAATTCAGAGCGTGGTGTTCGACCCCTCACCAGCTCCAAACAGAAGGCCAGCCCACGTGGGGCGTGAAACCCAATCCAGGCCCTCCCATGGCCAGCTCCCTTGGTGCTTTAGCGCTCAATGCGTCATGCTTTCTCCTGGTCGAGAAGGGACGCGGAGGCACAGATGCCCGACGAGGGAATCAATCATGGACTATTCGATGGATTTGAGGCATACCGTACCCCGGGTGCAGAGGAATACCAGCGGGTCATGACCGAAGGCATGGTCGTCCTCGACACGAACGTTCTTCTCAATCTGTACCTGTACAGCGTCCAGGCCCGGCAGGACCTTCTCTCCGTTCTTAGTCGCATCAAAGATCAAATCTGGGTCCCTCACCAAGCAATTGCCGAATTCTGGAGCAACCGAGAATCTATTCTCACGCTTCGCCGGAACAGGGCACGAGAAGCCTCGTCCTCGCTGGAGAACCTTGCTAGCAAAAGCGTCACGGTAGTGGAGAGCTGGGCACGTTCCACCGGTGTCGACGAGGCCGATCGAGAGGAGCCCCTTGCCAACCTAAACACTGCTTTTGCGCGACTGCGAGACTTCATTACCGTCCATGCTAACGACGCAGAGCTCGATTACTTGATTGGCACCGGGGATGACCCGGTAACTTGTGCTCTTGAGACCATTCTGTCGGGCCGCGTCGGGCCGGCACTGTCGCGGAGCGATTACGAGCAGGCTGTACAACAGGCGGACAAGCGTGCTCAGGAGGAGATCCCGCCAGGCTACCTGGATCGAAACAAGAGGGGGGATCGAGCAGCGGGAGACTACCTGCGGTGGGAACAGACGCTGCGGGAAGCACAACGCCGGGATGCTGATGTGCTGTTCGTGACTCAGGACATGAAAGAAGACTGGTGGCGTCGAACCCGAGGCGTAGTTCGGGGACCCCGCCCCGAACTCGTCCGCGAGATGAAGGACCGAGCTGGATGCAGGTTGTTCATGGTGTCTCCGCAGGTGCTGCTGCGCTTGGGGAAAGAGAGCCTGCAGGTCCACGTTGCCGAGGCATCGGAGGAGCAAGTGAATCGCTTTGACTGGGTTGCCACCGACTTCATCAACGCACCAACCCCTGGAAGTTTCACATTTTTCGAGGAACCGGAGAGTCAGTAAGGTAATCGAGAGCCATGCTCAGGTTGCATTAGAGTTCAAGGCGCCATTCCCTTCGACGCCATTAGTAAGAATTTCGCGAACAGCTTTAGTTTTCCACACGTGGCCGAGGTCTGATTTTTCATTGATCCTTCCTGAATAGACACCAAGCAAGTTGGCCATAGCATTCTGAGCCATCACGGTCTCACCGTTCGCCATTGCTGTCATCCCTCCCGGCGAGTAGGCGATTACCGGGGACCCGGATTGCCCGGGCCTAGTCCGTGAGTCAATCAAAAAACACGGCAAGTCCCCGAAATCCACGTCAACCTCAGTGGCGATTGCACCCTTGGTCCATACTGCAAGAGATCCTCCACCAGTAACACCAAAGGGGAATCCAAGTATGTTGACCCAGTCTGAAACCCCCGCTCGCATCGTCTCATTCATCAATTGGTCATTGTACGGAACCAGCTGCGTGTTTGATCTCGGCGTCAGTGGCAGTGCGACCACGTCCACGCGACGTCCGAACTTGGGATGTTCTAGCCACAAGGGCATACCCTCCTCGTCAAGTAGCTCCTCGGATACGTCGACCCATCGAGCAACGTCGACGTACGACGCTCGCCTGCCTCGATTTTCGAGGCACCGAATGGTGATTGAGTCGGGAGTTGCTGCCGAGTTATGGATGGGTTGGCCCGTCAGTCGGTTTCTCCCGGCTACAACGTGCCAGTTGGTGATCAGATAGTTCTTTGCATCATGGGTAAGGACGAATCCTGTGGCCGTGCCTAGCGGTTTGGTCTCAACCAACGGTGTCAGCAACAATGATGCCACTGAGAATGGCGAGATGGGCATTTCAGTCTCCGCATCCGTATACTTAGAGTGAAGATAGTGGCGCGGCACCCTGCCGCTTCACTGACCGTTCTGACCTCGGCTCAGCTCATAGAAACTCACGCGTCTCGCAGTGACTCTTCGCTGTTTCGCTGACGCGGTGGAAGCAAGAGGTCCCGCTCTGGGTGGCTTTCGCCAGTCACGTCGCCCTTGACGCCCAGGTCTTCCCTCGCGGCGTCGTGAAAGCTATTGATGGCCTGGAAGGCGGCTCGGTTCCGTGCTCGCCACTCGTCGAGGGGCCCGGATGTCCTACCGGTGGCCTGCCAGTCGACTTCGACAACGGCCGCGTTGAGTCGATGGCCAGCCTCGACCACCTCGTCACCCCCGAGCAGCATGACCCGCTCGAAGGCACGGCCCCGTAGCCGGCTTGCGTCGCTCATCTCCGCCAGCATCTCCGGCTCTGACTTCTGGCTTTCGCGTATGCCTTCCTTGTGTTCGTACAGTTGCACGGCAAGGAAGATCATCGCGCGGGTGCGGTCGACGTATCCCTCGTAGGCGTCGAGCTTCTTGTCGTCCCACCGCGTCAGCAGTTGGTGGCGGTTGCGGCTTCGCTCCAGCATGTAGTTGGTCACGTGCGTCATCAGGGCACCCAATAAGACGGCGCTGATGGTCACGAACTGTTCGCCGGTGTCCAAGTCATCCCCCTGGCATGGAACTTGTTGTCCAGATGTCCAGAGGACTTTATGAGGCGCGTGAAGCGTTGTTCCAGTGGGCCGGTAAGTGCAGCTCAGCCCCGGTGACCGGCAAGACGGCCGGCGAAGAGGTGGGTAGCGGGATGGGTGTCGACGGGCGTCGGTTCTTGTGGGGACTCGGGCGGAACTACGTCCGCTACTCGCCCGGGACGCTGGGCAAGAACATGCTTGCGCGGGTGTACCTCACTCCTCACCTCCGGGAGCACTCCGTACGTCGCGAAGCACGGACACGCTTCGGCGCGAGGTTGCTCGTCGACAGCGAGGACCTGATCCAGCGCCATCTGTACATGTTCGGTGTCTGGGAGCCGCACCTGACTCACTGGCTCCAGGCGAGGCTGAAACCTGGGGACGTCTTCGTCGACGTGGGCGCCAACATCGGGTACTTCAGCGTGCTCGGCTCATCCCTGGTGGGCCCTAACGGGACGGTCGTGGCCGTTGAGGCTTCGCCAGCGTTCCATCGTAGGCTTGTGCAGCACGCCTACATGAACGGCTGCGGAAACCTTCGAGCGATCCAGGCCGCGGCCTCCGATAGGGACGAGACGCTGAGGTTCGTTCAAGCAAGCTCCCGGAACGCCGGAGCGACCAGCACCGTCCCTTACACAGGGCCGACGGAGTCCGAGTTCGAGGTCGACGCACATCCGTTGACTCAGCTGCTCAGCGAGACGGAGCTCGGGCGGGCGCGTGTGATCAAGATCGATGTTGAAGGTGCGGAAGGGGCAGCAGTACGGGGACTGAAGCCCGTGCTGAGCCAGCTGCGGGCGGACGTCGAAGTGGTAGTCGAGGTGACCCCAGAGCGCATGCGCGCACTGGGGGACTCGGTCGACGAGCTGCTCGCGACCTTCCAGGATCGTGGCTTCCACACGTACCAGCTGGACAACGACTACGACCCAGGCAGCTACCCGGCAGCCATCCGTCGCCCTCGACCGCCTCGACGTTGGCTGGAGCCCGTCACGGAGGAGATGGACCTCGTCTTCTCCCGCATCGATGCCGAACTGCTTGCCTGACACGGACGGGGCCCTCACGCGTTCAGCGTGAGGGCCCCGTCGGTCGCGGTCGGTCAGCTCTCCGGAGGCCACAGCCCCAGCTCGGTCAACTCCTTCGCCAGCCACTCGGGCGCGTACGAGCGGCCGGCGTACTCCTGCGCGCACGGTTTCGGACAGGCGTAGAGGCTCCAACCAGGGCCCGAGCCGCTCTCGATAATCTGGACGAGCATCTTCTCCCCCTGCTTCGCCTCGCAGAGGCAGCACGGCTTCCCGAGCATCACGACAGATCACCGCCTGCCGACTTCGCCAGGGCCTTGGAGAAGACGACTTCAATACGGTCCTGTGGCGCTACGAGTTGCGCGCCCTCAACCACCCTGCCCTGGTCGTCGACCGAGGTGCGCTCGACCTCCAACACCACTGCTCCAGGTGGGAGGTTCAGGCGGCCCGCCTCGTCCTGCGTTGGCGGTCGTGTCGTGACCCGTTCAGTGACGTGAGCCAGGCGGATGCCGGCGGCCTCCAGGCCCAAGGGGATCTCGGCTCCCCATGGCAGCTTCGCCGTAGGAGTATCGAGGAGTTTCGCCAGGTCGAGGGGGACGTAGATGCGCGCCAGGCTGTACGGGTCCTTGTCCCGCCGGCTGAAGTACAGGTACTCCGCCAGTTCCGTACCGGGCTCGACTTGCATCAGGGCAGTCAGCGGCGCCTCCGCGAGCACCGAGCCGTGCCTCACGTACGTCTCGGTGTCGACGTGGTCCGCCTCCGACTGACGGAATCCGCCGCTGCATGCGCTGACGTACGAGACTCGCTGAGGCCGCCGCCGGACGAACGTGCCGCGACCGTGAAACCTCTCGATCAACCCCTCTGCCTGGAGAACGTCGAGAGCGTGCCGCACAGTCAGCCGGCTCACCGCGTACTCGTCGACGAGCAGTGGCTCTGTAGGTAGACGATCGCCGGCGCTAAGGGTCCCGTCGGCGATCCGCTCGCGGATCGAGTCCGCGACTCGTTGGTATCGCGCCACTGTCACCACCGCGCCTTCCGCCGGAAGGCCGCCAGGCGCGTCCGGACGTGCAATGTCAGGGTCTCCCCCGTCTCGAACCGGAGACGCTTCGCCTTGTGGGGAAGCGCCACGATGTCGGAGACGATGAGCGGCTGACCGCCGACCTGAATGACGTCTCCGCGGAGAACCGTGGCCGAAGTGACCGATACGGAAGCGCTGTTCGGATGCATCGACGCCCCTTCCTGCCGGGGGTGGCACCACGTGCAGCAACAGATCTCGTAGATGACGGGCCAGGACTGCTGTTCCGCCCTGGGTTCGGCTTCCGTGCATTGGCCGTGCGCTCCCATACGGCAAGCCACCGAGACGTAGGGAGTGCGCCAGTCCGGGGCACGTTGTTGCTGCACATGGCTCATGAGCGCACCTCAACGAGGCGCGGAAGAGCGCGTGGTGGGCATCCGTCCCGGGGCAGAGAAGGACTTGCGTCAGTCGCCCGATGCTGCGGTCCTGGGAGCGGCTGGTTGTGAGCGTGAAGCACGCACCATGGCTGCTCGTCGGTGTAGTGGCTACGGTTGATCACGTCGCTCAGCTCCCTAAAGCTGACGGCCATGCCCCCGGGCAGCCGGCGCTGTCGCGGGGGTCCCCTTTTCGGATGGCGGCCCATACGGTCATGCCGCCAGCGCTGACGTCCTGACCGAAGTGATCGGCGGCTTCCAGCGCCCCTAACAGGGCTTTCCAGGATTCTGGAGAGGCCCGGCCAGGTGTCTTGGCTTCCACAAGGAAGTGGTTCTCTTGGTCCTTCACCTCTGGCGTGAGCCCCGCGGCGGTGAGGCGTTCCGCTACCTCGTCTGCGCGGGACGCAGGTGTGGGCATGCGGAAGTCCTCCGTCGCGCCTCGGTCACGTGGAGTAAAGGTGCTTAATCAGCTTAGCCAGAGTGGGCTAGATTTTCCATATGCCAGAGCAGCCGCCGTACATCCGCATCGCCGACCTGCTCCGGGAGCGCATCGCCAGTGGTGAGTGGGCAGTTGGCGAGAAGCTGCCTTCGCGCGCACGGCTCGGCGAGGAGTACGGAGTAGGGCACAACGTCGTACGGCGCGCGAACGATCTGTTGATCGCGCAGGGCCTGCTCGAAGGACGCACGGGTTCGGGCACGTACGTTGCTGAGCCGCGTTCGCGTCTGCGGATGGTGCGATCCTTGAGCCGTGAGCGTCGCGGAGGTTCACCGTTCCGCGCGGACATGTCAGCGCTCGGCAGGCAGGGCACCTGGGAGAGCCATACCGAGGCGAAGGTTCCCGTTCCCGCGGACATCGCGGCGCGGCTCGGCATCAACGAGGGAGACCTCGGCGTCCGCACGCGGTACGAGTTCATGGCCAACGGCAAACCGGCACAGCTCTCCACGAGTTGGGAGCCGTACGACCTCACCGGCGGGACGCTCGTCGTGCTCCCCGAGGGCGGCCCCTTCACCGGCCGCGGCGTCGTCGAGCGCATGGCGGAGATCGGCGTCACCGTCAGCCACGCCGTTGAGCAGCCCGAACCGCGGCATGCCACGGCCGAGGAGATCGCTCTCCTTGGCCTGGCGCGCAGCGCGCTGGTGACGCAGATCCAGCGCACGTACTACAGCGACGAGGGGCGCCCGGTCGAAACCGCGGACATCGTGGTGCCGGCTTCGCTGTGCGAGATCGTGTACGAGGTGCCGATCAACACTGCCGACTAACGCAGGAGCGGGAGCAGTAACGCAAGGGATGAGCAACGCACGCCCACGTCCGCGGCTCGGCCCTATTATCCCCTTTTGTTACAATTGAACTACTCGGGATCCAACGGATGCCGGAGCGCAAAATGGCTAGTCACCACGGACGTCATGCCGCCCACCCCGCGGGAGTGTCCTCAGCTCATCAGCCCAAATGGGGCCATGGGGTACGGGCTGACAGTGCTGCAACAGCAGCGCCGACCGAGCCGCCGAAGCGCAAGAAGCGCCGCGTCTTTCTCTGGACGTTCCTGGTCGTCCAGCTCATCTTCTTGATTTGGCTGATCGTCGGGCTCGTCTCGACCGCGGGAGCGCCTGACTGTACCGGGCTCACACAGGAGGATTGCGAAGCGGCTACCGGGCTGGGAGCCACGATCGGGGCCGGTGTCATCGTGGCGTTCTGGGTGGCGGTGGACTTTATTTTGGGCATCTCGTACTTGATCTACCGAGCCGTGAAGAAGGACTGACGCCCTTCCGGTGCGATCAGACGCGGGACAGTTCGGCTGCTCCGAAGGAGACATTGAAGCGGTCGCACCAGATGGTCACGCTGGTGTATTCGTCGAGGTCCGCCTCGGTGGGCAGTGTGTAGTTCTGGCTCCCCTTGTTGCCTTTGAGTCCCCCCAGGCTGAGGTGGGCGCCGTCGTCGAAGACGTGCCAGCCAGCCGTACCTGGCTTCACCTTCGCGTCGGTGATCCAGACCTTCAGGTCGGGACCGTTGCTGGTGTTCAGGTTCTGCAGGCGGAGGATCCGGGACCCGTCCTCTAGCTCGACGACCTTCGCACGTCCGGTGGTCTCGTGCTCGTGGGTGATGAACTCGCCCGAGGTCAGCGTCGTCGGCCGGGCCGGCTTCTCGGCTTTGCCCGATCCGGCGGAGTCGCCCGGCGTCCCGGACTCCGGCCGTCCGTCCGACGTCTCAGGTGCGGCAGCGCCGGGAGGCGCCTCATCGACCTTCTCGTCCGTCCACAGCTTCCACGGCTGGAACAGATACAGCCCCACGGCGACAGCCGTCAGGCCGACCGCCAACACCCCTATAAGAGGCGGTTTCCGTACCCACCCCGACATCCTTCGCACCGTAGCCTCCCCGCGTGCTCTGCTATGTAGCCGGGATTCCACACCACGCAAGGCCCGTCTGTCCCGGTCGAAAGGGACGCGGGGTCCTTACGATCCGCGAACCTCCAGCTGTTCGCTGCTCGCCGGCGCCGTCGTGGCGTTCTGGGTGACGGTGGACTTCATCTTGGCCGCCTCTTACTTGATCTACCGAGCTGCTAAGAAGCGCTGATTCGGTCCGCTGCGACGCACCCAGCCGACGCCTCAACTTCTGTTAGCGTGCCCGCAGTTCGACGAACTCAGGGGGGCTGGGTGGGGGCCGTCAACCGGTCGAAGGTGGAACGGAAGCGGCAAGCGCAGATCCTGCGTTTCTGGCGCGCGGTGGAGTACTTCAGTCCGCCAGATGTGCCACGCGTTAACCCGAGAAACAAGATGTTCCCTGTGTGGGCGAACCAGCCACTTCCCTGGGAACCGGGCTCCGCGATCAGCAGGATGCGGTTTAACGAGAAGCGCGCGTGGCAGCACACGGTGTACGCCGGGATCTTCTCGATCGACAAGGTGCGCGACGTTCTCCTTGAAGCCTTCCGTTCACCGGAGTCCGAGCAGGACTTCGACGGGCGGATCAGCGGCGACAGCGCCCTGCTTTGCTTCACCGTGAACGAGGCAGGTCAGCTACTCAAGGAGAGCGTCACTCTCTCATCCTGCGCATGGGCTGTCTCACAGACGTTGGATCCCGGACCGCACGACGCCCGGTGGCTGACCGGTTTCGAGGAGCAGTGTGAAGACCTGACGGCACGTCTGCTGGACCTCGGCGACGGAAAGATCGACGTGGAACGTGAGCCGCCGGCCGACAGGGGCGGGCCGGCACCGTCACTCGGTCCAGTCGCGGGACTCATGTCCAAGCTGGCCCTCGGTGTGGCGAAGGGCGGAATCGGCCTGGCGGCCTCCTCAGTAACTGCCGGCCTCGGCCCCGTAGCAGGACCCATAGCTGCGAAGGTCGTCGAGCAGGTGGGCAGCGACATGGCAGAGTCCGCCATGGCAAGGCTTACCGACCGTACTGCAGGAAAGGGGAATCCCCCAGAGGAGCAGAACAGCTCCGAAGCGGATGCATCAGCGGAGAGCCCAGATGCGTCGGAGGAGCCGGAGGAACCTCCCGCGGAAGTCGGCACGAAGGTGCTCGACGTCTACGATCTGGCTGCTATTACCCGCTGGGTGGCTGAGCGACTGGGCGTCGCAGCAGTACTGAAGCCAGACGCGATCCGCGTCAGGAGCTACGAGGTCTCGGCAAAGCGAGCTGATGAGCCGGTCGGCGATGTCTTCCTCAACAGCTTCTACGCCGACGACCTCGCCCGCGTAGCCAACGCCCTTGAGAAGGGACAGTCTGGTACCGCGTTGCTGAACTACCTTCGCGCCGAGGAAGACCTCGATGCGATGCGCCGCTTCGACGTGCGTCGTCTTCCCGAAACCGTGCTGGAGCACGTGCAACCGTCCAGCATGCCTGCGGGCCGATGGCCGGCGGACGATGACAAACCCCTGGTGCTGAGCCAGCAGTTCGCGGTGAACCGCATCATTGAAACCCTCGGGACAGAAGGCGGACGCGGTATCTACGCCGTGAACGGGCCGCCGGGCACAGGCAAGACAACCATGTTGCGTGACCTCATCGCGGCCGTGGTCGTGCAGAGAGCCGAACGGCTGGCTGTGTTGAAGAGCCCCGAAGATGCCTTCACCCGCAAGCCGTTGAGATGGCGCACGGAGGAGACCGCTGGCAAGACATTCGCGCCCACCCTTTTCCCCCTCATCCCGGCGCTCTCGGGCTTCGAGATCGTGATCGCTTCTTCGAACAACGGCGCGGTTGAGAATGTGACATTGGAAGTCCCCAGCGCGCAGGCGATAGGCGAGGCATGGAAGCCCCACGCGGAGTATCTCTCCGGCCCCGCGAGCCTCTTACTGAAGGGTGAGGCGTGGGGCGCGATCGCCGCTTGCCTGGGTAAGCGAAGCAATCGTTCGGGCTTTGTCGAACGCTTCTGGTGGGGGAAGGCGGAAAAGCCCGACCATCAGCGGACCAACACCGGAGAGCTGCGGGTGGGGCTCCACAAGATGCTGCAGACGCAGAGTGCGTACGCTGGTTCCTCCGCGAGTAATTCCGTCACCGCGGCCGAAGAAGAAGGGGCCGAGAGCGATCAGTCGGCGCCACTTGGGCGGGAGACTTGGACCCAGGCCGTGCGCCAGTTCAACCAAGCCCGGCGCAAAGTCCGCGAACTGACGGCGAAGCGGCAAGAGATCGCAGACCTGGCACGGCGTGAAGCGGGCCCTGACGCGCTTCTGGGACAGATGCTGGCTCGTGAAACTGATGCGCACCGTCGAGTGGACCAACTCCGCAGCGAGCGGCGTCGCTGCTGCATGGCGCTTGAACGGAGTGAGCAGGAGCACACGCGACGCCAAAGAGTCGTCATTGCCATACGGGGCCAGCTCGAACCGGCGGAAGCCCGGGTGAAAGCAGCGGAGCAGGGTGTCAGAGCCGCGGAGGCGGCACTTCACGCCCATGACGCCCGGAAGCCCGGAATCTTCAAACGGGTCTTCAGTCGCGAGGCTCGGCAGCGCTGGGAGAGCGAACGAGTCCCGCTCGAGACCAGGCTCCAGGACGCCGATGCCGATCTGGCCGCCCAGGAATCTACCCACCAAACGGTGCACGGAGAGCTTCGCACCGCCCAAGGACAGCTGGACCAGGCGCTGACGGATGTTCAGCGCGCCCAGTGGGCCTTGAGTGCCTGCGAACAGCGGTTGGAAGAGGAGACTGCACAGGCGGTTGGGGCGGGGCAGCAGGTACAAGACAGACACCGTGAGCTTGAGCAGAACCGCCGCCAGTTGGACGCAGCTCGCAGGCGGTGGGGGGCCGCAGTGCCAGGACCGGAGTGGCGAGCCGATCCCGATGACCGACAGGCGATGGAAGCAAGGGAGCTATCCGCTCCTTGGATGGACCCCGAGATTGCCGAGGCACGCACCGCTCTTTTCCTTGCCGCACTGGACCTGCACCGAGCTCTGCTCACTGCCGCGCCCGAGAAAATGCGCAAAAACCTGCTGGCTGCCATGGACGTAGTCAAGGGAAAGGCGCCAAGAAGCTTGCCCGCGGAGACGGTCCTCGCAGCATGGCGGATGCTATTCCTCGTCGTCCCTGTCGTCTCCACGACCTTCGCCTCGATGGGGCGGATGTTCGACAAGCTGGGCAGCGAGACCCTGGGCTGGTTGTTCGTAGACGAAGCAGGGCAGGCCGCGCCGCAGGAGGTGATCGGCGCCCTGTGGAGATCGCGCCGTGCAGTGGTCGTCGGCGATCCCCTTCAGCTGGAGCCCGTGGTTCCTCTCCCGTGGACCGGCCAGAAGCGGCTCGCCTCGCACTTCGAGGTGGATCGACAGTGGACCCCGGCCGCGGGCTCGGTCCAGACCCTGGCGGACCGCCTCAATTCGTATGGCACCTGGCTGAAGGACGGCGAGGGCGAAAACGTCTGGCTCGGCTCGCCCCTGCGTGTGCACCGCCGCTGCGATCGACTGATGTTCGAAGTCAGCAACAAGATCGCCTACGACGGCATGATGGTCTACGGGGTATTGCGAGAAGGGGAGGAGTTTCCACTCGCCCGGTGGAGCGTCTGGAGGGACGTGGGCTCGCTGCCGAGCGATGACAAGTGGAACCCCGAAGAAGGTCACGTCCTTGAAGACTCTCTCAGGCTAATCCGTGACCGCATCAGCGAAGTGCTGCAGGAGGAGATGGAAGAGAGCCAAAGTGTGCCGCTCGTGCCGGGCGAGAGCCGGGGCGCTCACGCTCAGGAGTTGACCCGTCGGCTGAACCAGTCGGTGTTCGTCGTCAGCCCGTTCCGTGACGTCGTCAACGGGATCCGCAGGGTGGTGGGGAGCCGTCTCGATGACAAGCGCTATGGGACGGTGCACACCACGCAGGGCAAAGAAGCAGACATCGTGATCCTGGTCCTCGGCACAGGAACCGGACAGGTGGGTTCCCGTGATTGGGCCTCTAAGAACCCGAATCTGCTCAACGTCGCGGTCACCCGCGCGCGCCGCCGGCTCATCGTCATCGGAGACTTCAACACCTGGTCACGTCACCGCTATTTCAGCGATCTGGCTCACCACGATCAGCTCCAGATACGGCCCACCCGCGGTGAGCGAGGGTGATGATCCAGCGAAGGAAGCGGCGGGATCTGCGACGGAAGGTGAGTGACTCCTCCAACTGTCGGCCTAGGCATAGGAGTTGACGACTACCATCAAACGTCTGGAGGCAAGGAAAAGGGGGGATTCGGTGGACCCGACGCTCATCGCCTTGGCCAGCGCGGGCGGTACAGCAGTGGTATCGGCCATGGCGACAGACGGGTGGAACACGTTCCGATCAGGCGTCGTCAGCCTGTGGCGACGATTCCGGCCCGACTCCGCTGTTGAGCTGGAGAGAGAGCTTGAAACGTCTCGCGCGGCGCTGCTTGCTACTCCGGACACCGAAGCCGAACAGGTCCGGCAAGCGCTCCGGTCGGCCTGGGAAGGTCGCATGCTGACGCTCTTCCTGGATGACCCTGTTGCTGCAGCTGAATTTGAGGCTCTGCTCTCCAAGCAAGCAGGGTCGGACTCGTCCCGTGCGAACGTCACCTTCCACGCCGAGGCCCGTGATCACGGCCGCGTGTATCAAACAGGTGCAAACCAGTTCATCAGCGAGCGATGAGCGCCGCCCGCTGGGACGATGAAGAAGATGGTCGTTGGCACATGCGAGCCAGCGCGGAGGATGAGGGACGTGTCTATCAAGCGGGCCATGACCAACACATCACGGAGTACCACCTCTACGGCCTGACACCTGACATAGACGACGATGACGACGAAGAGGATGACGACGGGTACGACGAGGATGAGGACGGCAGTTCCTGGGGCGGGGTCCTGGAAGCGCTCTTGAGCGTTCTCACCGCCTTGGTCGCGCTGCTTCCACTCGCGCTCGCAGGCGCCAGTATCCACTCCGTCGTGACCGCAGAGTCGTTTCCGTCCTTCTTGGCTGTGCTCTACTCGGTGGGTTCCCTCGTCGTGGGGGCCACAGGGTTCTCAATTCTTCGTGAACGGCTGTCCCACTGGGCCGAGCCGATCGACACACACTCCGGGTTGTACTTGATCACGGGCATCGGCATCTTCGTTTATTACGTGCTGGGGGACCCAGCCAACCTCAACATCAAGTTCATAGCAGACGTTGGTCTAGAGGTCGCCCAGCAGCTTGGCCCTCTGTGATCTCATTTCAGCAGGATCTTGTGTCGATCAGTATGGAGAAACCGGTGACGAAGGCCGAAGGCCCGGGCGGTCAAGAACACACATGGGAAATGCATGCCCAAGCTAGCGGTGAGGGGCACGTGTACCAGGCTGGTGGCGATCAATATGTGAATTTTCACGTTCAGGAGGCGTCGTCACAGTCCCCGCCACCTGCGCCCTTGCGTGATGCCCTTGCGTCTCTGTGCGATTGGCTCGCCGTGGTGCTGGTCATTGTCATGATCGCTTGCGCTGGCTTCACCGTGGAAATGTATTTGCGGTTCGGCTTCAGCATTGAATTTTTCCAGACGTTGGGCATGACGGTTGCAGCCTTCGCATTGTTGATGCTGCTTAACCGTCTCATAGCGCACCGAACCCGCTAGCGAGAGCGCAGATGTCACAGGGCGGTCTGAACCTGCTGTGATGAATGCCGATTGGGAGCGGGAACGGATTACTTCCCCTCCCCGCGCGAAAACCGCCAGTTCAGCTGAACGAGCTCTCGAACACGTGCATCGACCACGGCCATCCGCGCCTCGCGCTCGTCCTTGTGCCCATGTGCAGCCTGATTGGTCGCCTGACCAGGCCACTTGCGGTACATCAGCCCGACCTCGCGCGTGAAGTACCCCCGGCTCACCGCGTTCAGCGCCAGCAACAGCCCTGTGTCTTCGGATGCCGGCAGGGCCATCCACCCACCGAGCGCGAGTAGCAGGTCCCGGCGGACGCACAGCGTCGCCGGGTGGACCTGGGCGCGGTAGTCGTGGGACTTCCAATGCTCATGGACGGAGCCGCGTTCGATCGGGCCCTCTTCGGGGTCGCCGTCGAAGCCGATCGTGGTGCCGTCCGGGAGGGCGTCGAGGACGCGGGAGGTCGTCCACGCGACGTCAGGTTCGCGCTCGAAGACGGCGATGTCACGGGCCAGCGCGCCCGGGGTGAGCATGTCGTCCGCGTCGAGGACCTTCACCAACTCGCCCTGCGCGCGGGCGAGTCCCATGGTCCGGGCGACGCCGGGTCCGCCGCGTCGGCCCTGGGCGAAGCTCACCCGCGGGTCGTCGGGCACGAGCTCGGCGACCGCGTCCGTCTCGCCGTCCTCCTGGATGACCCACTGCCATTCCCACCCGTCCGGCAGCTCCTGCTCCTGGAGCGAGCGGTACGCGTCCGGCAGGTGGTGGGCGCCGGGGGCGTGGACTGCCGTGAGGACAACGATGCGCTGCGGCAAGGGAGTTACCACCGATCCAGTGGGGTCACGAAGGTCATTTCGGTGCGGTCGCCGGGGAGGATGACGTCCGACATCTCCACCAGGCGGTCTTCGGTGTCGTACGAGGACTTCCGGAGTACGAGCACCGCGGTGCCGGGTGGCAGCTCCAGTTCCTCGGCCTCTTCGGCGGACGGAGGGCGTGCGGTGACGCGTTCCTCTATGCGGTCGAGCTCGATGCCGACGGTGTAGAGCTGGTTCTGAGTGCCGCCCGGCCAGGGCTCGTTGGTCTCGTCGAGCAGGTCCGGGTTCTTCGCGACCATGTCGCGGACGAGGTATGAGGTCACGAGGGTGAAGGGCGCCGGCTCGGCGCTGTAGCGAGTCCGGTACGTGCGCCGGAGCATGGTCGTGCCCTCGGGGACCCCGAAAGCCGTGGAGAGGTCCTCGTTCGCCGGGATCTCCTCGTACTTCGCGTTGAAGACGAGGTCGTCGACCGTCAGCCCGGTGTCGTGCTCGGTCGAGCCCGTCTTAAGCCGCTTCGCTTCGGGCTCGCGGGCCCGGTCCTTCTCCCACTGGTGGCGTTCGTTGCTGCGTGACACCAGCTTCCGCGGCACTCGTACGAAGGTGCCACGGCCGTGCTTCTTCTCGACGAGCCCTTCGGCCTCCAGCTGCGCGAGCGCCTGGCGCACCGTCGGCAGCCCCTTCTTGTAGTGCGCCGCGAGCCAGGCCTCGGTGGGCAGCTTGTCGCCCGGCCTCAGCTCACCTGCGCGGATGGGATGCCGGAAGTCTTCCGCGATCCGCTCGTACGCCTTCGCCATAGCTGATCCGTTCTGAAGCCGGTCTGTTCCGATCTGGAGACGACTCCCAGCCTACGAGTCATCAAGAGGACTTGACGAGTCGGGAGAGGAACGTCATAGTCGGTGAGCAAGTCATCAAGATGTCTTGAGGACAAGACCTCTTGTTGGCCGCGACCGCTTCATGCCCGCCTTCCGGCGGGAGCCGCGGTCGGGAAGCGCCCGGAGGGCCTGGTGACAGAGGCCCGAAGGAAGCGCCCGCGCCTTGAGAACTCAACAGAGTGCACCTGGACGAATGAGTGCTTTTGATCTCCGGCATCGCCTCTCCGAGGCATGTCGGAGGTCATGATCGCTCGTTCGACCGACGAGGTGAGCGGTCCCTGCGCAAGCCACACGCGACAGCACGCCCGTGCCGTCGCGTCCACGCGGGACAGCGGCCAACGGATCAGGAAGCCCGCTGCCCCGTACCCCATCCCACCGACGAGACGAGGAGAGAGCATGCGTGCCTACGCAGGCGATCAGGAGGCCGGGAAGACCTCCGAGTTCGAGGAATTGGCCCAGAGCTTCGAGGAACCTGCCGACTGCTTCCGGGACTTGTTCCTCGGGCTTCCCGGCGAGCCGTACGACGAGAGGGAGGCCCGTACGGCTGCCGCTCGGGATGTGCTCGCGGAGCTCAACGAGCTGGGGCGGCACGATGAGATCGCCCGGGTGAACGCCGCCTACGCCGCTGCGCTCCGCGAGGTCGCACCGCTGTGGGACCACCCCTCGAAGCGGGCGCGGGCTCCGTGGACCAAGGACGCCGCATGACGGCCCCTGCTCCGCCGCCGTTCGGCAGGGCAGAGAAGGCGCTGCTCGCGGTCGTCGTCCCGGCCGGTGTCGGGGTCGGCGGGCTGGGGCTGGCGACGTCGTTCGGTTCCGTCGCCCGCGCCGCTGAGCGCTGGGGCTTCGCGCACCCGTGGATGCTGCCGGTCGGGATCGATGCGGCGATCCCAGTGTTCACCGCGGCCAACCTGCTGCTCATCAGGCTGGACATGCGTCTGTCGTGGGTTCGTTGGGTGCCCTGGGCGCTCACGTTCGTCACGTGCTGGCTCAACGTCGCTGCTGGGGAAAGCCCTTCGGCGAAGGTCGCGCACGGCACAATGCCGCTGCTGTGGGTCGGCCTCTCCGAAGTCGTCGCGCACGTCTACGCCGTGCGCATCGGAGCCGCCACCGGCGCCCGGATGGAACGCATCCGCCGCTCCCGCTGGTTCCTTGCTCCGCGCTCGACGTTCGCCCTCTGGCGTCGCATGACGCTGTGGGAGATCACCAGCTACCGCGAGGCGCTGGAACGGGAGAAGGAACGGCAGCTGCGGCGCGCCGGCCTTCGTGAGCGGTACGGGTGGCGGTGGCGCAGTCAGGCGCCGCTGCGGGAGCGCGTGCTGCTCAAGCTCGGCGACGTGGCTCCGGACGGTGCCGTCGCCGAGCCGGATGAGGACGCCGCAGGCGCGACTGGCCAACAGGAGCCCGGGGCGCCTCCGAAGTCGCCCCGTTCGCCTCGTCGACGTACTCCCCGGCGCAAGGCGTCACGAGGCAACGCCCGGTCCTCCTTCGAGCAGCACCTGGCCAAGGCCCGGAAGACGACGGCCAGTTGGCCCGACTCGGCGCTGACCGCAGAGCGCATCCGCGAGGCGGTCGGCTGCGGGCAGGACCGGTCCCGCGAGCTTCGCGAAGAGCTCAAGGCGGAGCGCCGACAGCGCCAGAGCGAAGAGGAACAGCTCCCGGAACTCGAAACCGCAGCGGCGGGCTGACCCGGACCGCTCCGTCGGCCGATTCGGTCGGCCGACAGCCACAGCTCGGCGCGAACCCGAGCAAACCCATGGCGCCGGGCCCGGCTGACCTACCTACCACAGCAGCAGCCGGGCCCGGCGCGTCCCTACACGGAAGGACGTGCCAGTGAACCATGACGACGAGAACGAGCTCTTCGAACGGCTCGAATCGGAGATGGCCGCCGGAGAAGACAACGGGGTGGTCGACCTGAGCGAGGCCCGGTCGGCTCGCTCCAAGCCGACCGAGTCGGCAGCGTCCGACCCCGACGAGTCCGGTGACCCGACTGCTCGACTGGAGGTCGACAAGCCCGGTGGCCCGTCGGGTCCCGGCTTCATGGATCGGGTACGCGGCGCCAAGCGCCGTCCGGTGCTCCCTGCTTGGGCGACGTCCAAGCCGGAGTTCGTCACCGCTGCCGGCTGGCTCGCGGGCCATACGTGGCATACGGCCGCGTACCACGGGGTGCGCATCCCCTGGTACGGGCTGCGGCTGACCGCTCAAGCTCCGTACGGCGCAGCCCAGTTCGTCGGCGGGACGATGCGGTGGCTCGCCGACCGCGAGGGCGACCCGCTGCGGGCGGCAGCCGCGAGGCGCGAAGACGTCGAGGAATACCTGAAGTTGAGCCGTCAGCGGGACCGCCGTGTCCGCTGGCGCACGCTCGTCGCCGTCGTCGCGTCCGTAGTCGGGATGACCACGGCGATGTCCCTCTACGTACTCGCGCCCGGATGGCTTCTGGCCCTCTCCGGCGGTCTGGTCGCCCTGGCGCTCGGCTGGCTCGGTCAGCCCGCGGACGACCCGATCGTCCACCGGGCTGTGGAAATCCCGAAGGTCCAGAAGCTGACCAGCGACATCGTGCTCAGGGCGCTCGGTTCGCTCGGCATCGGCCAGATCAACCAGGCCGTCGCCAAGGGGCGCGACCCGCTGACGTTCACCGCGCCGATCACCAGGGACGGGCCCGGCTGGCGCGCGGAGGGCGATCTGCCGTTCGGCGTGACCGTGGCCGACGTCGTCGACAAGCGGGACAAGCTCGCGTCGGGTCTGCGCCGACCGCTCGGTTGCGTGTGGCCCGACTCCGTACCCGACGAGCACACGGGCCGACTGGTGCTGTGGGTCGGGGACCAGGACATGTCGAAGGCCAAGCAGCCGACTTGGCCGCTGGCGAAGTCGGGTTCGGTCGACCTGTTCAAGCCCGTCGCGTTCGGCACCGACCAGCGCGGCCGGTGGGTGGAGATCACGCTCATGTACATCGCGGGCGTCATCGGCGCGATCCCGCGCATGGGCAAGACGTTCCTCCTCCGGCTCCTGCTGCTGATCGCGGCGCTCGACCCCCGGGCCGAGCTGCACCTCTTCGATCTCAAGGGCACGGGTGACCTGGGGCCGCTGGAATCGGTCGCCTACCGCTACCGGGCCGGGGACGACGACGAGGACATCCTCTACATCCTCGCCGGCCTGCGGGAACTGCGCGGTGAGCTGCGCCGCCGGGCCAAGGTCATCCGCTCTCTGCCGCGGGGTCTGTGCCCGGAGTCGAAGGTGACCAGCGACCTGGCGTCGAAGAAGTCGCTGGGGCTGCACCCGGTCGTGGTCGGCGTCGACGAGTGCCAGGTCCTCTTCGAACACCCCAAGTACGGCGAGGAGATCAAGGAGATCTGCACCGACATCACCAAACGCGGCCCAGCGCTCGGCTTCGTGCAGCTCCTGTCCACGCAGCGCCCGGACAAGGACGCCCTGCCGCCCGGGATCGGCGCCAACGCGTCCGCGCGGTTCTGCCTCAAGGTCCTGGGCCAGATCGAGAACGACATGGTGCTCGGCACGGGCGCGTACAAGCGCGGCGTACGGGCGACCATGTTCGCCTGGGCCGACAAGGGCATCCACTACTTCGTGGGGGAGGGCGCCGACGCCCGTATCGTCCGCTCCGTGTACGCGGACGCCGTTCTCGCCGAACGCATCGCGCTGCGGGGCCGGAGGCTGCGGGAAGCAGCCGGAACGCTGGCCGGCCATGCGGTCGGCGAGGCACCGGAGGCCGATCCCGCCGCCGCCTACGACCTGCTCGCCGACATCCTCACGGTCGTCAGCCGCAAGGAATCGAAGCTGTGGTCGGAGGAAGTCACCTCCCGGCTGGCCGAGTTGCGGCCCGACGTCTACGGCGAGTGGAGCGCGGAACAGCTCACCGCATCCCTCAAGCCGCTCGGCATCAGCACCATCCAGATCGGCCGCCGGGTCGACGGCAGGGTCGTCAACCGGCGGGGCATCGCCCGTACCGACATCGCCAAAGCCATTGCGGAACGTGACGGAAAGTCCGACGCCGCATGAGCTTTCCGGGCCGCTTCCGCTAGCAGCACGCCTCGCTAACGTTAGCGGCCCCGCTAGCGCGCCATTCCCCATGTGACCAGGCCGCTAGCGGATAGCGGCCTGGTCCGGGGACGCCCTTCGACCGCCGCTTCAGGGGGACCTCATGACCTCGACACCCGACGCTATCGCCGGCCTCTTCATCGTCACTCTCAGCTACGCAGCGCTCTGCGCCGTCTCGCCCCTCGGCGACTGCCGCAGGTGCCGCGGCTTCGGCTTCCACGTCGTGCGCAACCGCCGCGGACGCATCAAGCGCGGCCCTTCCTGCCGACGCTGCCGCGGCCACGGCAAGCGCATCCGGATCGGCCGGCACCTCTACAACCTCGTCGCGCGCATGCACCGCGACCACTCACGCGCCCGCTGACCGCCCGCACTCCCACAGGAAGGACGCTCCCGTGATCACGCTCTCGCTCGTGCTGCTCTTCGGATTCATCGTCGCGCTGCTGCTCAAGTACCACGCGGTCAGCGCCGGTTCGGCCCTCGCCTCGCTCCTCTTCGGCTTCTACCTCGCCAACACGCCCGCCGCCGGGCCCATCAACCAGGTCATGACCGCTCTCGTAACCGCCATCGGCAACTGAGTACCGAAGGAGTTCCGCTCATGTGCAACGCGATCACCACCACGTCCGCGCCCGCCTCGTCCTCCATCTCCCTGACCGCCGCCGGCGAACTCCGCGACGCACTCACCGCGTTGCAGCGCGGCAACGCACCGGTCGCCGTCTCCGCGCTCATGGCCATCGACTCCGACTCGTGGGCGGCCATGGAAGCGCGCCTGGCCGCCGTCGGCGGAGACCTGCGCGAAATGCTCGAAGCGGCAAGCGACAACACGGCCGTACGGCTGCCGCTGCACTGACCGCTCCCGTGCGGCCGTCGTCAACGGCCGCACGGCAGCCCCTCGTTCCCTGCTCCTGCCACCTGGAGAACTTCCATGGCTGACACCAAGACGACCTGGTTCCGGACACTGCCCGAGAGCGTGTACGCGCTCGGCGCCGCCGCCCGCGAGTACCGCCTCGCGCTCCAGACCGCCAAGCTCGGCATCGCCAACACCGACCCGTCCCGCACGCATCACCACGTCGGCGAACTCGCCGTCCCCGGCACGCCGTTCCACCGCCCGCACGATGTCGCCCTGGTGTCCGTCAGCGGCCTCTACTCCGGCCTGGAGAGGCGGGTCCGAGGTCTGTACGAGAACGCGGCACGCGCCTACGCGCACGGCGCCGCCTGGGCCATCCGCTCCGTGCTCGGCGGCAACGAGCCGTCGCGGGTGCTGCTGCACCGCGAGCGCGACGAGTACCTGTTCATGGGCGAGATGCCCGACCTCAGCGAGGGGCTCGCACGCTGGTCCGGCTGCAAGCGGCTGCACGCGCTCCGCGAGGACCTGATCTACCGGGAGAGAGCCCGTCACGCGGCCGACTCCCTCTCGGCCGAAGAGCACCTCGAAGCACACGAGTCGGCGGCGCTCGCTGCCGCGCTCGACTCGGCCGAGGGCCTGGCTCAGGCCGCGTACCACTACGGCGAACTCGCCGAGAGCGCCCTGCACTTCGCCATCGACAGGGCGCGTACGAACCGGCTCCCGAAGGACGTGAGCTGAATGCCACAGACGACCGACACCACTCGCCGGAAGGGTTCACCCACGGATGTGTACGCCGAGGCCCCGAGCATCGAGCAGGAGATCGCCGCACTCGCGGAGTTGAGTGAGCGGCACGAGCAAGACCCGGCGCTGCCACGGGCGTTCTGGCTTCGGAAGGCGGCGTTAGTGGACCGCATCGCGCTCGCGGAAGCCGCGACGTACGGGCCGGAACTCGCGAAGTCGGCGATACAGGCTGCGGAAGCGGCGACCGTACAGCTCATCGCGTACGACGCGAAGCACGGCGCCCGCGAGTACGTACGCAACGAGTACCGCACCTGGAGCCTCACCGAGGACTCCTGAAAACGCCCGGGGCAGCGGCCAACGGATCAGGAAGCCCGCTGCCCCGGCCTCCCATCCCACGAAGAAACAGGAGGTGCGAACAGCATGCCTCAAAGCAGGTCCTGCCCGCTGCCCCGCCCCACGCGGGGCGTACGGCGGCATGTGCGGGCTCAGGGCTCGTCGTACGCCGAGGAGGGCGCACGATGAGCGGACAGCCCCACGTTCCCGCCGGGGGCAACGTGCTCCCGTTTCACGGCGCGGCCACCGACCGCGGCAGCGTGCCGTGCGACCTGGAGACCGAACAGGCCGTCCTGGGCTCGATGATGCTCGCGGCCGACGTCATCGCCGACGTGCAGGCGACGCTCAGCGCCGAGGACTACTACCGGCCCGCGCACGAGACCGTCCACCGCTCCATCGCCGTCCTGCACGGCCAGGGCAAGCCGGTCGACCCGATCACCCTCACCCACCACCTCGGGCAGAGCGGCGACCTGCACCGGGTCGGCGGACCGGCGTACGTGCACGGTCTCGTCCAGGCCGTACCGACGACGGCGCACGCCGCGTACTACGCGGAGATTGTCCACGAACTCGCCGAACGCCGCCGCCTGATCCAGGCCGGCACCCGCCTCGTCCAGGCTGCCTCGACGCCGGAGGCAACCGCGGACGAGGTACGCGAAGCGTGGGCACTCGGCGCGGAGAAGCTGCCCGAGGCGTGGTCGGAACCGATCCCGCTCACCGCCCGCCCGCAGCTTCCGCGCTTCCCGCTGCACGCGTTGCCGTCCTGGCTGGGGGACTTCTGCGCGGCGCTGGCGGAGGAGACGCAGACGCCGCCGGACATGGACGCCGCGCTCGCGCTGAGCGTGCTCGCCACGGCGGCGGGCGGTCGCGTCGTCGTCCGGGTGCGGGGCCGCTGGTTGGAGCCGACCAACCTGTACGTGGTCGTCGCACTGCCGCCGGCGAACCGCAAGTCCGCGGTCTTCTCCGCCATGACCGGGCCGCTCTACGAGGCGGAGAAGCAGCTGGCGAACCAGGCCGCCGGGCGCATCGTCGAGGCGGAGCTGACCCGGAAGATGGCTCAGGAGGCTGCCGACAAGGCCGCCGCCCGCGCGTCGTCGGCGGAGGGGCCGGAGCGGGACAGCCTCGTCGCCGAAGCCATCGATCTGGCGCAGCAAGCTGAGGAGTTGACGGTGCCGCCGAAGCCGCGGCTGCTGGCGGACGACTCCACGCCGGAGACGGTCACCTCGCTCATGGCCGAGCAGGGCGGACGGCTGGCGGTGATGTCGGCGGAGGGCGGCATCTTCGACATCATCGCGGGCCGCTACTCCGGAGCTCCGAACATGGAGGTCTTCCTCAAGGGCCACGCGGGCGACCGGCTGAAGGTCGACCGCCGTAACCGCGAGGAGTTCATGGAAGCCCCCGCGCTGACCATGGGCCTGGCCGTACAGCCCTCCGTGCTGGAGGACATCGGCAAGAACCGCGGCTTCGACGGCCGCGGCCTCCTCGCCCGCTTCCTCTACGCGCTGCCGGAGTCGCTGGTCGGCTACCGCAAGATCGGCCCCGAGCCGGTACCGGAGTCGGTGGCGGCACGGTACGAGCGCAACGTCACCGCCCTGACGCTGTCGCTCGCCGAGCAGGCGGAGCCGTACGTCCTCCAGCTCACGGCGGATGCCGGGACCGAACTGCTCGGCTTCGAGGAACGGGTGGAACCCCAACTCCGGGCCCGGGGAGGCAAGCTGGGCCACGTCGGCAAGTGGGCGGGCAAGCTCGTCGGCACCGCCGCTCGTATCGCCGGACTGCTCCACGTCGCCGCCCACTTGGAGGACGGCTACGGCAAGCCCATAGAGCCGTCGACGATGTCGGCTGCTATCGAGATCGCGGACTACTTCGCCGACCACGCGTTGACGGTCTTCGACCTCATGGGCGCCGACGCGGCTCAGGCACGGGCCCAGACGTTGCTGGAGGTCCTTCGGGCGAACGCCTGGGAGACGGTCTCGCGCCGCGACCTGTTCGCCAAGCTCTCCCGCTCGGAGTTCCCCACGGTGGCCGACCTGGAGCCTGCCGTGGCGCTCTTGGAGGAACACGGCTACCTGCGCAGCCACACCCCGCCGAGGACCGGGAAACGGGGCCGCCCGCCGGCACCGCGGTACCTGATCCATCCGCAGGTGAGGGAGGGGCAGGCGTGAGCGCGAACCGCTGCATCTCCCAGGAGTCCACCGCGCAAACCGCAGTATCCGCGGAAACCGTGGCCGCCCGCTGCTGACCAGCGCCGACGTGCTCCCCCGGACGGCCAGCGCCGTCCTCCGCAGAACCACGCGGAACCACCGCACAAAATACGCCCGCCACGCGCTCGACCGGCGACACACCTTCGCGCCTCGGCATTTGTGCGGGACTTCCGGCGGCTTCTGCGACCACTGCCCAGCTGTCACAACTTCGCAGCTCAGGCAGCAAGTTCATGTCTTTCCGCGGATTGTGCGGTTTCCGCGACACCGGTACCGCACCAGTCCGCGGTTCGGAACAACAGGAGGCTCGAATGCCCCGCCAGCGACACCTCAAGTTGACCGAAGTCCTCGAAGAGATCGACATGTCCCGCGCCGCCTTCTACCGCATGCGCGCCCGCGGCAAGGCCCCCAGGCTCATCAAGCTCCCCAACGGCCAACTGCGCGTACGCCGCAGCGACTTGGACGCCTGGTGGGCCGACTGCGAACAACAAGCCGCCTGATTCACGCCCATTCCGTGCGAGGGGCCCGCCAGATGACGGGCCCCTCGCGGCTTGGAGAGACATGCTCACCTACGACGTAGACGTCTGGTCGATCCGTAACCGCAAGGGCCGCCCCAAGCCGTTCGAGCTGCGCTGGCGCGTGGGATCGCGTCCGCACTCGCGGAGTTTCAAGCTCAAGGCGCAGGCGGACGGCCGCCGTTCCGAACTCATGACGGCACTCAGGAATCGTGAACAGTTCGACGAGGAGACCGGGCTCCCCGCCAGCGAACTGGCGAACCTCAACACGCCCACCTGGTACGAGCACGCAACCGCGTACGTACTCATGAAGTGGCCCAAGGCCGCGGCCAAGCACCGAGCCGGCATCGCCGAGGCACTGGCTGTGGTCACCCCGGTTTTCGTCTCCTCCTCGCGCGGTGCGCCCGATCCGAAGGTGATGCGAACGGCCCTATACGCGTGGGCGTTCCGAGCCGTACCCGGCCAGGACGGGAAGCCCGCCACACGTGCAGACGTGGAGACGCCGCCGGACGCAGTGGCCGACGCCCTGGCTTGGGTCGGCAAGCACTCGCTGAAGGTCACGGAAGCCGCGAGCCCCGAGAAGATAAGGGCCGCCCTGGACGCCCTTTCGGTCAGGCTCGATGGGAAGCCGGCAGCGGAGAATACGGCAAACCGCAAGCGGATGGTCCTCAGCAATGCGCTTCGGTACGCCGTCGAGAGAGACCTGTTGAGCTCCAACCCCATGGCGCGCATCGACTGGACGACGCCGCCCAAGGAAGACGAGGTGGACTTCCGGTACGTGCCCAACCCGACTCAGGTCGCAGCCCTCCTCACGGCTGTACGCGAACAGGGCGAGCGAGGCAGACACCTCGCGGCGTTCTTCGGCTGCCTCTACTACGCAGCAATGCGACCGTCGGAGATCGCTTCGCTGCGAAAGTCTGACTGCCATCTGCCAGAGAAAGGGTGGGGCGAGCTCATCCTCGCCGGCAGTCAGCCGGAAGTCGGCTCGGGTTGGACGGACGATGGAGCCTCCTTCGAGCAACGCGGCCTCAAGCGCCGGGCACGGCGGGCCACCCGTCCGGTACCGATCCCGCCGGTACTCGTCGGCATGCTTCGCGAACATCTGGGTGCGTACGGGGTCGCCGACGACGGACGACTCTTCCGGGCCGCACGAGGCGGACGAATCAGGTCCACCGAATACTGCGAAGTCTGGGACACAGCACGCGAGAAGGCCCTCACACCGGAGGAAGCCGCTTCACCGCTCGCTGACGTGCCGTACTCCCTCCGCCACGCAGGCGTCTCGCTCTGGATCAAGTCCGGCGTCGATCCAGTGGAGGTAGCGAGGCGGGCTTACCACAGCATCACCGTGCTCTTCCGCTTCTACGCGAAGATCCTCCGCGGCGAGCAGTCCCGTGCCAATGAACTCATCGAGGAGCGCCTCAATGGCGGTGCTTGAGGCGGTACCCCTGACCTCCAGATGAACAAACGAAGGGCTACCCGTCCCGGCCGGGTAGCCCTTCTGACTTCCCCGGAGGCGCAGGGAGCACAAGGTCAAGGAGAAGTTCCTCGGCTACGTCGGGGGACCATCCCCGCGCCTGCGGGGAGCACAGCATGTTCTGCGGCTGGCTCTTGTAGTTGGGGGGGACCATCCCCGCGCCTGCGAGGAGCACCCAATACCTTCTCGCCGACCGCATCGGTTGTGGGGACCATCCCCGCGCCTGCGGGGAGCACCCTGTGTGACATCGTCACCCCTGCTCACGGTCGGGACCATCCCCGCGCCTGCGGGGAGCACCGGCACCTCGCCCTCGGCGTCGAGCCAGACGAGGGACCATCCCCGCGCCTGCGGGGAGCACTTCTCCGTAACGCAGTGCTCTATGTCGTCAGGGGGACCATCCCCGCGCCTGCGGGGAGCACATGGCGCTACGTGCTCTGTCCGACGTCCCCGAGGGACCATCCCCGCGCCTGCGGGGAGCACTCGGCGGGGCCTTTTTCATGCCCGCATGCACCGGGACCATCCCCGCGCCTGCGGGGAGCACACGCCGTTGACGCCGCCCCACGCTCCCTTATGGGGACCATCCCCGCGCCTGCGGGGAGCACAGAGGTCCTTACGGGCCGCTTCCGTGCCGAGCGGGACCATCCCCGCGCCTGCGGGGAGCACGCTCCACGACCAGCGACTTTACTCAGCAGCACCCCTGCTTCTGCTCACTTCTGCAGATTTGGACATACCCACCATTTCCTAACCGCCCGCGCAACACGCCGTAGCCAACTACCGCCAGCCGGCAGCCATTTCACCACCGAACGGCGGCCCTGCCGACAGCCGATCCTGGCCCACACATGGCCCATACGCACTGGTCGAACCCGGTACAGGGGCGATCGAAGGTGAGACACCGTACGCAGCGAAAGGGGTGCGCGTTTCAACGCGCACCCCTTCTGACCTGCACTACCTGCCACCTGGCGGAGGCGGTGGGATTCGAACCCACGGTGAGGGATCACCTCACGACGGTTTTCAAGACCGTTCCCTTCGGCCGCTCGGGCACACCTCCCCGCGTCGCGCGGCTCGCGCCGGGCAACGCGGGGGTCAGCCTAGCGAATGGGCGGGGCCGTCACTGATCGCCCTTGCGGGAGCCGAGGGTCACCTCCGTCGTGGACTCCTTGCCGTCGCGCTTGTAGGTGATCTCGACCTTCTCGCCCGGCTTGTGGGTCCAGATGGTGCCGATCAGTGTGGGCCCGCTGTCGATCATCGTGTCGTCGAGCTTGGTGATGACGTCGCCCGACTTCAGGCCGGCCTTGTCGGCGGGGCCGTCCTTGGTGACGGCGGGCTGGCCGTTCTCGCCGCGGTCCGCGATGACCGCGCCGCCGCCCTTCTGGTCCATGGTGACGGTGGCGCCGATCACCGGGTAGACGGGCGTACCGGTCTTGATGAGCTGGGTGGCCACCCGCTTGGCCTGGTTGACCGGGATGGCGAAGCCGAGGCCGATGCTGCCGGACTGGCCCTGGCCGAGGCCGCCTTCGCCGCCGGCGGACTGGATCGCGGAGTTGACGCCGATGACCGCCCCCTGGGCGTTCAGCAGCGGGCCGCCGGAGTTGCCCGGGTTGATGGACGCGTCGGTCTGGAGCGCGTTCATGTACGAGGCGTTGCTGCCCTGGCCGTCGCTGGAGGCCACGGGGCGGTTCTTGGCACTGACGATGCCCGTGGTCACGGTGCCGGAGAGGCCGAAGGGGGCGCCGATGGCGATGGTGGCGTCGCCGACCTGGACCTCGTTGGACTTGCCGAGGGCGAGGGGCGAGAGCTTGCGGTCGTCGGCGTTCTTGAGCTTGATGACGGCGACGTCGTAGCCCTGGGCCTTGCCGATGACCTCGGCCTCGTACTTCTTGCCGTCGGAGAACGTGGCGGAGAGGCCGCCTCCGTCTGCCGCGGACGCCACCACGTGGTTGTTGGTGAGGATGTGGCCCTGCTTGTCGAAGACGAAGCCGGTGCCGGTGCCCTCCTCGCCGCCGCCCTTGGTCTCGATCGTGACGACGCTGGGCAGGGTCTTTCCGGCTATACCGGCGACGGACTTGGGGGAGCGGTTGAGCGCTCCGGGGTCGGAGTCGGAGCTGATCGTGGTGGACGAGCCGTCGTCCTGTTCCGCGGCCCAGAAGCCGATGCCGCCGCCGATGCCTCCGGCGACCAGTGCCCCTACGAGGACCGCGGCGAGCAGCCCGCCGGGTACGCGCTTGCCGCTCGGCGGCGGGCCGGGCGGTGCCGGGGGCGCTCCCCACGGGTACTGGGGCCCGCCGGCGCCGCCGCCGGGGCCGCCCTGTCCCGTGCCGCCGGCGCCCGCGCCTCCGTACGGGGTGTGGCTGCCGTGTGCGCCGGGGGCGCCGCTCCCCCATCCGCCGCCTCCGCTTCCGCCTCCGCTTCCGCTTCCGCTTCCGGGTGCGCCGTAGCCTGCCACCGGGGGCAGGGGCGCCGTCTGCTCGGACTGCCCGGCCGTACCCGACCCGGCTCCGGGAGACCCGGCCGTACCGGACTGAGGTGCTGACGATGCGGGCGGTGCGGGAGGTGCGGAAGGTGCAGGCGGAGTGCTCTCGGACTTGCTCATGCTCAGCCCCTGACGGTCGGCGGCTTCGGGCTCGGGGGCGCCGGCAGCAGCTTCGTGCGCCGCTCTGTCCTGCACCGCGGGGGGCGTGGGAGTCGGCCCCGCCGCCGGCGTGGCGGCAGCGCCCTCGTTCTCGGTGCTCACAGGTATCTCCTCATCAGCTACACGCCGTCGCAAGCCGGGCGCGCACGCGTCCCGGCATCCGTGCACAGCCTTTCCCATGGTGCGTCAGACGGACGTAAGACGCCGCCCGAGCCCGGGAAGAAGTCCTTTACCGCGGGCATACGGGCGCCCGGCGGCCGTCCCCGCCCCGGTGGCACGATAACCCGGTGAGCAACGACATCCGCCCCGGGTCGCGCCTCTCCCCCTCCCGCCCGGTCTCCGTCATCGCGCACCGCGGTGCCTCCGAGGCCGCGCCCGAGCACACGCTGGCCGCATACCGTAAGGCCATCGAGGCCGGCGCCGACGCCCTCGAGTGCGATGTACGGCTCACGGCGGACGGCCATCTCGTATGTGTGCACGACCGCAGGGTCAACCGCACCTCCAACGGCCGGGGCGCGGTCTCCGCTCTCGAACTCGCGGACCTGGCCGCGCTGGACTTCGGCTCGTGGAAGAAGGAGGGACCGGACGAGGACCCTTACGAGTCGCCCGACCAGGAGGTCAGCGACCGCACCTCCGTGCTCACACTGGAGCGGCTGCTGCAACTGGTGGCCGACGCGCCACGCCCCGTAGAGCTCGCAGTCGAGACCAAGCACCCCTCGCGGTGGGCGGGTCAAGTCGAGGCGCGCCTGCTGGAGTTGCTGGAGAAGTACCGGACCGCGGTCCCCTCGGTGAGGGTCATGAGCTTCTCCGCACGCTCGCTGCACCGCATAAGGGCCGCCGCGCCCCACATCCCGACCGTCTACCTCATGCAGTTGCTGCTGCCGCGCCACCGCGACGGGCGCCTGCCTCCGGGGGTGCACATCGCCGGGCCGAGCCTGCGCATCCTGCGTGCCCACCCCGGTTACGTGGAGCGGGCGCACCGGTTCGGCAACGAGGTCCACGTATGGACCGTGAACGAACCGCAGGACGTCGAACTGTGCGTACGGATGGGCGTGGACGCAGTGATCACAAACAGGCCACAGGAAGTGGTGCGGCAACTCGGCTGAGACACGAAATTGTCGTCTTCGTGTTACGTGCGACACACACGGCACCCGCACACAGGTGCCGCACACGGTCCAATTCCCCCCGTTTCCATGCCTCTTACCTGGGATGCATCGGGGCATTCGCTCTGTATTCGATGCCGCGGAATGCGTCAAGCAGGCATGCGTGGCCGGTTTCCGCCAGACGTTCCCGGGGCATTCATCGAATTGGCGTGGGGCAAAGGAGGTCTCGGGGGTGGCGTTGGTTATGGCACAGAACGTGCCTGCTTCGTCGACGATGGCCGTGCCTCACGGCCCCGCCGGAGTAGGGGTCGCAAGGCGCAGGATGCGCGCCGACCTGCTGGCGAACGGTACCGCGGAATCCGTCGTCGACGACGCGGTCCTCGTCCTCTCCGAACTGCTCAGCAACGCCTGCCGGCACGCGAGGCCGCTGAACCGGGACGAGTCCGTACGCGCGAGCTGGAATCACGACGGCCACGGCGAGTTGACCATCTCGGTGACGGACGGCGGCGGCCCCACCCGGCCGCTTCCGGCGACTCCGTCGGTCAGCGCCCGGGGCGGACGCGGGCTCGCCATCATCGGCGCGCTCGCACGTGATTGGGGCGTACGGGAGGAAGTACGGCCACAGGTCCACGAGCAAGTACGCGCGGAACTGCCGGAGTTCACAGGCGGCGGAATACGGCAGCCGGAGAGCGAGCCCACCAGAGGCGTCACCGTGTGGGTGGTGCTGGCGGCCGACTCCGGCGTCGGTGACGACCTGGCGGACAGCCTGGCCTTCGACTTGGCGGCGGCGGACGAGGTGCACTGAGCGCGAAGGCGCGGGACGCGGGCTCGGAACGCGCGGGCTCGGAACGCGCGGACTCGGGACGCGCGGCACGGGGCGCCGAGCGCCAACCGGGCGCGGGTTCAGGTCAGTTCGCGCCCCGGCGCACAGCCGCACCCCCGGCCGTGCCGCGGCTCGGGCGGCTTCACAGATCGGCCGCCTCGCAGATCGGGCGGCCTCGCAGGCTCGGCGGCTTCGCCATGCTTTCGTACTCGCGCCACGGGACCGCAGGCGTACGGGCGACTGAGGCCGCGACACGCGGAACGCCCTCACGCGCCGTATCTCAGCGGCTAGGCTCGCGGCGGCAGTTGGCGCGCGTACGTCTCGCGGCAGGCGACTGCCCGCCGTCCGGCCCGCGACGCGGTCCGTTCGTACGCGCGGAGGCGACGCGACGGCCCCGCACGGCGCCGGACCCGTGCACGACGGCGACCGACGCACCGGCGGCCCGGCACACTCGACCACCCGCCGGGCGACGCCACCGACCACGACAAGCAGAGACCCACGACAAGCAGAGATTCACGACAAGCAGTACGAGCAGAAGCACACGCAGTACGAGCAAGACCGGCCGCCGACCGGTCCCACCGGACCCGACGCGGGCCCCTCACCGACCGCAGACCTGGAGAACCGCACCCCATGGCCAAGAAGCGCCGCCCCCAGCCCAAGGCCACAGCACCGCGACTCGTCGACGGGGAGATCCCCGTGGTCGGCGCACGCGAGCCCTGCCCCTGCGGTTCAGGTCGCCGCTACAAGGCGTGCCACGGACGTGCGGCGTCGCACGCCGCTACGGAACTCGTCCAGCGCCCCTTCGAGGGGCTGCCGGGAGAGCCCGACTGGATCGCGATGCGTGAACTCGTGCCCGCCGCGACGGCGCAGTTGACGCTCAAGAGCGGCCTGCCGGAAGGCGTGCCGTCCGTGGTCCTCGCCACGGTGCTTCCGATGGCGTGGCCCGCGCTCCGCCGTGACAACGGCGAGGTGCTGCTGGGACTTCAGAACGACACCGCTTCGGGTGACATCAGCCGCGACCTCGCGGACACCCTGGAGCGCGCCCTCGCCACCGAACCCGGCCGGCCCGTGGACGCGGGACGGCCCGCGCCCGACGGCCCGCGGCTTCAGGATCTGCTGGATACGGACGCGCCGTTCGCGCCGGAGGTGCACAGCGGATTCGAGTTCTGGCTGGGGGACGGGAGCGACAGTGCGACCGGCGAGGTGGCCGCTTCGCTGGAGCGTGCCAATTCGGCCGCGATTCCCACGGCCCGCCTGTCGGTCGGGGAAGGCGCGTACTGGTGCAGTACGCCCGAGAAGAACCACCTGCGCTGGGTCATGACGCACCCGGAGGAGAAGCTGCTCGACGCGCTCGCGCGGCTGCACGCCGGGGGCGGCTCGTCGCTCGGCGAGGACACCCGTCTCGTCGGCTCGTTCCGTGCTCACGGGCTGGTGGTTCCCGTATGGGATCTGCCGACCGGGATGACCTCGGAGGACTGCGAGAAGCCGGCGGCCGAGCTGGGCGAGCGGCTGGCCGAGGCGCTCGCCGCGGACGCGCCGCTCACCGCTGACGAGCGCCGGGCACGCAGCGGCCTCATGAACCGCCAAGTCACTCTGAGCTGAATGGAATAGACCGTTCCGCGACGATCAGACGGAGAAAGTGTGACGTGACTCCAGTCACACGTCGTCGCTGTATGCGCATACCGGCAGGTAAATCAACGTCCGGATCTGCGCGATCGAATTTGCTAACGGCAGATCTCTTGTTACCTTTCTAGGAGCCCGGTCGCTGGTGCATCCCCCGTCGCCAGCGACCGGGTTCTTTCATGCGCCGGGCCGGTACGGAACCCGTGCCCTACTCCAACTCCCTTGTACGCAATTGAAGTTGAGGAGCAGGTGAACTGCTGCGGACGTGACGCGGCAGCGGGCCGACACCCTGGCGCAGGCCCGGCCCGCGCACCCGCCCGTGGTCCTACGGCGCCCCTCGGCGGCACCCCCGGTACGTCCGACACCGCCCCGGTGCCGCTCACGGCACGGACATGGCACAGACTCGAACACGGGATTCCGCGGCACCGCTACGCACCGCACACGGCGCCGGTGCGGGCGCACAGCGGGTGACCGCCCTCGCGCAGAGGAAACGGAATCGGCCAACACCCCGCCGGCAACGGCCAGTCGGGCACGCACATCCACACCCCCCGCGCCAACCGCCCACAGCCCGTGCACAGTTACGCGGGTACGCCGGTACGCGGTAAGTCGCATAACACAGGCGGCGGCCCGCATCCCGCAGACCGCCGCCCCGCATCGATACGTGCGAATCCTCGCTACGCGAGGCCCGTCACCACGTAAGGCACCGCAATACGTATGCGGATACGCGAAGGCCCCTCAATACGTAAGGCTCGTCCCGGAGTCGGGCGCCGTGGCGCTCGCCTCGACGAGCACGTCGAGCACGCGCTCCATACGCGGCAGGAACGGAACGCCGTCGGTGAGCCCGCCCCGGCGCCCCCGTCGCGATCCGCCGAAGGCGCCACGGCGCGGCTTGCGCTCCGCCTCGTCCCGCCCGTCGGCCGCGACCGGCTCGCGCTCCCAACGCACACGCCCGGCGCCCGTATGCGACGGCGGCAGCGCGATATAGCCGCCCTCGCCGTGGAAACGGAGCGAACTGGGCACCCTGTCATGGGCGTAGAGCCGCTCGCCCAGCTCGGCCAGCCCATAGGGCGCGACGAGCAGCATGAAGCGAGTGGGCGTGGCGACGACCGGGCCGAGCCGCTCACCGCGACGGTCGAACTCGGCGAGCGCACGGGCGCCCGCGATCGCCGGCAGGCTGAGCGCCGAAGGCGCCCTGCCGCCCGTGGCGAGAATCACCGGCGCGGCGGGCCTGTTGGACCACCACCAGCGAATCATGCGCTCGTCGGTGGTGGCCGCGAGAAGGACGGGGTCGAAGGGGTGCGCACCGGGTACGACACAGTCGGCGTCGGGACAGGAGCACACCGCGGACAGCGGCCGTTTGGACTGGGCACGGGACGAGGGAGAGGAGACCGCCGAGGTCGCTGACGAGGGAGGGGTGAGAGTCGCTCCGGGAAGTACGGGCCACTCCCAGCGGGTGGCACAGTGCAGCGCCGCGTTACGCAGCGATGACCGGTTCATGCGTCGCCTTCCGAGGATCTCGCGCATGTGCGCTCGTTCCTTTCCGTGAACGCCAACAGATCGTCCCGACAGAGATCGTTCAGCCCATCACAACACGTCACTCACTACTTACTGCGCGTAAAAAAACCGCGGTCATTCCGTAAGCCGCGCGTGGAACACGGCGGTGGGCGACGCACGCCTGAAGACTCGCGTGCCATGCCGCCACCTGTGCTGGTGCCCTCGTTAACGCTTGGTATTGCGCCTGTGCTGGCCGTGCTGGCTGTGCGTGTCCGCCGAACCGGAAAGGGAAGGCCACTTGCCTTATATGACGCGCTGCTCCCTCACCGGGTTCCGTACCCGCGATGGCTATGCCGATGCTCCGGCCTGCACTTCCGTGGGATTGTGGAAGCGGCCGGATGCGCGGGGCTCGTCCAGTCGACAGCAAATGCCGTCTCTCGCGGGCGATTTTACGCCAACCTCACGCAACCCCCGCCCGCCCCCCTGATGTCGACAACGGCGCACGGACACCATTCGTAGTGCAAGGCCGATGCTGGACATCCCGTCATCGCTACGTGTACATCTTGTGCATTGCCAGCGGAGCAGCGTGACATGGGGGTTTGCGATGCAATGCAGAGAGAGGGTTCAGAGCGGGAGAACGCTCCCATGAGCGCCCCGCAACGGTCGAAAGTGGCCGGATTCAAACCCGTGATCTCCCCACCGCCGCAGACTGCGCCTCCAGCCTCCGACGCGTCCACGGAACAGCTCGCCGCCGTACACGACCGGTTGGCAAGCTGGGTGACCGATCTGACGACACTTCAGGAACTCGCCGAACGACTGTCCGGCACCGCCACCCTCGACGACGCACTGCGCGAGACACTGCGCGCCGGCGCCACCCTCGTCGGAGCCCAGCGCGGCCTCGTGGCACTCGAACCCGTCGACAGCGAAAGCCCGGAGCGCACCATCGGACTCGGGCTCGGCCGCGCCGACATCGGCGAACTGGAGACCGTGCCGCGCAGTTCCTCCTCCTACGCACGCATCCTCGACGGCCTCCCCTCCCTTCCAGAGCCCACCGACGGCACCCGGCCGCGCGACTGCGCCACGGTCTCCGGCACCGGCACCCTCACCGACGCCTTCGGCGACGACGGCGACCTCACCCCCGGCAGAGGCGAGCACAGGGGCTACCCCGAGATCACCCACCCCGACATCGCCACCGACGACACCCTCGACCCCCGTCACCGCGAAGTCGCCGCCCGCCTCGGCTACGCCGCCAGCTACGCCACCCGCATCGCCACCGCCGAGTCGCCCCGCATCGGCGCCGCCGTCTGGCTCTACGACGAACCCGCCGAACCCACCGCGCGCCAGCGCCATCTGCTCGGCCTCTATCTGCGCTGCGCCAGCGAGCAGATCTCCCGCCATCTCGAACTCGCCCGTACGCGCGCCGAACTGAGCGCCCTGCGCGAGGGCCTGCTGCCCTCCAGGCTGCCGCGGGTGCCGGGCGTCGCCATGGCCGTACGGCATCTGACCGGACCCGGCGGCGGCGGCGACTGGTACGACGCGCTGCCCCTGCCGGAAGGCGCGCTCGGGCTCTCCGTCGGTGGCGTCACCGGCAGCGGCTCCGGCACGGTCGCCGCGATGGGGCGGCTGCGTGCCTCACTGCGCGCATACGCGGTGATGGAGGGCGAGGACCCCGTGGCCGTCCTCTCCGATCTGGAACTGCTGCTGCGCCTGACCGAGCCCGCGCGTTCGGCCACCGCGCTGTTCGCCTACGCCGAGCCTTCCGTGCGCCGCATCCTGCTCGCCGGTGCCGGGCACTGCCCGCCGCTGATCGTCGGGGAGCACCGCACCGAGTACGTGGAGACGACGCTCTCCGCGCCGCTGGGCATGCTGGCCTGCTGGGAGGCCCCGAGCGTCGAACTCTCGCTGTACGAAGGGGAGACGCTGCTGCTCTACAGCGACGGGCTGCTGCACCGCACCGGCGAGGAGATGGACCGGGCGTTCGCACGTCTGCACTCCGCGGCGGCTTGCGCGCCCGCCGCCGTGCGGGCCGACCCCGAGGCGCTCGTCGACCATGTGCTGCGTACGGCGTTGCCTGCCGGTTCCTCGGGCACCTCGGGTACCTCGGGCAGCTCGGCCGGGGAGGGCGCGGCGCCCGCGGCCGCCGGTGCGCCGGGGGCGTACGGCCATGCCGGGCACCAGGGGCGCACGGGGAACCCGGGACACCCTGGGAACACTTCGGCCGCCGGGGCCGCCGGGGCCGTCACCGAGGACGTCGTCCTGCTCGCCGCCCGCTTCTGACCTTCGTCTACGCGTATCACCCGGCGGTCGGCCGCCTGCCGTCCACCGATCGGCCGCTGAACGGCACCCGCCCACGCCGCAGCCGCCGCCCTGCCGGGCCAGGCCCCCGATGACCAGCTTCCGCGCACCCCAGGGCCCCCATACGATGGAAAGCGTTCGAACACCGGCACCCACGGGACCACCGGACGGCCGGATCACCGGAAGCAGGAGGCAGACGTGGCGGAATCCGCTGACGAGCAGCCGATCAAGCAGCGGAAGAACGGCCTCTACCCGGCCGTCTCCGACGAGCTGGCCGAGAACATGAAGACCGGCTGGGCCGACACCGAGCTGCGCGGACTCAAGCCCGTACCGCAGGCCGCGCACACCGCGGACCGGCGTGCCCGCCTCTCCGCCCGCTTCCCCGGCGAGCGGCTGGTGATCCCCGCGGGGAACCTCAAGACCCGTTCCAACGACACCGAGTACAGCTTCCGTGCGTCCGTCGAGTACGCGTATCTCACCGGCGACCAGACCGAGGACGGCGTACTCGTGATGGAGCCCGACCCCGCGGGCGGCGGCCACCAGTCCACGCTCTATCTGCTGCCGCGTTCGAACCGTGAGAACGGCGAGTTCTGGCTCGACGGGCAGGGCGAGCTGTGGGTCGGGCGGCGCCACAGCCTCAGCGAGGCACAGCAGCTCTACGGCATCCCCTGCGCCGACGTCCGCGACGTCACGGGCGAACTGAGCGCCGCCACCGGGCCGGTGAGGGTCGTAAGGGGCTATGACGCGGCGGTGGAGCGTGCCCTCAACGACAAGGTCACGGCCGAGCGCGACAGCGAGTTCCAGGTCTTCCTCTCCGAAATGCGCCTGGTCAAGGACGAGTTCGAGATCGGCGAGATGGAGAAGGCGTGCGCTTCGACGGTGCGCGGCTTCGAGGACGTGGTGAAGGCACTGGACAAGGCGGAGGCCACGTCCGAGCGCTACATCGAGGGCACGTTCTTCCTGCGTGCACGCGTCGAGGGCAACGACATCGGCTACGGCTCGATCTGCGCCGCCGGGCCGCACGCCACCACGCTGCACTGGGTACGCAACGACGGCGCCGTACGCTCCGGCGAACTGCTGCTGCTCGACGCGGGAGTCGAGACCCACACCCTCTACACCGCGGACGTCACCCGCACCCTGCCGATCAGCGGCACCTTCACCACGCTCCAGCGGAAGATCTACGACGCCGTCTTCGAGGCGCAGGAGGCCGGCATCGCCGCCGTCAAACCCGGCGCCAAGTACCTCGACTTCCATCTCGCCGCGCAGCGCGTGCTCGCCACGAGGCTCGTCGAGTGGGGGCTCCTGGAGGGTCCGGTCGAGCGCGTGCTGGAGCTGGGGCTACAGCGCCGCTGGACGCTGCACGGCACGGGCCACATGCTCGGCATGGACGTGCACGACTGCGCCACCGCGCGCCGCGAGAGCTACGCCGAGGGCACGCTGGAGCCGGGCATGTGCCTGACCGTCGAGCCCGGACTGTACTTCCAGGCCGACGACTTGACCGTGCCGGAGGAGTACCGGGGCATCGGCGTGCGCATCGAGGACGACATCCTCGTCACCGACGACGGCAACCGGAACCTCTCCAGCGGGCTGCCGCGCGGCAGTTCGGAGGTCGAGAGCTGGATGGCGCGCCTGAGGGGCTGAGTCCGAGGGGCTGACGGCGGCAGCACAGAGGGTCCGGCCGCCCGGCAGCACATACGGACGGGGCCTTCTGCCGCCGACCTCTGTCGGCAGGGCCCCGTACACTTCGAGCGCCGCGTGCCACCGCCTTCGAGAGAGCAGACCGGCACGACGGGTTCCGCATCCGGTTCGTGACCGAACGGGTACGGAATCGGGCTTACGTGCCTAACCTTGCATGTGTCCGGCATCCGTCCTTCGGTCGAGGAAGAGAACTCAGGGTGGTCACGCTTCAGTTCCGGCCCCGCCTGCTGGCTGCGCTCCCCTTCATCGCCATGGGCATCGTCGTACTCGTCGACGTTTTCGCGGGACCGTCGATCGGCTTCCTGCCGATGATGGCGCTGGGCCCCGCCTTCGCGGGGCTCATCGGCAACGTGCGGCGCAGCGTGGTGATCGGTGCCGTAGCGCTGGCGCTGTCGTTGATGCTCAGCATCTTCAACTCCCAGGTCGACGACCGCCGCGGCTATACGACCCTGATCTCCGTCGCGGGCGTCGCCGTCGCCGGTGTCGCGGCGACGGCGATGCGCAAGCGGCGCGAGGCCGAACTGGCCAGCGTGCGCTCCATCGCGGAGGCCGCGCAGCGGGTCCTGCTGCGTCCGGTGCCGCGCAGCGCGGGGCATCTGCGTGCCGCCGTCTCGTACACGTCGGCGGTGGCGGAGGCCCGCATCGGCGGCGATCTCTACGAGATGGTGACCTCGCCGACGGGTGTGCGGATCATCGTGGGAGACGTACAGGGCAAGGGACTTGAGGCCGTGGAGACGGCCGCGGTGGTGGTGGGCGCCTTCCGTGAGGCGGCCTACGACGAGCCGGACCTGATGGCCGTGGGGAAGCGGCTGGAGCGTGCGCTCGCAAGGCATCTGCTCGGCGAGAAGTTCGTCACGGCGGTGCTGGCGGAGGTGCGTGAGCGGGACGAGGAGGCGACGCTTCTCAACTTCGGCCATCCCGCGCCGCTGATGATCCGCCCCGACGGCTCGGTGCACTACGCGGAACCGCCGGAACGTGCCGTGCCGCTGGGCCTCGACATCGAGGACGGCCAGGCGCCGGAACCGCATCTGGTGCCTTTCGTACCGGGCGACCAGATGCTGTTCTACACGGACGGCGTGTCCGAGGCCCGCGACCGTACGAACCGCTTCTACCCGCTGCACGAGCGCGGCGTGCTGCTCAAGGAACCCGATCCGGACGCGGCGTTGACGGCGGTACGGCTGGACCTGGCCGACCACGTCGGAGGGCCGCCGCACGACGACGCGGCGATGCTGCTGCTGCGGTACCGGGACGAGTAGCGCGGCACGTTGAGCGCTCCGCTCCGTGAAGGGGGCCGGTTCGGCTGGCAGACGCGGGGGCGGTTACGGGGCCCGGTTCAGCCTGCCGCGAGCAGCGTGCTGCCGCCGCTGCGGGGCGTGTCTCCTTCGCCGCCCGCCGAACCGCCTTCGCGGTGCTGCCACTTGAGGGTCTTGTCGAAGGTGACGACCGTGCCGCCGTGTCCCGGCCGGTTGCCCACGCGTACGTGGTCGGCGAGCGATTCGATGAGGAAGAGCCCGCGGCCGGTCTCGGCGTCCAAGGGCAGAGCGGGCGGCAGGGCGGCGGCGTGGAATCCGGGCCCGGAGTCGGTGACCTCGATGCGGCACCGGTCGCCGTCTAGGTAGGTGGTCACGCAGTAGGCGTCGGACTGTTCGCCGCAGCCGTGCTCGACGGCGTTCGCACACGCCTCGGAGAGCGCGAGCGACAGTTCGTACGAGACCTCGCTGTCCACCCCGGCGCTGTCCATCGCATCGACGAGCAGCCGCCGGGCGAGCGGCACGCTGGCAGCTTCGCGCCTCATCTGGAGACACCACCACATGCTCATGCTCAACCCTCCACAGGCCGAGGCTCGACGGTCGGCCCCGTGGGACCACCACGGCCATGGGCATACGTATTGCCGATCGGGCGGCCCGTACGCACCCGTGCCGGCTCAACCCGTCCAATCGGAGGACGTGTCACGGGCTCCTGCCGGACGGGGAGCGGGCGACGGGAGCGGCGAGTGCACGCGATTCAGGGCGTTTCGACCCCTGGAGGATGCGCATGTGCAGCCGGTGAGATGATGACGCCGCCATGACTGCCGGGGCGGATCTCAGACTCGTGCGGGCCGCGGTGTTCACCGCGGTCTGTGTGACGTTGTCCGCGGCCGGTCACTCCCTGACGGGCGGGCAGCGCATGCCGCTGTGGTCCCTGGGACTCGGTTTCGCCGTGGTCTTCGCGGTCGCGGCGCCCCTCGCCGGGCGGGAGCGTTCACTTCCGGGGATAGCCGCGCTCCTCGCGGCCGGGCAGCTCGCACTGCACACCCTCTTCTCCTGCGGACGCGCCGCCGCCGGAAGCGGCGCCGCATCGTCGGCCCCGGCACACGCCGGGACGCACGGGACGCACACCACCGGGCTGAGGCAACTCGCCGCCGCGCTGCTGTGCGACGAACCGCCAGGAGGGATCAGCGAGTCACGGGCGCGGCGGATCGTCTCCGACGCCGGGTTCGACGCCGACAAACTGACGGGGCACGCGGGGCACTCCGGGCATGGAGACATGGCTCAGCACGCGCACCACGCCGGTCACGCCGGGCACGAGGCGGCCGGCGGCGCCGCGTCCGCCGCAGACGCCCCTCTGGAGTGCCTGCGCTCCGCCGCCCACGCGGCACTGTCCCTGTTCGACGGCCCCATGCTGCTGGGGCACCTCCTCGCCGCGCTCCTCCTCGGCTGGTTCCTGCGCCGTGGCGAAGCGGCGCTGTGGCGACTGGTCCGGCTGTCGGCACGCTCGGCACGCAGCGCCGTCCGCCACGTCGCCTCGTCGTTCGGTGCGCTCGGCGCGGCCCTCGCATTCGTACGGGCGCTGCGCGGCGGCCTGCTGCCGGACATGCCCGCCCGCGCCTCGTTCCGGCACACACGTGAACACGGCACGGCCTCTTCCGTGCTGCTGAACCACTCCGTCAACAGGCGCGGCCCGCCGTGCCGTGCACCGCACGAGAGTTACGAGCTCGCGGCCTGACGCACGGCGCCCAAGGACGGAACGACGGCGTGCGCACGCGCCGCGCGCCGTGACGTGTGCCGGTGTCCCGCGCACGTCCGTATCCCGTACGTCCGTGTGCCTCCGGACCCCGGAGTGCCCGTACTTCGCCCGTACTCGCTGCGCTCGCGCACGCGGCGTTCGTGCCAACGGCGTTCGCGCCCGCGACGCTCGTGAAAGCGACTCCGCACTCGCGACGCCCGTACGCACGCCGTTCGCGCAGCGGTGGAGTGTCCGCAGGCGGCGGCCGGGCCCGGTCACGTCCGTACGTCCCGTCATGTGTTCCGTCCTGTCGATCCAGGAGCATCACCATGCAGAGCACCACGCGCCGCCGTCTGACCACGGTCGGCGCCCTCACGGCCACCTCCGTACTGCTGTGCGCGGGGCCCGCGTTCGCGCATGTGTCCGTCGATCCGGAGAGCGCGGCGCCGGGCGACTACACCGTCGTCAACTTCAAGGTCCCCAACGAGCGGGACGACGCCTCCACCGACAAGCTGGAGGTCAGTCTGCCCGAGGACCATCCGCTGGCGTCCGTGATGCCGCAGCCGGTGCCCGGCTGGGACGTCAAGGTCACCAAGTCCAAGCTGGACAAGCCGATAGAGGTGCACGGCGAGAAGATCACCGAGGCCGTCACCAAGATCACCTGGACCGGGGGCGAGGTGAAGAAGGGCGAGTTCCAGCAGTTCCCGGTCTCCATGGGCGAACTGCCCGAGGACGCCGACCAGCTCGTCTTCAAGGCGCTCCAGACCTACGACGACGACGAGGTCGTCCGCTGGATCGAGGAGCCCAAGGAGGGCGAGCCCGAGCCGGAGTATCCGGCTCCGGTGCTGAAGCTCTCGGGGGACGCGGAAGGCGGGCACTCCGAGGCCGCGGCCGGTTCGCAGAAGGCCTCGGCGGAGAGCGGGACTTCGGACCAGGCCGGAGGGGGCGGTACGGACAACACCGCACGCGTGCTCGGGGCCGTCGGCATCGTGGCCGGGGTCGCGGGGGTCGCGTTCGGCGTGCTCGCGGGCCGGCGCCGCAGCTCATGACGCCGAGCACCTGACTCGGGGCGCCTGACTCGGGGCTCCCGGCCGGTGGCGCCTGGCAGGGGTGTCCGTACCGTTCCTCACACGGCCGTACCCGCCTACGGCAGCACCACCACGGCGGTACGGGCACCCCGCCCCCGGCCCGGCAGCCGAGCGCCCGGCGCACGCCCTCACCACACACGCATCCACTTCGCTGCTCAGCAGCAGAAAGCCAGAAAGCCCAGTGCCCTATGCGTAAGACCACGACTCTCAGCGCCGCGGCGCTCACGCTCGCCGCCGCCCTCCTCCTCACGGGCTGCGGCGGCTCGTCCGGCGGCGACGAAGGAGACGGCGACAAGGCCGTCGCCTCCGTCGAACCTCAGAAAAAGGGCGGAGCAGTGCTCGACCAGCCCTTCGAGAAGCCCGACCTCACCCTCACCGACACCCACGGCGAGAAGTACGACCTGATCGAGGAGACCAAGGGCAAGCCGGTGCTGCTGTACTTCGGCTACACCCACTGCCCCGACGTCTGCCCGCTGACGATGAGCAACATCGCCGTGGCCAGGTCCAAGCTGACCGCGGAGCAGAAGAAGAAGCTCCAGGTCGTCTTCGTCACGTCCGACCCCAAGCGCGACAAGCCGAAGGAGCTGGGAAGCTGGCTGCGCGGACAGGACCCTTCGTTCACGGGGCTCACGGGCGACTTCGACACCATCCAGGCGGGCGCCCGTACCGTCGGCGTCAGCATCGAGCCCTCGTACAAGAAGAAGAACGGTGACGTCGTCTCCACGCACGGCGCCCAACTGCTCGCCTTCTCCCCGAAGGACGACAAGGCGCACGTGCTCTACACCGAGGGCAACACGACGCCGGAGATCCTCCAGAAGGAACTCCCCGAGATCATCAAGGGGGAGAACCCGTGACGACGCACGCCCCGCGCCCCGCCACGGGGCGCCGCCTCACCGCGCTGCTGGCCGCCTCCGTCGCGCTCTCCGCGCTCGCCGCGTGCGGCTCCGACTCCGAATCACAAGACGGCTCCGGCGGCTCGCGGCCCCGGCTGGCCGTCAGCGGTGCCTATATGCCCGAGCCGGTCACCGCCGACATGGCGGGCGGCTTCCTCACCGTGAGGAACACCGGCGGGACAGCGGACCGGCTGACCTCGGTGAAGAGCAAGAGCTTCGGCGAGGCCCAGCTCCACTCCACCTCGGGGCAGCAGATGCAGCACGTGAACTCGCTGGCGGTGCCCGCGGACGGGACGCTGCGCCTGGCCAGAGGCGGAAACCACATCATGTTCCTCAAACCGGAGCGGAAACCGGTCAAGGGCGAGAAGGTGCGGGTGACGCTCCACTTCAGCAAGTCCGGCGACATCGACGTGACGATGCCGGTCGAGGCGACGAACTTCGTACCGAAGAAATGAGGGACCGACCCGTGCCGCTCACCACCAGGCGTCCCCGTACCCCCGTGCGCGGGCCTGTACGTGCGCGCCCGCGTCCGCTGCCGCATCCCGGCGGGCGGCGCCTCACGCCCGCGAACCTCCTGCTCGCGCTGCTGGGCGCCGCGCTGTGCGCACTGCTCACCGTGGTGGGCACCGCCGCACCGGCCTCGGCGCACGCCGTGCAGACCGACAGCAGCCCGGCGGAGGGCCGGGTGGTGAAGAGCCCGCCGAAGCAGGTCACCGTGACCTTCTCCGAGGGCGTATCGATGTCCGACGACTCGATACGTGTGCTCGGCCCCGATGGCAAACGGCTCGACACCGCCAAGGTCCGCGAGGTGCCCGGCAAGGCGAACACCCGCGCCGTGGGCCTCAAGCCCGACGGGCCCAAGGGCACGTACACCGTGGCCTGGAAGGCGGTCTCGGACGACAGCCATCCCGTGGCCGGGGCGTTCACCTTCTCCGTGGGGCATCCGTCGGCGACCGCGGCGAACGTCGCGGACGAGGGGCAGGCGACGGGCGGCGGCCCGGTGGGCTGGCTCTACCAGGTGGGGCGCTACGCGGCGTACGCGGGCTTCGTGCTGCTGGTGGGCGGCGGCGCCTTCGTCCTGGCGTGCGGGCCGCGGCGGGCGGCGGTGCGCCGCCTACAGCGGCTTGTGGTCACGGGCTGGCTGACGCTCACCGGCGCGACCTTGCTGATGCTGCTGCTGCGCAACGCCTATACCGGTACGGGGCAGTTGAGCGAGGTCTTCGACCTCGGCGGACTGCGGGACTCCCTCGCGACGAAGCCCGGCGCGGCCCTGGCCGCACGGCTGCTGCTGCTGGGGACGGCGGCCGTGATCGTCGCCGTGCTCTTCGGCTCGTACGAAAGAGGCCGGGGAGCGGAGCCGGAGGACGGCGGTCCGGAGAAGGCCGGCGCCGGGGACGGCGAAGCCGAGCGCGTCGATGAGCGCGTCGATGAGCGCGGGGCCGGCGATGCGGACGCAACCGGCGACGGGGAACGGGGCGAGAGTGACGACGGCGAACGGAGCGTACGGGACGTCACGTTGGGACTCACCCTCGGCGGAGGCGTCGTCGCCGTCGGCCTCGCCGCGACGTGGGCCATCGCGGAGCACGCCTCCACGGGGTTGCAGCCGCAGGTGGCGATGCCCGTCGACGTGATCCACATGCTGGCGGTCGCCGCGTGGCTCGGCGGGCTGGCCTCGCTGCTGACGGTGCTCCACTGGGGACCGTCCCCGTCCCGCGATGTCGTACGGCGCTTCTCACGCATCGCGTTCGGCAGCGTGCTGGTGCTGGCCGTGACGGGGCTCTACCAGTCGTGGCGGCAGCTCGGCACGCTGAGCGCCCTCGTCGGTACGTCCTACGGGCGGCTGCTGCTGGCGAAGGTGGGCCTGGTCGTCGTCCTCGTCGGCCTCGCCTCCGTCTCACGGCAGTGGACGGCACGGCTCGGCGAGGCACGCCAGGACGCCGAGGCCATCACGAACGCGAACTCCGATGCCGATGCCGACGCCATCGCGAACGCGAACGCGAACGCGAACGCAGACGTGGACGTACGTGAGGAAGTGCCCGCCACCGTGGGCGCCGCGGCGGACGGCGCAACGTCCGGCGCGACGCGCGGAGCGGCCGACGGAGCGGACGGCCCCGAGGCCCCGGGCGGGGACGAGGCGCCCGACCGGAGCGGCCGGGCCGCTCAACTCGCCCGCCAGCGCGCTGCGATGGCCCGCGAGCGGCGACGCAAGGCCCGCGAGGCCGACCCCGAACGTGCCGGTCTGCGCCGCTCCGTGCTCGCGGAGGCCGCCGTCGCCGCCGTTCTGCTCATCGTGGCCACCGCCCTCACCGGCACCGAACCGGGCCGTACCGAGGAGCTGACGGCGGCCGGGAAGGAACCCGGCGCCGGTACGGGCCAGACCCGTAAGGGACTCACGCTTCAGCAGAAGATCCCGTTCGACACCGGCGGGCCCGGCGGCAAGGGCACGGCGGTGCTGTGGATCACACCGGGTCAGACCGGCGGCAACTCGCTGCGGATCGTCACCGAGGGCCCGGACGGCAAGCAGCTTCGCACCGAGGAGGTGAAGGCGTCGCTCACCCTCCCCGAGCAGGATCTCGGCCCGTTCTCCGTGGAGTTCGAGAGGATCAACAAGGCGAAGGGGCGCTGGCGTTCGGAGACGGTCCAACTTCCAGCGCCGGGGCGGTGGAAGGCGTCCGTCACGATCCGTACCTCGGACATCGACCAGGTCACCGAGAGCAAGACGGTGCAGATCGACTGACGGCTCACCACGGCCCGGTGCTCGCGCACGGAAGCGGCAAACGGATCATTCATGTGAATAACCGAACGTTCCGGGAGATATAGCTCAACTCACGTGCCCGAGACGAGCACCGGCACAAGCAGCAGCACGTACGACAGCACGAGCACCGGCGCCGGTACGAACACATGCGAGCGAGCATGTGGGAGCGCAGTCGACGGCCCGCCGCAACGCACCCGCCCATGTCGGAACACGCCAGGAAGCAGCCATGACTCAGCACGACCACGAACCGAACGGCGTCTCACGCCGGCGCCTCGTCAGCACAGTCGGAGCGGCGGGAGCCACCGGTCTGGCCGTCGGCGCCACGGGCGGCGCGGTCGCGCAGGCCGCCGCACGTGACGACCGCAAGGCACCGAAGCCCGTCACGTCCGTCGGTTCGACGCGCGTGCCCTTCCACGGAAAGCACCAGGCCGGAATCACCACGCCGTTGCAGGCCTTCGGGCATCTGCTCGCCTTCGACCTCGTCTCCGGGGCGGGGCGCAAGCAGGCGGCCGCGCTGCTGAAGCGCTGGTCGCGCACGGCCCGTGAGCTGATGGCGGACGAGTCGACCGCGAACTCCACGGGAATCGCCCTCGACGCGGGCCCCTGCTCCCTGTCCGTCACCTTCGGCTTCGGCCGTACCTTCTTCTCCCGCACGGGACTTGAGAAGCAGCGGCCCGACGGGCTCGCGCCGCTTCCCGACTTCTCCGGCGACGCCCTCGACAAGAAGCGTTCGGACGGGGATCTGTGGGTGCAGATCGGCTGCGACGACGGCCTCGTGGCCTTCGACGCGCTGCGTGAGATCCAGCGTCAGGCCGCAGGTACGGCCCGGCTGCGCTGGCAGATGAACGGCTTCACCCGCACCCCCGGCGCCACCCGCCGCCCCATGACGGTGCGCAACCTCATGGGCCAGGTCGACGGCACGAACAACCCCAAGCCCTCGGAGCCCGACTTCGACGGCCGCATCTTCGTGCCGTCGTCGTCGAAACCGTCGTGGATGGCGAACGGTTCGTTCGCCGTCGTACGCCGCATCCGGATGCTGCTGGACGACTGGGACAAGATCCCGCTCAAGGAACAGGAGAGGGTCATCGGCCGCCGCAAGTCCGACGGCGCCCCGCTCTCGGGCGGCACCGAGCACACCGATCCCGACCTTGAGAAGAGGAGCACGGGCGGGTCCCCGGCCATCCCCGCGGACGCCCATGTACGAGTCTCGGCCCCCGCGACGAACGGCGGGGCCGCGATGCTGCGGCGCCCCTTCTCGTACCACGACGGCTTCCGCGACGACGGGGCGCCGGACGCCGGTCTGCTCTTCATCGCCTGGCAGGCCGATCCGCTGCGCGGCTTCGTACCGGTGCAGCGGAAACTCGACCGCGGGGACGCGCTGTCGCGGTACGTACGGCATGAGGCCAGCGGGCTGTTCGCCGTGCCCGGCGGGCCGTCGAAGGGCGAGTACGTGGGGCAGGCCCTGCTGGAGGGCTGAGCGGGGCGGCCAAGGGCGACGGCTGTCGCGGCTGCGACGACGACCGTCCGACGGGCCGGCGAACGGACCGGGTGCGGGGCCGAATCCGGGCGACCGGACTCGGCCCCGCACCCGACGGCTCGGCCCGGCCGTGCCGGGCTCGGCCCTACGCCCCCTGCCGCGCCTCCGGCTCCGCGTCCTCCAGCCGGCCCTGCTGGAAACGGAACAGATTCAGCGGATCCAGCGACGCCTTCAGCTCGGCCAGGCGCCGCCGGGCCTCCGCCGGGTAGGCCGCCCGCGCCGCGTGGGGCGCCGCGCCCGCCGAGCGCCCGTACCGGAAGTTGAGGTTCGTCCCCACCGTCCACGGCGCCACCTCGCCGAACACCCGCTGATGATGCAGCCGCAGCTCGCGAGGGCCTGCGGGTGCCGAGGGGCCGGAGGCCTCGCCCTCCGAGCCCTCTGAGCCCTCTGAGCCCTCCGGGCCCTCGACGGCGTCCGGCACCGACAGCACCGTCATCAGCCACCCCGCGTCCCGGCCGCCGACGGCGTTGGGCACCGCGGGCTCCCGGGACAGCGCCCCGCCCATGTGCCGCAGGTTCAGCACCGTCATCGCCGGAGCCGACGGCCCGGTCAGCTCCACCACGGAATCCAGCGCCGCCCGGTCCGGCAGCCGCTCTCCCAGCAGCACGTTCGCGCCCTGGTACGGGTGCGGCTGATCCGGCTCGTTGTACACGCTCGCGCCCTCGCCGTACGGCATCGTCCGCAGCGTCTCCGAGATCCGCGGCCCGGCCGCACGCAGCGGCGCCACGAGCCGCTCGCCCTCCGCTTCACCGCCGTCGAGTACGAGCTGGATCTGTACGACGTGTCTACCGCGCAGATGACCGGGCAGCACCGGCAGATCCGGGTAGCGCATCAGCGTCAGCGACGACGTCAGCCGTTCCGGCGCGGTCGCCGTCCACTCGCGCCACGCCTCCAGCACCTCACCGGCCGACCCTCCGTCGTAGATCAACTGGCCGCCGTGGAAACGCTCGACGGGCATCAGCCCGATCTCCATGCCCGTCACCACGCCGAGGCCGCCTCCGCCGCCGCGCAGCGCCCAGAACAGTTCCGGGTCGCGGTCCGCCGTGACGTGCCGGACGCGGGCGTCCGCCGTGACGATCTCGACGACGCGCACATGGTCGGCCGCGTAGCCGAACTCCCGGGCGAGCAGGCCGACTCCGCCGTTCAGCGTGTAGGAGACAGCGCCCACGCCCGGTCCCGAACCGCTCAGCGGTGCGAGCCCGTAACGTGCGGCCTGCTCCACGACCCGGCCCCAGCGCACGCCCGCGCCGATCCACGCCGTGCGGGCGCCGGGGTCGACGCGGACCTCCGACATGCGGCGTGTGCTGATCAGCATGCCGCCGTGCTGCGGCGACGTCAGCCCGTGGCCGGTGGCCTGCACGGCTACGGGCATACGGTGCGCGGCGGCGTGCCCGACCGCGGCGGCGACGTCGTCGGCGCCCGCGGCGCGGACGATCAGATCGGGCCGGTGCCGGTAGGCGGCCTGGAAGCCTTGGGTCTCGTCGGCGTACTCGGCGTCCGCGGGTCTCAGCAGGCGGCCGCGTACGTTCCCGTCGCCGAGGGCCGAACCGGCGTCCGCGGACCCGGAGTTCGGGGACCCGGATTTCACAGACCCGGATTTCGCAGACCGGGTGTTCGCGGACCCGGAGTTCGCGGCCCGCGCGGCGCTCCCCGGTGCCCCGTCAGTCACGGCCGTGCTCGCGGTCCCGGCCCGACTGCCCCGCGCCCTGCTCCGCACCCCGGCCCGCGACCGGTGCCGGGTCCCAGCCGCGGCCCAGCCACGCCGCGAGCCGCCCGTAGTCGTCGGTGCCCTCGGGCGCGCTCAGCGGCGGCCCGAACGGCACGCCCTCGCCGCGCTCCTCCGGCACCGCCTGCCGGGCCACGGCCAGCGCGAAGCTCGCCAGCGCGGGGTCGAGCAGGTCCTGCCGTCCGAGCGCCTGCGCCAGATCCCAGGAGTGGGTGACGACCTCCATCACGCTGCCCGCGAGCGCGAAGCGGCCCGGCATCGTCCCCCACGGCACGGTGACCGGCTCGTCCAGTCTGGCGTCGTCGGCCCAGGCCGCCGCGAAGCGCCCGCGGGCCTGCGCATACGGCTCGATCCAGCCGTCGTCCGGTACGCCGGAGACCCCGGAGTCGACCTTCGCGTCCGGGTCGGGCTCACCGGGGCCGCCGCCCTCGCCGACCTGCGCGATGCGCAGGGTGCCGCCGACGACATGGCTGAGGAGGGCGCCCACGTCGAATTCGCCGCACGGGGTGGGGTCCGTGAGCTGTCCGGGCCGTACCGCCTCGAACAGGGACGCCATCTGTTCGGCGGCGCGCTCGTAGACGGGACGCGGGTCGCTCGTCGAAGGGTCCTGGGCTGCGGATGCGTCTGCGTTCATGGTCGGTGGCTCCTCGAGATCCGGCGGACAGCCGGGAAGTGGACGGTTGCTGCGGGCGGCTGTCGCCCGCGGACGCACAGACCTTCCCCCCTTTTCCTGACACCCGCCGTCAGGTTTACGGCATGCTGGCGAACGTGAAGTCGGACCGCCTGCTCTCGATCCTGCTGCTGCTCCAGACCCGTGGCCGGGTACGCGCCGACGAACTGGCCCGGCGCCTGGAGGTCTCCACCCGCACCATCTACCGCGACGTGGAGTCCCTCTCGACCGCGGGCGTCCCCGTCTACGCGGAGCGGGGGCGGCACGGAGGCATATCGCTGCTCGACGGGTTCCGTACGGACGTCACCGGCCTCACCTCGGACGAGGCACGCGCACTGTTCGTACTCGCCGCACAGGGAACCCACTCCGCGCTCGGCCTGGACGGCGCAATCGGCTCGGCGCTGCGCAAGGTGATGGCGGCTCTTCCGGCACCGCACCGCCCAGCGGCCGAACTCACCAGCCGCCGCATCCTCGTCGACCCCGGCCGCTGGCTTGCCGGGCCGCAGCCCTCCGTCGACCTCGACGTCCTCAACACGGCCGTCTTCACCGACCGCAGGCTGCGCATCCGCTACCGGCACGGCGGCGAGACCACCACGCACCGCTACACCGTCGACCCGTACGGGCTCGTCGCGAAGGCGGGCACCTGGTATCTCGTGGCGGACCGCAGGGCCCGTGCGCAGCTCTTCCGCGCGGACCGGATACTCGACGCGACCGTCACGGAGGCGCCCGTGCGGCGCAGGGACGGGGTCGAACTGGCCGACGCCTGGGAGGCGTTGCGCCGCCAGGTCGAGGAACGGCCCGCGAACGTGCGGCTGAGCGTCCGCGTCCGGCGGGGGCGCCTGGAGATGTTCCGGCGCATCGTCGGCCCGTTCGTCGTGCACGTCGAAGACGAGGAACTTGCAGGCACGGAACTTGGCGACACGGACGCGGAGGACCCGGGCGCGGAGGACCCGGACGCGGACGACTCGGGCGTCGAGAACACGGACGCGGAGAACGCGGACGTGGAGGGCAGGGGCGAGGGCGCCGACAGCGGCAGCGAACGCGGTGAGCGTGATGAGCGTGATGAGCGCGGTGACGGCAACGGCGCGGAGGCGGCTGTTCCGGCGCAGTCGCCGGGGGCCGACGACTGGGTCGCCGTGAGCCTCGCCTATCCGGTGCTGCGTGCCGCCCGCCAGCTACTCCAGTTCGGAGCCGACGTGGAGGTGCTCGAACCGGCGGCAGCACGCGCCGAGTTGATGAGTGCGGCCACATCCGTCACGGCCCTCTACGGCGAGGGCGAAGACGCAGACGCGGACGGGTCCGGGGACCGGTCCGTCGAGTGACGCGCCGCTCCCGTACCGCCGTAGTGGCTCGGACCGGGAGGGTCAGGAAGACGCCAGAAGGCGTTCCAGCACGACCGCGATGCCGTCGTCGTCGTTGGAAGCGGTCACCTCGTCGGCGACCGCGAGCAGTTCGGGGTGGGCGTCCGCCATCGCGACGCCGTGCGCGGCCCAGCCGAACATGGGGACGTCGTTGGGCATGTCGCCGAACGCGATCGTCTGCCCGGCCGAGACGCCCAGCCGCCGCGCGGCGATCGCCAGGCCCTTCGCCTTGCTCAAGCCCAGCGGAAGCATCTCCACCAGGTCCTCCCCGGCCATGGTGATGCTCACCAGATCGCCCGCCACGGCCCGCGCCGCCTTCGCCAACTCGTCGTCGCCCAGGGCAGGATGCTGGAGGTACAGCTTGTTCAGCGGCGCGGCCCACAGCTCCTCGGCGTCGGCGCACCGCACGGCGGGCAGGCCCTTGCCCTGCTCCCGATAGCCGGGCCCGATCAGCACCTGGCCGTCGGTGCCGTCCTGTGAGGCGGCGATCGTCAGCGGGCCCGTCTCCGCCTCGATCCTGGCGACGGCGGCCCGTGCCAGTCCCCGGTCCAGCGTCACCGACGTCACCATGCGCCCGGCGGCCGTGTCGTAGACCTGCGCGCCCTGACCGCAGACGGCGAGGCCCTTGTAGCCCATGCCATCCAGGATGTCCCGGGTCCACGGCACCGCACGGCCGGTGACCACGATGTGTTCGGCGCCGCGCCCGCAGGCCGCCTCCAGCGCGGCGCGCGTACGGGGGGAGACCGTACCGTCGTCGCGCAGCAGGGTGCCGTCGAGGTCGGTGGCGATCAGCCGGTAGGGGAACCGCCCGGCCGCTGCGGACTCCCCGGGCTCGCCCGTCACTTGCCGTCCACCGGCTCCAGGCGCTCCCGCCCGCCCAGATAGGGACGCAGCAGCTCGGGCACCCGCACCGAACCGTCCGCCTGCTGGTGGTTCTCCAGCAGCGCGACGATCGTGCGCGGCACCGCGCAGAGCGTGCCGTTGAGCGTCGCGAGCGGCCTTACGTTCTTGCCGTCGCGCATCCGGATCGACAGCCTCCGCGACTGGAACTCGGTGCAGTCCGAAGTCGACGTCAGCTCCCGGTACTTGGCCTGTGTCGGGATCCACGCCTCACAGTCGTACTTGCGGGCCGCGGAGGAGCCGAGATCGCCCGTGGCGACGTCGATCACCTGGAACGGCAGCTCCAGGGCCGTAAGCCACTGCTTCTCCCACTCCAGCAGGCGCAGATGCTCCGCCTCGGAGTCCTCGGGCGCGACGTAGGAGAACATCTCCACCTTGTCGAACTGGTGGACCCGGAAGATCCCCCGGGTGTCCTTGCCGTACGAACCGGCCTCGCGGCGGAAGCAGGGCGAGAAGGCGGCGTAGCGCAGCGGCAGCCGGGAGGCGTCGATGATCTCGTCCATGTGGTAGCCGGCGAGGGGCACTTCGGAGGTGCCCACCAGATAGAAGTCGTCCTTCTCCAGGTGGTAGACGTCCTGGGCTGCCTGCCCGAGGAAGCCGGTGCCCTCCATGGCCTGCGGCTTCACGAGAGCCGGTGTGAGCATGGGCGTGAAGCCCGCCTCGGTGGCCTGGGCGACGGCGGCGTTGACGAGGGCCAGCTCCAGCAGGGCGCCGACGCCGGTGAGGTAGTAGAAGCGCGAGCCGGAGACCTTGGCGCCGCGCTCGACGTCGATCGCTCCGAGGAGCTGGCCGAGTTCGAGGTGGTCCTTCGGTTCGAAGCCCTCGGCGGCGAAGTCGCGTGGCGAGCCGATCGTCTCGCGGACGGTGAAGTCCTCCTCGCCGCCCACCGGTACGTCCGGGTGTACGACGTTGCCGAGCTGGCGCAGCAGCCGCTGGGTCTCCTCGGCGGCTTCGTTCTGCGCGGCGTCGGCGGCCTTCACGGCGGCGGAGAGTTCACCGGCCTTCTTCAGCAGTTCGGCCTTCTCGTCGCCGTCGGCCTTGGGAATCAGCTTGCCGAGCTGCTTCTGCTCGGAGCGCAGTTCGTCGAAGCTGACGCTGGACGACCTTCGCCGTTCGTCCGCGGAGAGCAGGGCGTCGACGATGCCGACGTCCTCTCCGCGGGCGCGCTGGGATTCGCGGACACTTTCGGGATCGTCACGGAGCAGTCGGAGGTCAATCACCCCGTCAGGGTACCGGTGGGACCTCTCCGTCTCGACCGAGTACCACGGCGGTGGCGGACCCGGAAATTCCATCGGAAATGGTCGGCTATCGGCCGGAGTTGCCCGACTCCGGGGGAGATCGGCGGGCTCTCGGTGCCGCACCACGTGCGGGCCGCGCCCGGCGTGAACGGGCGTTTCGCACCTGCCCCACCTGCCATCTCTGCGCCGGGGAGCGGGAGTTGAGGCAGCGGGCGCGGTGCGTGAAGTGGGCGCGGGAGAGGGGCGAGTGGGGCGCCGGGAGGGGAATCGCGGGCGGAGCGGGGGGAGTTGTCCACGGACTTATCCACAGCCCGCCCCACACCCCCTCAATACTTTCCACAGGGCCCCGGGGGCGGCTGTGGATTGTGGAGGAGATCGTTCCTGGGAATCCCGCCCACCCCGGATATCTCGCCCCAAACATGTAGCAAGCACTCGTTCGAGCGGGGTTGTCTCACACAGAAGTGTGATCGAGGAGAATTGCCGTGACGAAACAGGACGGAATGCGTTGCGAAGCCCTTTGAGGTCTTCATTCCGATTTGCCCGTAACACCCTTTACGAGCCCACGAGTTGTGCACAGGAACGCCGAGGCCCTGTGGATAACTTTTGGGAGCGGCCCGCCGCGTCCCTCGTCACAGCCCCGCACACCACCGGAACCGCCCGAGCCGCCCCCGAACCGCAGGTGCCGCGTTCAGCCCCTGCCGTCCATGCAGCGCGTCAGCCAGTCCGCCGCCTCCACGAACTCCGCGTCCGTCGTGCCCGGCCGCTCCACCGCGTGACCGCCGTCGGCACGCGGATACGAACCGAGGTAGCGCACCTGCTCGCACGCACGCTTCAGACCCATCAGCACGTCCCCCACCCGGCGGTCCTGCACATGGCCCTCACAGTCCACCGAGAAGCAGTAGCGGCCGATGCCCTCCCCGGTGGGCCGGGACTCGATGCGCATCATGTTCACGCCGCGCGACGCGAACTCCTGAAGGACCTCCAGCAGCGCGCCCGGATGGTCGTCGCGCAGCCAGAAGACCACCGACGTCTTGTCCGAGCCGGTCGCCGCCGCCGGCCGCGCCGGGCGGCCCACCAGCACGAAACGCGTCACCGCGTCGTCCGCGTCGTGGATGCCCGTCACCAGCGGCTCCAGACCGTAGGTGGCGGCGGCGAACTCGCCCGCGAACGCCGCGTCGTAGCGGCCCTCCTGCACCAGCCGCGCGCCGTCGGCGTTGGACGCCGCCGACTCCCACACCGCGTCCGGGAGATGCTCCGCCGTCCAGCGCCGCACCTGCGGCTGCGAGACCGGATGGCCCGTGACCGTCTTGATGCTCTCCATCGGAGTGCCCGGCCGGGCCAGCAGCGCGAACGCGATCGGCAGCAGCACCTCGCGGTAGATCATCAGCGGACGGCCGCTCGCCAGCTCGTCGAGTGTCGCCGTGACACCGCCCTCCACGGAGTTCTCGATGGGAACCAGAGCCGCGGCGGCCTCCCCGTTGCGTACGGCGTCCAAAGCGGCGGGCACGGACACCATCGGGATCAGATCGCGGGTGGCGGCCTCGGGGAGGGTGCGCAGGGCGGCCTCGGTGAAGGTCCCCTCAGGGCCGAGGTAGGCGTAGCGGCTCGCTGGTGACATGAGGACACGTTAGCCGCGCCCGTGAGCGGACGCGTCCGGCGTCTCATCTGCCGGTCGGCGCACCACACGCCTCACCGCCCGGCACCGGGTGCGCGGCAGCCCCCTCGCGGCCGGCGCCCGTCACACGTAAGAGGGCGGGGCCGCGGTCTTCACCGACCGCGGCCCCGCCCCTCACCCGTCACGCCCGCACGCCGGGCCGGTCACTCCTCCCCGGCGAGCGTCAACGTACGAAGCTTGCGGCTCGCGAACCAGGCACCGCCCACCGTGGCCGCGGCCAGCAGCGTCACACCCGTGGCCATGCCCACCTCGGAGGTGATGCCCGCGCCGCTGCCGCCGACCTTCTGCGCCAGCGTCAGCGCCCACTGCTGCACCGAAAGCTCCCGCGCGCCCGGCACCAGACTCCCGAACAGCGCCTCCCAGATCAGCGCGTAGACCAGGCCGATCACGACCGCGTGCCGGGAGACCGTGCCCAGCAGCAGGAACAGCGCACTGTAGGCGACGGACGCGGCAGCGGCGGCGACCGCGTAGGCCGAGGCGATCTGCTGGCTGTCGCCGTTGAGGACGTAACCCGCCACGAACGTGGGAACGGCCGAGAAGACGACCGTCACACCGATCGCGACGAGCAGCTTCGTGACGACGATGCTGGAGCGGCGCAGCGGCTTCGACAGCAGATACACCACCGAACCGTCGTCGATCTCCGGCGCGATGGCGCCCGTCCCGGCGACGACGCCGATGAGCGGGACGATGGTCGCCATCGCGAAACCGCCGAGGAGCTGCTTGGTGATGTCGTCGTCGACGTCGCCGAGCAGACGCACCGCCACCGCGACGACCAGCAGCAGCAGCGGAAGCGCACACAGCAGCAGCGCGCGACGGCGCCCCAGCAGCGCCCTGTAGGTGAGCCGTGCGACTGTCGTGTTGTACATCGTGAAGGCTCCCTTCAGGCCGCGACGAGGTACGAGAAGACGCTCTCCAGGGACTCGTCCGACGGCGAGACCGTGAAGAGCCGGATGCCGTGCTCGCGTGCCAGACGCGGAAGGACCTCCGTGAACCGGCCGAAGTCGATGGCCTGGATCTGGAGGGCCTTCTCGTTCCAGTCCAGCTCGATGCCCGCCGTGGACGCGTCCGCGATGAGCGCAGCCGCAAGCCTCCGGTCGTCGCTGGAACGTACGAGATAGCGGTGCGGACGGTCCGTCATCAGGCGGCGGATCTTGCGGAAGTCGCCGCTCGCCGCGTGCCTGCCCGCCACCACCACCTCGATGTGGGAGGCGAGCTGCTCGACCTCCTCCAGGATGTGCGAGGAGAACAGCACCGTCCGGCCCGCGTCTCCCATCTGCCGCAGAAGCTGCATCAACTGCATCCGCTGCCGCGGGTCCATGCCGTTGAACGGCTCGTCCAGGAGCAGCACCGACGGATCGTGCACCAGCGCCGACGCCATCTTCACGCGCTGCCGCATGCCCTTGCTGTACGTGGAGATCTTGCGGTCCTGCGCCTGCTCCATCTCCACCGTGGCCAGCGCCCTGCGGGCCGCGGCGGCCGGGTCGGAGAGCTTGTGCAGCTCGGCGTTGGCCAGTACGAAGTCCCAGCCCGTGAGGAAGTCGTACATCCCCTCACGCTCGGGCACGAGGCCGATCTCCCGGTAGGCGTCCTGATTGCGCCAGATCGGGGCGCCGTCGAGAGTGACACTTCCCGTCGAAGGCGGCAGGAAGCCGCCCATCATGTTGATGAGCGTGGACTTGCCCGCGCCGTTCGGCCCCAGCAGGCCCGTGACGCCGGGACCGATGTCCATGGTGATGTCGTTGACGGCGACGACGTTCCCGAACCAGCGGGACGTGTGGTCGATGTGCACAGTAGTCATGGGCGTAGCCCGTTCCATCGAGAGGCGGCGGTGGGTCCTGGAGTCCTGCCCGGGCGGCGCCCGGGAGCGAAGGCGGTCACAGCCCCGCCTTCCGATAGCGGCGCAGCAGCAACGCGTACGTGCCCGCGATGAGCACCAGCGTCAGCGCCACATACGCGGAGGTCTGCATGGACGTCAGCTCCTCGCCCCTGGGGAAGGCGTTGTGCCCGTCGAGCAGCTTGCTCTGGAGACCGTCCACGAGCGACCCCGGTGACGCCAGACCCAGCCAGCCGATCGCGGCGGCGTTGTCCTGCTCGGCGACGATCGCCTGAAGCGCGCTGACCAGCATGTACGGAATGGTCATCACGGCGATGATCGCGGCGACGCCGAAACCGCGCCGCGGAGTCGCGGCGGCCACGGCCAGCGCGATGCCCGCATGCAGCACGGAGAAGACCAGACAGCACACCAGCCCCAGCGCGAAGCCCTTCGTCTCGTCCCCGAAGTCGAGCTTCGCCAGCAGCGCCCCGACGTAGAGGATCAGCACCGACGTGGCGGTGAAGACGAACACGGCGGCGGTGAGCGCCGCGTACTTGGCGCCGACGTAGTCGCCGCGCTCGATGGGACGCGAGAAGTACAGCGGCACCACACGGAAACGCAGATCCAGGGAGACCGCCTGAGGCGCCATGGCCGCGATGTACACGCCGATGACCGGCTGCATCTGCACGACGTACTCGTTGTAGTCGACCGGCATCTGCTTGGCCTTGGTGAAGACCGTCACGGCGACGACGATCGCCGCCGGCACGCACATGACCGCGAAGAGGATCATCGGCAGCACCTTCGACTTCGCGGAACGGCCCAGGCCGTACGCGCCGCGCAGGGACTGCTCGAACAGAGAGGTGCGGGCATAGCCGCGGCCCAGTCGCGGACCGTCGTAGTTGCGGTAGCCGATGTTGTGGATGACGTCGTCGCCGCGCTGCCCCGGCGGGCGGCCCGCGGTCGCGACGGACGTGCTCGTGCTGGCGTGAGGCTCAGACGGCATCGCCGCTGCCTCCCTTCTGCGGCTGGAGTTGACAGTCGGCTGCCGGGTCGCCGGCGGTGGCCGGGCCCGCCGCCGAGGACGACATGGCAGGGGAGGCCCCCGCGTGGCCGTCGGTCCGGTCGTCGTCCTGGAAGACCTCGGCGATGCGGTGGCGGCTCTGCTCCATCCGCACCAGACCCAGACCCAGCTCCACGACGGTGTCGCGCACCGTGTCGTACGCCGACTCGTCCGAGGCGTCGACCATCAGCACATGGCCGGCACCCGGCGCACCCGCAGAACCCGGGGCACGCGCGGTCAGACCGGCGGCCGCCAGCGCCGAACGCAGCGCCTCCGTACCGTCCGGATGGGCATCGGTGTCCGTGACCTCCACCGTCAGCGACGGGGTGCTCTTGGTGAAGTCGGCCGTGCTGGAGGCACGCAGCAGCTTGCCGCCGTCGATGACGACGACGTGGTCGCACGTGCGCTCCAACTCGCCCAGCAGATGCGACGTGACGAGCACCGAGATGCCGAAGTCCGTGTGGACACGGCGGATCAGGGCGAGCATCTCGTCACGGCCCACCGGGTCCAGGCCGTTCGTCGGCTCGTCCAGCAGCACCAGCTTCGGGTCGTGCACCAGGGCCTGAGCGAGCTTGACGCGCTGCTTCATGCCCGTCGAATAGCCGCCCATGGGGCGGTAGCGCTCCTCGTACAGGCCGACATGGCGCAGGGTGTCCGCCGTACGCTCACGTGCCGCGGTGAACGGCAGCCCCGACATGCGGGCCATGTGCACGACGAACTCCGTCGCCGACACATCGGGCGGCAGACAGTCGTGCTCGGGCATGTAGCCGACGCGCTCACGGATCGCCGAGCCCTCGCGGGCCACGTCGAGACCGAGCACCGTGGCGCCGCCCTCCGTCGCGGGAGCGAGCCCCAGCAGGATCTTGATGAGGGTCGATTTACCGGCCCCGTTGGCGCCCACCAGGCCGGTAACACCCGGTGTGATGCCTACGGTCAGCCGGTCCAGCGCGGTCACCCGTGGGTACCGCTTGGTCAGGCTTTCGATAGCAATCACAGTCACACCCCAGACGCTAGGGCCTCACAGCCATGTGTCACGTCCGCCCAGGGGGCTGGATCCGACTGGTACCGAAGGGTGATGCTCCCTTAAGGGGGTCGTAGGACAAGAGGGGCCAGGCACGGCCAGGTCCTACCAGGCGGGGCCAAAACCCGCCCCGCGACGGGCAGATGGGCCCCCGGCCCGGCGCACACCCGCACCACCATTGCTTACCGCCGGTATCCACAGGCACCGAAGCCCTGTTGACGCCCACCGCGACCCGTAGTCATCTTGACCATGTCGGCCACACACCGACCCGGCGGCCACCTCCAGGCGCCGCCGGCACCGACAGGTGGGGGAACTGTGAACGAGCGGGACGACGGCCAAGGCCGCAACGACACAGGCGACGGCGGCGACGGCGGACACAGCGGAGACCGGGGACTGATGCCGAAGCAGGGCACGGCACCGGCGAAGAGCACCGGCACGGCACTCCACCGCGCACCCGACGCGGCACTCGAAGGCGCAAGGGAACGGCGAGTACGCACACCCGAAGGCGTCGAACTGTGCGTCGCGGAACTCGGCGACCCCCGACAGCCCACCGTCGTCCTCGTACACGGCTACCCCGACAGCAAGGAAGTCTGGACGAAGATCGCGCGACGGCTCTCCGGCCGCTACCACGTCGTGGCCTACGACGTACGAGGCTGCGGCCGCTCCTCCGCACCCACACCCCTACGCGGCGGCTTCACCCTGGAAAAACTCACCCAGGACTTCCTCACCGTCGCCGAAGCCGTCTCCCCCGGGCGGCCCGTACACGTGGTGGGACACGACTGGGGCTCCGTACAAGGCTGGGAATTCGCCACCACCGAGGAGACCCGAGGCCGCATCGCCTCCCTCACCTCCATGTCCGGCCCGTCCCTCGACCACTTCGGACACTGGATCAAAAAACGCGTCAGCCGCCCCACACCACGGCGACTCGCCCAGGCAGCCGCCCAAGGCGCCCGCTCCTGGTACGTCTACATGCTCCACACCCCCGTCCTGCCCGAACTGGCATGGCGCGGGCCGCTGTCCCGGTACTGGCCGCGGCTGCTGCGCCGCGCCGAGAAACTCCCCGACGACGGCTACCCCACCTCGTCGCTGCCGCGCGACGCCGCCCACGGAGCCTGGCTCTACCGCGACAACGTGCGCTACAGGCTGCGCCGCCCCCAGAGAGGACTGCCACGCCCACGTCCCCGTCCAACTGATCACACCGACCCGTGACGCCTTCCTCAGCGAACGGCTCTACGACGACGTGGAGACATGGGCGCCCGACGTGACCCGGCGGACCATCGACGCCAGACACTGGATCCCGCGCACGCGGCCCGACCAACTGGCCACCTGGATCGGCGACTTCGTCGACGCCCGGGAGAACGGGCCTACGGACCCCCGGCCCGAACCGCGGCACGACCGGCGGGACACCAGCGCCGCCACCGCCGCCGCACACGGCAAGACCTTCGCTGAGTCACCCGACAAGGCCGTTGCGAAGACCGTCGAGAAAGCATCCGAGAAGCGCTACTCGAAGACCTTCGCGGAACGCTTCGGCGGCAGACTCGTGCTGATCACCGGCGCGGGAAGCGGCATCGGCCGGGCCACCGCCCTGACCTTCGCAGCCGCCGGAGCACGAGTCATAGCAGTGGACATCGACGGCGAACGAGCCGCGCACACCGCCGACTCGGCCATACAGGCAGGCGCCGCACAGGCGTGGGCCGAGACCGCCGACGTGAGCGACCAACACCGGATGGAGAAGCTCGCCGCGAAAGTCGCCGACGAACACGGAACCGTCGACGTCCTCGTCAACAACGCCGGCATAGGCGTCTCAGGGCCCTTCCTGGACACCAGCGTCGAAGACTGGCAGCGAACCCTGGACACCAACCTCTGGGGCGTCATCCACGGCTGCCGCCTCTTCGGCAGACAGATGGCAGACCGCGGGCAAGGAGGACACATCGTCAACATCGCGTCCGCCGCCGCCTACCAGCCCACCAGGCTGCTGCCCGCGTACGGCACGTCCAAAGCGGCAGTGCTGATGCTGAGCGAATGCCTACGCGCGGAACTCGCAGGAAAGGACATCGGCGTCACAGCCGTCTGCCCCGGATTCGTGACCACCGGCATCACCGGCACCGCACGCTTCGTCGGCCTCGACGAGGCAGCACAACGGCGCCGCCGCGAACGGATCACACGGCTGTACAAACTGCGCGGCTACCCACCGGAGAAAGCCGCCACAACGATCATGCGCGCCGTCATACGCAACCAGGCGGTCGTCACCGTGACGCCCGAAGCCCGCGTGACACGAGCGATCTCCCGCATCGCACCACGCGTGCTACGAGCGATCGCCCGCATAGAACCAAGGATCTGAGAACGGCGGGGAGGGGGAGGGGGTGGGGGGGAGGCCCCCCGGGTCGTCGATCCTGGCACCAGCCATCCCCACCCCCCTTCGCGCTTCTGCTCCCCGCCCCGGCTCCCGGCTCCCGGCGCCGCCGCCCTCGGACCCCACCCCCACCGACCCACCGGCGCCAGTCCCCACCAACACCCCTCGCCCGCCCCCGGTTTCACCCGCCCACCGGCGCGCCACTCGCCGTTCGGCACCTCGTCAGAGGTCACCTTGGACCGATGAGGACGCTGCCGGGCCGTACCGATCACGTTGTCGTGGTCGGCGCGGGCCTGTCCGGTCTTTCGGCCGCGCTGCATCTGGCGGGCGCGGGCCGCAGCGTCACGGTCGTCGAGCGGGATGCGGGCCCCGGCGGCCGGGCCGGGCGCATCGAGCTGGGCGGCTACCTTCTCGACACCGGCCCCACGGTGCTGACCATGCCGCATCTCATCGAGGAGGCCATGGCCGCCGTCGGTGAACCGATGTCCCGGCATATCGAGTTGCTGGCGCTGCATCCCGCGTATCGCGCGCAGTTCGCCGACGGCACGCACATCGACGTACACACCGACGCCGAGGCCATGGAGTGCGAGGTCCGCCGCGCGGCGGGCGGTGCGGAAGCGGCGGGGTACCGGCGGCTGCGGCGCTGGCTGGAGCGGATCTACCGCGCGCAGATGCGTTCCTTCATCGACGCCAACTTCGATTCCCCGCTGGGCCTGTTGACTCCGGATCTCGTCCGGCTGGCCGCGCTGGGCGGCTTCGCCACCTGGCAGGGCCGCGTCGCGCGGTTCGTCCGCGACGAGCGGCTGCGGCGGATCTTCTCGTTCCAGGCGCTTTACGCGGGTGTTCCGCCGACGCGGGCGCTGGCGGCGTATGCGGTGATCGCCTATATGGACACGGTCGCCGGTGTGCATTTCCCGCGTGGCGGCATGCATGCGGTGCCCCGTGGCATGGCCGCCGCCGCGCAGCGTGCCGGTGTCGCCTTCCGCTACGGCACCGCGGTCACCCGCGTCGAGCGCTCGGCGGCGGGCCGGGCGACTGCCGTGTTCACGGACGGCGGTGAGCGCATCGCTTGTGACGTGCTGGTGCTGACGTGTGATCTGCCCGTCGCCCACGGCCTGTTGGGCGGTGCGCCGCGTCGTCTGCTGCCGCTGCGTCACGCGCCGTCCGCGGTCGTGCTGCATGTGGGCGGGCCCCGCCGCTGGCCCGGTCTGGCGCACCACACCATTTCGTTCGGCGCGAGCTGGCATCGCACGTTCCGTGAGCTGACCCGCACGGGGGAGTTGATGAGCGATCCGTCGCTGCTGATCACCGCGCCGACCGTCACGGACTCTTCTCTCGCGCCGCCTGGGCGTCATCTGCACTATGTGCTGGCGCCGTGCCCGAATTTGACGACGGGTCCGTACAACTGGCGTGCCATCGGGCCCCGTTACCGCGACAGGCTGCTGGCGGTGCTGCGCGGCCGGGGCCTGGAGGGTTTCGGTCAGGATCTGGAGATGGAGCTGCTGGTCACGCCCGCGGACTGGGCGGCTCAGCGGCTTGCGGCGGGTACGCCGTTCTCCGCTGCGCATACGTTCGCGCAGACCGGCCCGTTCCGTACGGGGAATCTGCCGTCGGGTTGGGAGAACGTGGTGCTCGCGGGCTGCGGTACGACGCCGGGCGTGGGCGTGCCGACGGTGATCGTGTCGGGGAAGCTGGCGGCCGCCCGCATCACCGGCAGGCACCGGCCCGCGTCTCTGCCGGGCGCCGCCAGCAACGGCCAGGGCCACGGCCGCACGAGGGCACGTACGGAACCGCGTCAGACCACGGGCCCCGGTTCGCCCGGCGCCGCCACGCCTGGCGTCCCCGGTTCGCCCGCCGCCACGCCTAACGTCCCCGCCACGCCCGCCGCCGCCACTTCGGCTCGCACCGCTTCCGGCGATCGTTCCGCCGCCCGCGGGCCGCGCACCGCCCCCGCCGCGGAAGGCCGCCGCCCGTGATGCGCGGTGAGCTGAACGCCGCGCACGTCACCGATCCCGCGCTGCGTGCCGCCTATGCGCGCTGCCGCCGCCTGAACGCCCGTGACGGCAAGACGTACTTCCTGGCGACTCGTCTGCTGACGCCCCGCCGCCGTCCCGCGGTGCACGCCCTGTACGGCTTCGCACGCTGGGCCGACGACATCGTCGACGATCAGGACCCGTCGATTCCGCTCCCGGAGCGTGCCGCTCGTCTGCGCAGGCTCGACGCGGAGCTGCGGGCGGCGCTGCGTTCCGGGCGCAGTTCGCATCCGGTGGTCGCGGCGCTCGTCGACACCGCCGGGCGTTACGCCATCGATCCGCGCCACTTCGGCGACTTCATGCACTCGATGCGGATGGATCTGACGGTCACGGAGTACGCCACGTATGAGGAGCTGCGCGGATACATGCACGGTTCGGCCGCTGTGATCGGGCTTCAGGTGCTGCCGGTGCTGGGCACGGTCGTGCCTTCGGACGAGGCGGGGCCGCATGCCGCTTCGCTGGGGCTTGCCTTCCAGCTCACGAACTTCCTGCGTGATGTCGGTGAGGATCTGGACCGTGATCGCGTCTATGTTCCGCGGGACTTGCTGGCGGCGTACGGGGTGGACCGGGAGCTGCTGCGCTGGTGCCGTCTGCGTGGGTGTACGGATCTGCGGGTGCGGGAGGCGCTGCGCGATCTGGCGGCGATGACTCGCGGTATCTACCGGCATGCGGCGCTGGGGATTCCGATGCTGGATCCGCTGTCGCGTCCGTGTGTGCGTACGGCGCTGGTCCTGTACCGGGGCATTCTCGACGAGATCGAGGCGGCCGGGTTCGCGGTGATGCACCGGCGGACGGTGGTGCCGCGTGGCCGTAAGGCGAGGGCGGTGCTGCCCGCTGTCGCCGGTACTGCCGCGTTGCGTGTGCGCTGTGCGCTGCCTTTCGGAGGGCGGCGGGCTCTGCCGGGGACGGTGCTGCCGTGAGTGGGCCGGTGCGGCGGCCGGACCGGCAGCGCGTGAGCCGCTCCGCCGAGGGGACAGGGCAACGGCCCGTGTGGCGCAGCCCGTTGCGGCGGCTTCCCGCCTCCGTGTGGGAGCGGCAGCAGCCGACGTGGCAGGCGGCCCGTCCTTCGCTGATCGCTGACGCGTTGAAGCGTTCGGCGGTCCGCCCGTCCGGCAATTGGTATGTGCTGGCCTCGTCGCGGGAGGTTCCCCGTGGGCGTCCGGTGGGCCGTACGGTCGCGGGCGTCGAACTGGTCGTATGGCGCGGCCCGGACGGGTCGCTTCGGGTCGCGCCGGGTGCTTGCCCTCATCTGGGTGCTCCGCTGTCGGAGGCGGCGCTGTGCGGTGGTCGTCTGGTGTGCCGTTGGCATGGTCTGGCGCTGGGCGAGGAGGGGCTGGGCGAGTGGCGGCTCTTTCCGGCGCATGACGACGGGGTGCTGGCGTGGGTGCGGCTCGACGCGGTGGGCGGCGAGCGGCCGACGCCGCTTCCGGTGCTTCCCCGGCGGCCCGTTCCGGAGAGGACGCTAGCCGCGGTGGCCACTCAGGTCGGCGGCTGTGAGCCCGAGGACGTCGTCGCGAACCGCCTGGACCCTTGGCACGGTTCGTGGTTCCACCCTTACGCCTTCACGAGGCTGACGGTGGTGGAGGAGCCCGATCCGCACGACGGGGACCGTTTCCTCGTCGATGTGGTCTACCGGCTGACGGGCCGTACGGGCGTTCCCGTGCGGGCGGCCTTCACGGCGCCGGAGCCGCGGACGGTGGTGATGCACATCCTCGAAGGGGAGGGGGCCACGTCCGTGGTGGAGACGCATGCGACGCCGCTGACTGCTCCTGGTGATCCCCATCCGCGTACGGCCGTGATCGAGGCGGTGCTGGCGACTTCGGGGCGCCGGGGGTTCGCGGTGGTGCTCCGTGCGGCGCCGCTGCTGCGGCCTTTGATGCGCCGTGCCGCGGAGCGGCTGTGGCGTGACGATCTCGCCTATGCGGAGCGCAGGAGGCTGCTGCGCAGCACGGGGCGGTTCCCGGGGTGACGGGGCGGCCGGGAGAGATGGGCTCAAGTGGCTTCGGGAGACGTGACGTTGAGGGATGGGCCGTTGAGGGATGGGCCGTTGAGGGATGGGCCGTTGAGGGATACGAGGTCGGCGGACGCGGACGTCGTGGTGGTCGGGGCGGGTGCGGCCGGGCTGTCGCTGGCGTGGCGCCTGGTGCGTGGCGCCGCGCCCGCCGCGCTCGGCGCCCCCGGGCCTGCCGCGCCCTCGGTGCTGCTGGTCGAGCCGCCGCCGGGGCCGGTGCGCAGCCCGGTGCGCACCTGGTGTTTCTGGGAGGACGGGCCGGGCGAGTTCGACGATCTGCTCACCGCGTCGTGGGGGCGTCTCTCGGTCGTCGACGGGCAGGGCCGTGAGACGTCGGGCGCGTGCGGCGCGACGTACAAGATGCTCCGCTCCACGGACTACGCACGTGAACTGGGCGCCCGGCTGGACTCGTCGGGTGCCGTGCGCCGGGTGACGGGCACGGTCGGCGACGTCCGCGACATCACCGGCGGCGCGGGGAGGGGTGCTGAGACCGCAGGCGCGGAGACGGGCGCTGAGCCCGCCGCTGGTGAGACGGGCGCCGAGACCACGGGTGTGGACGCGGACGGGAGAGCGTTCCGCTTCCGTAGCCGCTGGGTGTTCGACTCCCGTCCGCCGAGGCGGCTTCCTCCGGCGCGTACCACTCTCCTCCAGCACTTCCGCGGCTGGTTCCTGCGCACGGAGCGGGCCTGCTTCGATCCGTCGGTGGCGCGGCTGATGGACTTCCGGACGCGACAGCCGCCCGGTGGTGTGGCGTTCGTGTATCTGCTGCCGATCGCGGAGGACCGGGCTCTGGCCGAGTACACGGTCTTCTCCTCCGAGGTCTCGGACGCGCGCCGCTACGAGGACGAGTTGCGCCGCTACGTCGGTGAGGTGCTGGGCCTGGGCACGGGCGAGTGGACCGTGACCTCGTCCGAGCACGGCGTGATCCCCATGACCGACGGGGTGTTTCCGCGCCGGGCGGGGGCGTCGGTGTTCCGTGTCGGAGCCGCGGGAGGTGCGGTGCGGCCGTCGACGGGCTATGCGTTCGCCGCGATTCAGCGGCAGGCCGCGGCCGTCGCCGCCGCCTGCCGGGAGGGTCGTACGCCGCTGCCTCCCGATCCGCACTCCCGGCGGCACCGCACGATGGACGCCGTGCTGCTGCGGGCGCTGGCGACGGGACGTGTCGACGGGGCCGCCTTCCTCGCGGGTCTCTTCCGTCGCAATCCTCCGGAGCGGGTGCTGCGCTTCCTCGACGGGCGTTCGTCTCTCGTGGACGAGTGGGCGATGGGGCTGGCGGCTCCGGTTCTGCCGATGGTGCGCACCCTGGCCGAACTGCCCTTCGTACTGCGGCGAGTTCACGGTGGGGGACCGCCCTCCGGCGGCGGCCTGCCGTCGGCCGACGAGCACGACGGGGTACGGGCGTGACGCGCGGCGGTGGCGGGCCTGCCCGCACGCGGGGTCTCGGCTCGCGGGGTCTTCGCACGCGGGGTCTCCCCGGGCTGGGTTCCCATGGGCAGGGTGTGCGGCCGTCGCATGTACGGGACTCGCGGGCCGTGCTCTGGCCGGCGCCGCCCGGCGCCCCTCACGTCCGCGACCCGGCGCCGCATGCGGCCGTCGTGGGCGGCGGCATCGCGGGACTGGCGGCGGCCACGGCCCTGGCCGAGCGGGGCGTACGGGTCGACCTCCTTGAGCGGCGGGCGACGCTCGGGGGGCGGCTGCGCGGCTGGCCCACGCGGCTCGCCGACGGCAGCACCGCGACGATGAGCCGCGGCTTCCACGCCTTCTTCCGGCAGTACTACAACTTGCGGAGCCTGCTGGGGCGTTCGGACGGCGACCACGGCGCGGGCAGCGGCGCGGACACCGGGGCGGGCAGCGGCGCCGGCGGCATGCTCGTACCGCTCGACGACTATCCGTTGCGGCGCGCGGGCGGCGCGTACGACAGCTTCCGTCGGGTGCCGCGTACTCCGCCGTGGAACCTGCTGGGGTTCGTGGCACGCAGCCCCACCTTCACGCTGCCCGGCATGGCCGGGATGAGCCCGAGGGCCGCGCTGCCGCTGCTCGACGTCCGGGTCCCGGACGTCTACCGGAGGCTCGACGGCGTCAGCGCCACGGAGTTCCTGGACCGGGTCCGTTTTCCCGCGCCGGCCCGTGACCTGGCGTTCGAGGTGTTCTCCCGCAGCTTCTTCGCCGACCCGGGTGAACTCTCCGCCGCGGAACTGGTGTTGATGTTCCACATCTACTTTCTCGGTTCGGCGGAAGGGCTCCTCTTCGACGTCCCCTCCGAGCCGTTTCCGTGCGCGCTGTGGGATCCGCTCGCCCGCAGACTCGACAAGCTGGGCGTCGGCGTACGTACCGGCGTCGCCGTGCGCTCCGTCCGGCCCGACGCCGGCACGGAATCCAGGACCGGGCCGGGGGCCGGGTACGGCGGAGGCTTCACGCTGTCGCTCGCGGGGCGAACGGATGCACGGGACGACGCCGGGGAGGAGCTTGAGGTGCGCCGATACGACGCCGTCGTCCTCGCCCTCGACAGCCGGGGACTCCAGACCCTCGTCGAGGGGTCGCCGCACCTCGGCGACGGGCAGTGGCGGGCGGGCGTCGCACGTCTGCGCCAGGCGCCGCCCTTCCTCGTCTCCCGCTACTGGCTGGACCGTCCGGTGGCTCCCGGCAGGCCGGGCTTTCTCGGTACGAGCGGCTACGGCCCCCTCGACAACGTCAGCGTCCTCGACCGCTGGGAGGGCGAGGCCGCCCGCTGGGCGCGGCGCCGCGGAGGCTCGGTGCTGGAGCTGCACGCCTACGCCGTGCCCGAGGACCGCGACCGGACCGCGGTCGAGGCGTCGGCGAGGAGCGAACTCGCCCGTGTCTACCCGGAGACGGCGTCCGCGGGCGTCGTCGATGTGCGCCACGAGTGGCAGCGGGACTGCCCGCACTTCCCCGTCGGCGGCTACCGGGACAGGCCGGGTGTGCGCACTCGTCATCCGCGGCTGGTGGTCGCCGGTGATCTGGTGCGCACCGAGCTGCCTTCGGCGCTGATGGAGCGCGCGGCGACCACCGGCTTCCAGGCCGCGAACGCGCTGCTGTCCACGTGGGGCGTGCGGGGCCATCCGCTGTGGTCGGTGCCGGTGGCGGGCCGCACCGCGGTGCTGCGTGCGCTGGCCCGCCTGGGCTGACCCGTACGGCTTCCTGCCCGTGCCCGGCCTGGTGCCCCCGCCTTCCCCGGTGTCCCCCGGCGGGCTGTCCGCATGTGCGCGCCGGGCCCCGTTGCCGCAGTGTGGACGGATGGCAGACCCACAGCGCCGCTGGTGCTTCGCGGACCAGCTCGGCCCGCACTTCCTCGACGCCAAGGACCAGCCGGTGCTGCTGATCGAGGCCCGCGCTGTGCTGCGCCGCCGCCGCTTCCACCGTCAGAAGGCCCATCTGGTGCTGTCGGCGCTGCGTCACCGTGCCGCCGAGCTGGGCGATCAGGCCCTGTTCGTGAAGGCGGACACTTACGGCGAGGCGCTGGCCCGCGTCAAGGGCCCGCTGACGGTGTGCGGGCCGACGTCCCGTGCCGCCGACGACTTCGTGCGGAAGCTGGACGGGGTGACGGTGCTGCCGTCGCGCGGTTTCGTCACCAGTCGCGACCACTTCGAGGGGTGGGCGGCGGAGCGCGGTGACCGCCCGCTGCTGATGGAGAGCTTCTACCGGGGCGCACGGAGACTCACCGGCGCCCTCATGGAAGGCGACGGCGACGGCGGCGGTGGACCGGCCGGCGGGCGGTGGAACCTCGACAAGGAGAACCGCGAACCCCCGCCCGCCGACGACGAGTTGCCGCTCCCCACGCCGTACCGCCCGCGGGAGGACGACATCGACGAGGAGGTGCGCGCCGACCTCGACGCCGCCGAACGGCGTGGTGAGCTCTCCTTCGTCGGCCGCGACGGGCCACGCCGCTTCCCCGCCACCCGCGCCGAAGCGCTCAGGGCGCTGAGGGACTTCGTGCGGCACCGGCTGGCGACGTTCGGTCCGTATGAGGACGCCATGCTGGCGGACGACCCGGTGATGAGCCACAGCATGCTGTCTGCCGCGATGAACCTGGGGCTGCTGGACCCGATGGAGTGCGTGCGCGCCGCCGAGTCCGCGTGGCGCAAGGGCGAGGTCCCGCTGCGCAGCGCCGAGGGCTATATCCGTCAGCTCATCGGCTGGCGCGAGTACATGTGGCACACGTACTGGCACTTCGGGCCGTCCTATACGCGACGCAACGCGCTGAAGGCGAGGCGCCGCCTGCCGGAGTGGTTCGCGGAGCTCGACGCCGACGCCGTGCAGGCCAACTGCCTTTCCACCGTGCTGCGTTCGGTGCGCGACCGGGGCTGGACGCACCACATTCCGCGGCTGATGGTGCTGGGCAACTACGGCCTTCAGCGCGGCTGGCATCCGGCGGCGCTCGGCGACTGGTTCCACCGCTGCTTCGTCGACGGCTACGACTGGGTGATGGCGACCAACGTCATCGGCATGTCGCAGTACGCGGACGGCGGCCTGATCACGACGAAGCCGTATGCGGCGGGCGGCTCCTACATCAACAGGATGAGCGACTTCTGCCACGACTGCGTCTACCGGCCCACCTCGCGCTCGGGCGACGACGCATGTCCGTACACGGCCGGATACTGGTGGTTCCTCGCACGCAACGAGCAACGCCTGACGGGGAATTGGCGCCTCGCACCGCAGCTTCGCAATCTGCGCCGCATCGACGACCTGGACGAGATCGTGGCGCGGGAACGCGAACGGGACCGCCCCTGAGCCGGGGGCCGACCAGGCGGCTCCCCTCAGCGGAGGTCCGCGGGTGCGCGACGCCTCCGCCGCACGGTCAGAGCCCGGGAGCGCCCCACACCGGGAACCAGCGGCCCAGGTCCGGCTCGATCGGCAGGTCGTCCGTCAGCAGTCCCCTGATCTGCAACTCCAGTGCGCTGTCACGCTTTTCCCGACCCGGCCGGGGTGCGAAGGGGTAGAACGTGCCGCGCTTGTAGAGATAGACGAGCGCGAGAGAGCGGCGGCGCGCACCGCCCTCCGCCGCACCCGGCGCCCCGGGCCCCCCGTCCTCGGCTCCCCCCGCGTCGTCCGCCGCGTCCTCCGCCGCGCGGAAACCCACCAGGGAGCACAGCAGTTGAGGCCCGAAGCCATTCTCCTCCAGGAGGGTGTTGACGGCGTGGAGGTCGTTGACCAGGTCCCCCGTCTCCTGCGGAGGATGCCGGGTGACCAGCCACGTGTAGTCGTACTCGTCCTGCCCGAACTCCACCGGCGCGCCGGCTTCACCGCCCGCGGACAGCAACTGCCGTACGTCGCGCTGCAACTGTTTGAACGCGCCGCCCTCGACGCTCGCGAAGCACACCGACCCCAGCCCCGTGGGCACCAGGTCCGCGCCCGCCTGGAGCGTGACGGCCGCGGCGGGAAGCGCGAAGAGCTGGTCGAGGTCGGGTCGTACGGGTTTGCTGCGCCCGAGAAGCGCGTCGAGGAGGCCCACGGAGTTCACGTCCCTTGTGCTGCTCGCTGTGCTCGAAGTACGTCAAGTGCTCGCCGTATCGGGGGTGTTCGCTGTGTCCCGCAGTGTTCGCCGTGTCCGCTGCGGTCGTCGCATCCGCCGTAACCGCTCGGTGTGCCCGGCGTGTACGGCCGCGGCCGGGCCGGATCGCCTCACTGCTGCTGTCCGAGCTGCGCCGAGATGCGGCTGAGCTGCTCCAGGCGCCGCTCCAGCGGCGGATGCGACGAGAACAGCGTCGCGACGGTCTCGCCGGAGAAGGCGGGCGCGAAGAAGAAGGCGTTGAACGGCTCGGCCTTGCGCAGGTCACGCGTGGGAATCCTGGCCATCTGCCCGGTGACCTTGGTGAGCGCCGAGGCGAGCGCGGACGGCCGCCCCGTCAGCAGCGCGCCCGCGCGGTCCGCGGACAGTTCGCGGTAGCGGGAGAGCAGCCGGGTCAGCAGGAAGCTGAGGATGTAGACGAGGATGCCCACCAGCGGAATCACCAGCAGTACGACGCCGAAGCCGCTCTGGTCGTTGCGTCCGGCGCCGCTCAGGCCGCCCCACAGCGCGACGCGGGTGAGGATGCCCGCCAGTACGCCGAGGAACGACGCGATGGTCATGACGGCGACGTCGCGGTGCGCCACGTGCGACAGCTCGTGGGAGAGGACGCCCTCGACCTCCTCCGGTTCCAGGCGGCGCATCAGCCCGCTCGTAGCGCAGACCATCGAATTGCGGTGGCTGCGTCCCGTGGCGAACGCGTTGGGCACGTCGCTGTCGGCCATGGCGACCTTCGGTTTCGGCACGTCGGCCAGCGCGCACAGCCTGTCCACCGCGCCGTGCAGCTCGGGTGCCTGCTCCGGTGTCACCTCGCGCGCCCCCATGCTGAAGGCCGCGATGCGGTCGCTGAACCAGAACTGCGCGATGAAGAGCCCGCCGACGGCGATCACGATGAGCGGCCATGCGTTGCTCATCGCCGCGATCAGCGAACCGACGAGGACCACGTACAGCAGTCCGATGAGGAACATCGTGACCACCATGCGGCCGGTCAGTCCCCGGTCGGCTACGTATCGCCCACGAGCTGCTGCCATGACGGACGCTCCTCCCTCGCTCGGGCCGCACCGGCGCATCCGCCCCCGGGAAGTCCGGAGACGTCCGGATGCGCGCCTGCTCACAACAGACCCGCGCCGCTCGATACGGCACCTTCGCACCAATTGTCCTCCCCGTGCGGTGAATGCGGCCAATGACCGAGAGCAGCCATCGCCTCACCCGCCGCCACCGGTCTCGGCCCCACGCGCCGCGCCCCGCCCGCGGACCGGCGTCCGGCGTCCGGCGCCCTCGCGCCTGCGGCGCCGTAGGCTCGGCGGCATGGCTTCTTCCCACGGCACCCCGCGACTGAGCACCGTGATCCTCCCCGTACGCCGCTGGCACGAGGGCGCCCGCGAGCAGTGGCAGCGCGCCGAGGAGCTGGGATTCCACACCGCCTACACCTACGACCACCTCTCGTGGCGCGCGGAGTTCCGGGACCGTACATGGTTCGGGGCGCTGCCCACCCTCACCGCCGCCGCAGCGGCCACCTCGCGCCTGCGCCTTGGCACCCTCGTCACCTCGCCCAACTTCCGCCACCCCGTGACCCTCGCCAAGGAGCTGATGTCCCTCGACGACATCAGCGGCGGGCGCTTCACCCTCGGCGTCGGCGCCGGCGGCAACGGCTTCGACGCAACGGCGCTCGGACAGCGGCCGTGGACGCCCCGCGAACGCGCCGACCGCTTCGCGGAGTTCGTGCCGCTGCTCGACCGGCTGCTGCGTGAACCGGTCGTCTCCTACGAGGGCCGCTTCTACTCGGCGAGCGAGGTGCGCGACATCCCCGGCTGTGTGCAGCGCCCGCGTCTGCCCTTCGCCGTCGCGGCGACCGGCCCCCGGGGCATGCTGCTCGCCGGGCGCTACGGCCAGGCGTGGGTGACCACCGGCGACCCGCGCATCGCCGCGACCGGCACCCCCGCCGAGGGGCTTCAGGCCGTACGCGACCAGATGGTGCGGCTGGCGGCGGCCTGCGAGCAGAGCGGACGCGACTCCTCGGAGCTGGAGAAGGTCCTGCTCACAGGCTTCGTGCCGGGGTCGCCGCTGGAGTCGGTGGACGCCTTCGTCGACTTCGCGGGCAAGTACGCGGAGGCGGGCATCGACGAGATCGTGCTGCACTGGCCGATTCCCGATACGCAGTTCGCCGCCGACGAGAAGACCTTCGAGCGCATCGCCACCGAGGGTCTGGGGCAGCTACGGGCATAGCCGGGCAGCGCACCGTCCGTCCCGCACGGCACCCGCCCCCGCCCCCGGCCGCTCGCTCCACAGCTCTACGCCTCTACGCCTCTACGCCGGGCGGGCACTGCCCCGCCTGGCGCTCATCGGCGGCACCCTCCGCACTGGTGTGCGGGCATATGCGGGAGGATGGTGGCCGTGACTGAGCCTCCCGCCTCCCGTGCCCGAAGCGCTCCCCCCTACGAACCCGCGGCCGATTCCACGGTCTCCGTGGCCCGTGCCGTACAGCCCCGTCTGATCGCCACCGACCTCGACGGAACCCTGCTGCGCGACGACAAGTCCGTCTCGCCCCGCACGGTCGCGGCCCTCGCCGCCGCCGAGGCCGCGGGCTTCGACGTCTTCTTCGTCACCGGCCGCCCCGCCCGCTGGATGGACGTCGTCAGCGGTCATGTGCACGGCCACGGCCTCGCCATCTGCGCCAACGGTGCCGCGGTGGTCGACCTCCACCGCGGGCGGCAGGTCGTACACGTCCGTGAGCTGGAGAGCTGCGACGCACTCTCGGTGGTGCGAGCGCTGCGCGAGGCCGCGCCCGGCGTGAGCTTCGCCGTCGAACGCAGCGGCGGCATCCACTTCGACCCCGACTACCCGGCGCTGCACCCCGACCCGGGCGGTGTCGTGGCACCGGCGGAGAAGCTGCTGGGCCCCGGCCACGACGAGCCCGTACTGAAGCTGCTCGCCTACCACCCGGAGCTGGAGCCGGACGAGTTCCTCGTCCTGGGACGTCGAGTGGCGGGCGCATACGGGCAGTTCACGCGCTCCAGCAAGTCGGCTCTGCTGGAGGTCAGCGGTTCGGGGGTGAGCAAGGCGAGCACGCTGGCGCGCTGCTGCGCGGAGCGCGGCATACGGCCGGAGGAGGTCGTCGCCTTCGGCGACATGCCCAACGATCTGGAGATGCTGAGCTGGGCCGGCACCTCCTACGCCATGGCCAACGCCCATCCCGACGTTCTCGCCGCTACGCCCCACCACACGTCGTCCAACGAGGCCGACGGCGTCGCCGAGGTCATCGAGCGGCTGCTGCTCCTGCACGGCGCCCGTACGCGGAGAGCGGACCCGCCGCCCGGCGGGACACCGGCCCCGCAGGGTCCGTCTCCGGCCGCCCGCCACCGGCCCATGGGCCGTCGCTCTCCGCTTCACGGGTCAGCATCCGGCTGAACGGCCCGCCGGCGGCGGCCAGTTCACCGTAGGAACCGCGTTCGACGGTGCGTCCGTCGTCGAGCACGATCACCTCGTCCACCGCCTCCAGGCCCTTGAGCCTGTGGGTGATCAGTACGGTCGTACGGCCCTCGGTGGCGGCCAGCAGGTCGGCGGTGAGGGCGTCGGCCGTGGGCAGGTCGAGGTGCTCGGCGGGCTCGTCCAGCACCAGTACGGGGAAGTCGGCGAGCAACGCCCTTGCCAGCGCGAGGCGTTGGCGTTCGCCCCCGGACAGGCGGGCGCCCAGCTCGCCGACGAGGGTGTCGAGCCCTTCGGGAAGCGAGTCCGTCCAGGCGTCGAGGCGGGCGGCGGCGAGGGCGCGCCGCAGTTCGCCGTCGGTGGCGTCCTTGCGTGCGAGCAGCAGGTTCTCCCGGAGCGTGCTGTCGAAGATGTGGGCGTCCTGGGCGCACAGCCCCACGTGGCGCCGCACGTCGTCCGAGTCCAGGTCGGCGGCGGCCACCCCGCCGCCACCGGACGCGCCGCCCGGCGCACCGCCCGGTTCTCCTCCGAGCGTGTACGTGCCGCTCTCCACGTCCAGGAAGCGCAGCAGCGTACGGGCGAGTGTGGTCTTCCCGGAGCCCGAGGCGCCGACGACGGCGACCCGGCGCCCGGGTGTCAGCGTCAAGTCGAAGGAGTCGAGGGGGAGTTGAAGCCCGCTCGCGGCGCCGCCGCAGGTGTCCGGCGGTCCGCCGCCGGAGGAGTCCCGCGCGTCCGGATAGCGCACCGAGACTCCCCGCAGACACAACGGGAACGGAGAGCCGGGCGCACGGGCGGGCCGCTCCGGCTCCCTCACCGGCTCGGGCGCCTCCAGTACGTCCCGTACCCGCTCGGCCGACCGCCTCGCCCGCTGCCGGAACTGCACGGCCTGCGGCATCCCGCCGACCGCCTCGAACGCCGTCAGCGGCACGAGCACGACCGCCGCGAGCCACACCCCGTCGAGGCTTCCGTCCCGTACGGCGGCGGCACCGGCCCAGGCGGCTGCCGCGACCGTCAGCCCGCTCGCGAGGGCCGTCAGCCCCGAGCCGAGTGCGGTGGCCGCGGAGGAGCGGGCGGCGAGACGCGTCAGCACCCGGTCGGCAGCCCGCGCCCCTTCCTTGCGTGCGCCGAGCGCACCGGCGACGGTCAACTCGCCCGCGCCGGTGAGGAGTTCGACCACCCGCGCCGTCAGCTCGGCCCGCCAGGGGGCGAGCCTGCGCTCGGTACGCCGTGAGACCGCACCGGTGATCACCGGCACGGCCACGCCCGCGAACAGCAGCCCGGCGGCGAGGGCGACGCCCGCGGCAGGAAGCAGCACGGCGGTGAACGCGACGGCGGCGGCAGCGGTGGCCGCCGCGACGACGGCAGGCAGCAGCCAGCGCAGATAGCGCTCCTGGAGCGCGTCCACGTCGCCGACGAGCCGTGCGAGCAGGTCGCCGCTGTGGGTACGGCGCAGCGCGGCGGGCGCGAGCCGTTCCAGCCTCCGGTAGACGCGGACGCGTACGTCGGCGAGGAGGCGCAGCACCGCGTCATGGGAGACGAGACGCTCGGCGTAGCGGAAGACGGCGCGGCCGAGGCCGAAGGCGCGGGTCGCGGTGACGGCGACCATCAGATACAGCACGGGCGGCTGCTGTGACGCGCGGGAGATGAGCCAGCCCGATGCGGCCATGAGGCCGACGGCGGAGAGCAGCGCGAGCGAGCCGAGCACGGCCGCGGCCGTCAGCCGGGCCCGTACGCCGTCTCCGCCGGGCGCCCCGCGCGAGTGTTCCCCCGGAGGCTCCGCGGGCTCGGCGGTCGTCGTCTGCTCGACAGGCGCCTGCTCGGCGGGGGTCTGCTCAACACACGGCATCTGTACGGGAGTCGGGTGCCCGGCGTCCGGCAGCGGTGGCCTGGCCGGTGCCGGACGGCCGCCCGGCGCGGGCAGTTCGACGATCCGGTCGGCCGACGCCAGCAGCCCCGGCCGGTGGGTGACGAGAAGTACCGTGCGGTCCGCCGCCAGTCGCCGCAGGGCGGCGGCGACGGCCGACTCGGTCTCGCCGTCGAGTGCCGCCGTCGGTTCGTCGAGCAGCAGCAGCGGCCGCTCCGTGAGGAACGCCCGCGCCAGTGCCACTCGCCGCTGCTGGCCCGCGGAGATGCCCGTACCGCCCTCGCCGAGCACGGCCCCGGGGTCGAGCCCGGTGCCCGCGGCGGCGAGCGCGGCGGCCACTTCCGCGTCGCTCGCGGCGGGGCGTGCCATGCGTACGTTGTCGGCGACGGTGCCCGCGAAGAGATACGGATGCTGCGGTACCCAGGCGATCTGTGCGTGCCAGCTCGACGGTTCGACGTCCCGCAGATCCGTGCCGTCGACGCGTACGGCGCCGGAGCCCGGACGTACGAAACCGAGCAGCGCGTGCAGCAGCGTCGACTTGCCCGCGCCGGAGGGGCCGGTGAGCGCGACGGTCTCTCCGGGCCGCAGCGTCAAGTCCACGGCGGGCAGGGAGTCGTGGGCGCGGCCCTCGTGGCGTACCCGCAGCCGTTCGGCGGTGACGGTGGCGGTCCGCAGGTCGGGCGCGGGCCTCCTGCCTGCGGGCGGCGCCGCTTCGTCGAGTACGGCGAAGACCTCCTCGGCGGCGGAGAGCCCTTCGGCGGCGGCGTGGTACTGGGCACCGGCCTGGCGCAGCGGCAGATATGCCTCGGGTGCGAGTACGAGGACCAGCAGCCCGGTGTGAAGGTCGAGTTCGCCGTGTACGAGGCGCATTCCCACGCCGACCGCCACGAGCGCCACGGAGATCGTGGCGATCAGCTCCAGCACCAGGGAGGAGAGGAAGGCGATGCGCAGCGTGCGCAGGGTGGCGCGGCGGTAGTCGCCGGTGATGGCACGGATGTTGCGCGCCTGCGCCTTGGCGCGTCCGAAGACCTTGAGCGTGGGCAGCCCGGCAACGACGTCGAGGAAGTGGCCGGAGAGCCGGGTGAGCAGGCGCCAGCGGCGGTCCACATGGGTCTGTGCGGCCCAGCCGACGAGCGCCGCGAACAGCGGGATCAGCGGCAGGGTCACGGCGATGACGGCCGCCGAGATCCAGTCGGCGGCGACGATGCGTGCCAGCACCGCCACGGGTACGGCCACGGCCAGGGCGAGTTGGGGCAGGTAGCGGGAGAAGTAGCCGTCGAGGGCGTCGACTCCGCGGGTGGCGAGGGTCGCGAGTTCGCCGGTGCGGCGGTCCTTGAGCCAGGCGGGGCCGAGGCTGAGGGCGTGGTCGACGAGGCGTGTGCGCAGTTCCGACTTGACCGCGGCGCTGGAGCGGTGCGCCGCCAGCTCCGTGAGCCAGGCCACGAGGGCGCGTGCGGCCGACACCGCGACGAGCAGCAGCAGTGGACGCCCCGCGCCGTCGCCGCGCTGGAAGACGGAGACGACGATGTCCGCGATCAGCACGGCCTGCGCGACGACGAGCAGCGCCGACGCCAGCCCCAGCGCCACCGAGGCGGCGAGGAAGACCCGGGTGGTGCGCGCGTGGGTCAGCAGCCGGGGGTCGACGGGCTTCATCGCGGGCCGCCCATCAGTGGTTCTCCGCGATGTGCCGGGTGCCGATGCGCTTGCGGAAGACCCAGTACGTCCAGCCCTGGTAGAGCATCACGACGGGCGTGGCCAGCGCCGCGCACCACGTCATGATCCTCAGCGTGTACGGGCTGGACGCGGCGTTCTCGGCGGTCAGGCTCCAGCGCGGGTCCAGCGACGAGGGCATGACGTCGGGGAAGAGCGCGAGGAACAGGGCGGCCACGGTCGCGGCGACAGCCGCACCGGACAGGGCGAACGCCCAGCCTTCCCGCCCGGCCGCGTCGACCGCGACGGCACCCAGCAGCGCGGCGACGGCGATCACCGAGGCGCCGAGGCTCCAGACGTCGCCGGAGTGTGCCTGGGTCCAGGCGAGGAACAGCGCGGTGAGCGCGGCGCACGCCAGCCCAAGTGCGACGGCCAGCCTGCGTGCCCGCGGCCGGATGTCCCCGGTGGTCTTCAGGGCAGTGAACAGGGCGCCGTGGAAGGTGAAGAGGGTGAGCGTGACGAGCCCGCCGAGCAGCGCGTACGGGCCGAAGAGGTCGCCGAGCCCGCCCGCGTAGTTCTTCCTCCCGTCGACGGGCACTCCGCGGACGATGTTCGCGAAGACCACGCCCCACAGGAACGCGGGCAGCAGCGACGTTACGAACAGGGCCTTCTCCCAGCGGTCCTGCCATGCGTCCTCGGTCCGCTTGGCGCGGTATTCGAAGGCGACACCGCGCACGATGAGGCAGACGAGTACGGCCAGCAGCGGCAGGTAGAAGCCGGAGAAGAGCGTGGCGTACCAGTCGGGGAAGGCGGCGAAGGTGCCGCCGGCGGCGGTCAGCAGCCACACCTCGTTGCCGTCCCAGACGGGCCCGATGGTGTTGATCAGGACTCGCCGCTCGCCGCGGTCCCTCGCCAGCAGCCGCGTGAGGACGCCGACGCCGAAGTCGAAGCCTTCGAGGAAGAAGTAGCCGGTCCACAGCACGGCGATCACCGCGAACCAGATGTCGTGAAGCTCCATCACGTGCTCCTCAGTACGAGAAGGCCATGGGCCGGTCGGGGTCGTCGCGGTCGTGCCCGCCGATGCGGGTGGGCGGATCGAGGTCGGCGTCGGTCAGTTCGGGCGGACCGGCCTTCACGTACTTCGCCAGCAGTTTGATCTCGATGACTGCCAGCACCGCGTACAGGGCGATGAAGACGCTCATGGAGGTGACGACCTCGCCCTGGCCGACGCTGGGCGAGACGCCCGCCGACGTCGGCAGCACGCCGTAGACGACCCACGGCTGGCGGCCGGTCTCGGTGAAGATCCAGCCCCAGGAGTTGGCGATCAGCGGGAACGCCATGGTCAGCAGAGTCAGCCGCCAGTACCAGCCGGAGAGGGACGGGCCGGCCTCCCGCCCGCGGGTGAGCGCGAGCCGCGGCACCTCGTCGTCGGTCGTACGCAGATCCGGCGCGAGCCAGAGCCTGCGACGGGTGAGATACAGCCCGGCGGCGCCCAGCGCGAACGACGACATCCCGAAGCCGATCATCCAGCGGAACGACCAGTAGGCGACGGGGATGTTGGGCCGGTAGTCGGCGATGTCGAGCTTGCCGCCGTACTTGTCGCGCAGCGCCGCCTCCGTGTCCTTGATGCCGGGCACGGCCGTGGAGAAGTCGTCGTGCGCGAGGAAGGAGAGCAGCCCGGGAATCTCGACGGCGACCTTGTTGTGGCCGGTCTTCGGCGGGCCCACGTCCCCGTAGGCGAAGAGCGAGAACGGCGCGGGCCCCTTGGTCTCCCAGAGCGCCTCCGCGGCGGCCATCTTCATCGGCTGCTGGTCGTACATGATCTTCCCCAGCCGGTCGCCGCTGACGGCCGTGAGCAGCCCCGCCACCACCATCGTCACCAGCCCGAGCCTCAGCGACGCCCTCATCACGGGCACGTGGCGGCGCCGCCTCAGGTGGTAGGCGGCGATGCCCGCCATGAACGCCCCGCCGGTGAGGAAGGCGGCGACGAGGGTGTGCGCGAACTGCGCCAGCGCCGTGTTCTGCGTGAGTACCCGTATGAAATCGGTGAGTTCGGCACGTCCGCTGCCGGGGTCCATGCGGTAGCCGACGGGGTGCTGCATCCAGGAGTTGGCGGCGAGGATGAAGTACGCGGAGAGCACCGTGCCGGCCGCCACCATCCACATGCACGCCGCGTGGATGCGCTTGGGCAGCTTGTCCCAGCCGAAGATCCACAGCCCGATGAAGGTCGACTCGAAGAAGAAGGCGATGAGCGCCTCGAAGGCGAGGGGCGCGCCGAAGACGTCACCGACGAGACGTGAGTAGTCCGACCAGTTCATGCCGAACTGGAACTCCTGGAGGATGCCGGTCACCACGCCCATGGCGATGTTGATCAGGAAGAGCTTGCCCCAGAACTTCGCCGCCCTGAGGTACTTCTCCTTGCCCGTGCGCACCCACGCGGTCTCCAGACCGGCGACGAACGAGGAGAGCGCGATCGTCAGCGGCACGAACAGGAAGTGGTAGACGGTCGTCACGCCGAACTGCCAGCGCGCCAGGGTCTCCGGCGCCAGAGCTGTCATCTCCACCGGCTTGCTCCTTCGCCTCACGGCTGTGGCCGGTACACGGCGAGGGGATTCGTCCGTGTTCGGACCGCGATGCCCGGCCACAAATGGTGCTCGTGAATGAGTTCACATTCACAAGTAATACTACGACCGGGCTTTTCGGACACCACGGCGGGGTCCCCGAAGCGGCACCGGCGGTGCCGGGCGGGCTAGCAGGCCGGGGTGGTGGGCAGGCCCCGAGAGGTCTCAACTGCCCTTCGCCGGGCGGCAGTTGAGGCACGCACGCACCGGCAGGCAGCTGGGGCACGCATTCGGCGGGCGCGCATCACGGGCAGGAGAAAGCAGGAGAGAGAAGCGGCGCCGGGACGTCGGACGACCGGCCGGGGGCCAGCGCCCGCAGACCCCGGCGCCCCCGGTCAGAACTCCGACTTGCGGAACGCCGCCGCCGTCTGAAGGAAGATGTCGTTCCCCTCGGTCTCCCCCACCGAGACGCGCACCCCTTCACCCGGGAACGGCCGGATCATCGCGCCCGCACGCTCGCACGCCGCCGCGAAGTCGCTCGTACGGTCGCCGAGGCGCAGCCAGACGAAGTTGGCCTGCGACTCGGGGACGGTCCAGCCCTGCGCGGTCAATTCGCGTGAGACACGCGCACGTTCGGCGACGAGCGCCTCGACGCGCTCCAGCAGCTCCGCCTCGCTGCGCAATGAGGCGACCGCCGCGTCCTGTGCGATCTGGCTGACGCCGAAGGGCACCGCCGTCTTACGGAGCGCAGCGGCGACCGGTTCGTGGGCGACCGCGAAGCCCACGCGCAGTCCGGCCAGTCCGTATGCCTTGGAGAAGGTGCGCAGCACGCAGACGTTGGGGCGGTCGCGGTAGAGGCGGAGGCCGTCGACGACGCGCTCGTCGCGGACGAACTCGCGGTATGCCTCGTCGAGCACCACCAGCACGTCGTCCGGTACGCGGTCCAGGAAGCGCTCCAGGGCGGCGCCCGGAACGGCGACTCCCGTGGGGTTGTTGGGGTTGCAGACGAAGATCAGCCGGGTGCGGTCGGTGACGGCGTCGGCCATCGCGTCAAGGTCGTGCTCCTCGGCGTCGGTGAGAGGCACCTGCACCGAGGCGGCTCCGGAGATCTGGGTGATGATCGGATAGGCCTCGAAAGACCGCCAGGCGTAGATCACTTCGTCGCCCGGACCGGCCGTGCACTGGAGGAGCTGCTGGGCGACGCCGACCGAGCCGGTGCCGGTCGCCACATGCTCGACTGGCACGTCGAAGCGTTCCGCGACGGCCTCCATCAGGCCCGTGCAGGCCATGTCGGGGTAGCGGTTGGCGCCGCCGGCGGCGGAGGTCATCGTCTCCAGCACGCCGGGCAGCGGCGGATATGGGTTCTCGTTCGACGACAGCTTGTATCCGGCGGGCCCCGCTGCGGCCGGCCTTCCCGGCTTGTAGGTGGGGATGCCTTCGAGCGCGCCGCGCAGCCTGGGCTTCTTCTCGCTCACCGCTGTCTCCTCCTCGTAGCCGCCGTCGGCACGGTCCTGCCGCCGACCCCAATGCTGCTAACCCTAAGAGGAATCGGGCAAGGGGCGTGCGGGCGTGCAGCATGAGCCCCCTCACGCACTTCCGCGCCGGTGGCTTAAGCCGTGGCGCGCGTCACTCATGAAGGTGAGTTGAGACCTCCTCGCAACATCGCCGTATCCGGGGGCACAATCGCCCGCGGAGGGGGCCAAACTTCATGATGCGTCGTCAACTAGCGTGCTTTCCAAGGCAGTTGGGCACACCGGCACATGCAGAATCGTGCCTTCTGGGGCCCCGCCGGCGTGGACGGGACCCCCTCCGCGGCGGGCCTACGATCGGGGCGCCATGACAGCAGCAGAGAAGCATCAGGTAAGCCCGGCGGCGGCCTCGCGCCGGGCCCACGGGGGAAGCCGGCTGAGCGGGCGCGCGGGCATCCGCGACGTCGCCGCCGCGGCCGGTGTCTCGATCACGACTGTCTCCGACGCGCTCAACGGCAAGGGCCGCCTGCCCGACGCCACCCGCAGCCACGTCCGCGAGGTCGCCCAGCGCCTCGGCTACCGGCCCTCGGCCGCCGCCCGCACGCTGCGCACCGGCAAGTCCGGCCTGATCGGGCTCACGGTCACCACCTACGGCGAAGAACCGTTCACCTTCACCGAGTTCGCGTACTTCGCCGAGATGGCCAGAGCGGCCACCTCGGCCGCGCTCGCCCGCGGCTACGCCCTCGTCATCCTGCCCGCCACCTCGCGGCACGACCTGTGGTCCAACGTCGCCCTCGACGGCACCGTCGTCATCGACCCCTCCGACGAGGACCCCGTCGTCACCGAACTCGTCCGCTCCGGCCTGCCCGTCGTCTCCGACGGCCGCCCCGCCGGGTCGCTGCCCGTCACGGCCTGGGTCGACAACGACCACGAGGAGGCGGTCCGCGGCCTGCTCGACCACCTCGCCGAGGCCGGCGCCCGGCGCATCGGGCTGCTGACCGGCACAAGCACCGACACCTATACGAGGCTGTCGACCACCGCTTACTTCGAGTGGTGCGCACGCGTAGGGCAGGAGCCCGTCTACGAGCACTACCCGGCGCACGACCCCTGCGCGGGGGCCGTCGCGGCCGACCGGTTACTCGCCCGGCCCGACCGCCCCGACGCGGTCTACGGGCTCTTCGACCCCAACGGCACGGACCTGCTGGCCGCCGCGCGCCGCTACGGACTGCGCGTACCGGAGGACCTGCTGCTGGTGTGCTGTAGCGAGTCCAACGTCTACGCCAGCACCGAACCGCCCATCACCACGCTCTCGCTCAAGCCCGGCCGCATCGGGAACACCGTCATCCAGCTCCTCATCGACGCGATCGAGGGCGTCGGCAACGAAGGTCCCGTGCATCAGGTGATGCCGACGGACCTCATCGTCCGTACGTCGTCGCAGCGCCGTCGGCAGCGCGCCACGATCAGCGCGCCTCGCTCCCCCGGGGCGGCGCCGGAGCCGGGACAGGACCAGGGCCTGGGCCTGGGCCAGAATCAGAGCCAGAGCCAGGACCAGGGACAGGACCGGGGAAAGGGCCGGGACCAGGCAAAGGGCCCGGAGCCCGATTCAGGACCCGGGAGCGGCCCGGAAGCACAGCACGGGCCGGGCTGACCCGGCCTGATCCTCCTGATCCTCCTGATCCGCAGTCACGCGCCGTCGCCCTCAGCCGCCTGCGTCGCCCGAAGTCATGCGGCGACGCACCGCTTCATACGGCGTCACCCGGCGTCGCAACGTGCCGTTTGGCGAAGGGCGTGGCGCCATGGCCCGGCCGCACCCGGGCCATGGCCGTGGACGAGAGGGGAATTTCGGGAAGAATGCTCCAGCCCCCGCTCCGCGAGCCGCGATTGCCGTCCCCAGGTGCGTCACAAGGCGCTACCGGCGTTCCTATGATGGAGCGCACGACACCGGGACCCGATCCGGACCTGTGCGACTGCGGCCCCGCGGGGCGGTGCGACAGGCGGCGGGCGGGTATCCCCGCCGAAGCAGGCAGGGCGAGGCCCGGACAGGTGCACGGCGGCGCGCGATGGTGGAGGGGTCGATGACTCAGGGGGCCGGTCAGGTACCGGGGATGTGGCAGGGCGGCGGTGCCGTCGCGCACGGCCCCGGGGCTCCGGGAGCGCCCGTACAGGACGCCCAGCCTCCCGTACAGTCACCGCCTCCGCTGAGGGACCCGGTGCGCGGTCCGGTGCCGGACCCGGTGCGCGACCAGCCGTCCGACGACGGCTACACCCCGACCGAGCGCGACCTGCCGATCGTCCGTTCCGAGGCGGCGGACGAGGGGCACGAGCCGACGCTCGTCGACGTCTCCGTGCATGCCGCAGCAGAGGAGGGCGACGGCCCCCTCTACGTCGTGGGCGACGTACACGGCTATCTCGACGAGCTGCGGGAGGCGCTGCACGGCGCCGGAATCACCGACGCGCAGGACGGCTGGGCCGCGGGCAACGCCCGGCTGTGGTTCCTCGGCGACTTCACCGACCGCGGCCCGGACGGCATCGGCGTCATCGACCTCGTCATGAACCTCTCCGCGCAGGCGGCCGCCGCGGGCGGCTACTGCAAGGCCCTGATGGGCAACCACGAACTGCTGCTGATCGGCGCGAAGAAGTTCGGCGACACCCCCGTCAACTCCAGTGCGGGCACTGCCTCGTTCCAGGCCGCGTGGCTGCTCAACGGCGGCCAGCGCTCCGACATGGAACGCCTGGAGGACCACCATGTGCAGTGGATGTCGCGTCTCGACGCGATGGCTCTGGCCGACGGCCATCTGCTGCTGCACTCGGACGCCACGTGCTATCTCGACTACGGCGACACCATCGAGGGCGTCAACGACGCCGTCACCGAGGCACTGCAACGCAACGACGCGGACGAGATCTGGGAACTGTTCCGCAAGTTCACCAAGCGCTTCGCCTTCCGCGACGAGACCGGCTCCGACGCCGCACGCGAACTGCTCGGCGTCTTCGGCGGCAAGCGGATCGTGCACGGCCACAGCCCCATCCCGTATCTCGTCGGGGACCCGGGCGCCGACGGCGTCGCCGACGCGGCGGACGCGGCGGCCGAAGAGGACGTGCTGCCCGAGGTGACCGGGCCGCATCTCTACGCCGACGGGCTCGCGCTGGCGATGGACGGCGGCGTGACCATGGACGGACGGCTGCTCGTCACAAGGCTGCCGCTCGCCGAACAGGCGCCCGCCGAAGAGCCGTTGAGCGCGGAGCCGTCGGGCGCGGAGCCCTCAGGGGAATAGCCGCGGGGCCCGCCCGGCCGTTCAGCATTCGTTGAACGGGCATTCACCGGCCGCTCCCAGAGTGGGGAACGCCCGGCCGTCGGCCCGGCGTGGGGCGGGCGTACGCGGGCGCGGACAGGCGCGCAGCAGCGCTGAAGACGTTGCCGGGACGAGGCAATTACCGGAAACTCTCTCTCAGAAGGTGCCGCACTCCCTCTAATATCGGTTCTGCCGCTGCGAATTCCCCTACCCTTCGCCGCGGCTGCCCCGCCCTCCCCCTGGGCCTGCCGGCCCGGGTGGTGCCCCCAACGGCACCGGAAGGCCCTACGGAGCATCGGGGGATGCACATGAACAGCGCTCCGCATCTGCTGCCCGAAGACCGGCCCGAGTTCGAGCGGGCCGTGGACGAGGCTCTGCGTGAGGCGGGCCGGCGTCCTGCGCTGACGGCAGTGGGCGAACGGATAAGCGCGGACCGGCTGCGCGTCATGGCCCTCAGCGCCGCCACGGCGATAGCCGCGGACGCGGCGGAGGAGTACGAGCAGTACGTCGCGCTGCGGACCCGGCTGCGCGAAAGCGCCGCCGAGAGGCCACGCGGCCACAACGGCTCGGCGGCCACTGCCGGTTCGGGCTCGGCCCCGTCCGCGGCACGTCCGCGCCCGGGCACGGACGCGGCGGACGAGGGCGAACAGCGCGGCCGTGGCGGCGGGTTGAGCCTGGCCGGTGTCGGCGAGGGCGTCGGCGAGACCGCCGGTGCGGGGCTGCTGGCGATGGTCTCCGTACTGGTGCCGCTGCTCGCGGGCACCGCCGCCGTCATCTTCCTGCTGCTGGGCTATCTGCTGCGGATCGTCTCCCCGGAGCCCTCGATAGCGGCGCCGATGCGCGGCGCGGGCTGGGTCTTCGCAGTGCTCGCCGCCGCCGGGATCGTGGTGGCCATGGCCGAACTGTGGCTGACGGCACTGCGCAACGGCGCGGGCGCACGCCGGAGCGCCGGCGACGACGAGGACGCCGAAGGGGAAGGCCGCTCCGGCGGGTCGCGCGAGTCCCGTCTGGCCAGGGAGGTCTCGACGGCGCGGACGGTCTGGCGGCAGGCGCTGCTGGAGCGGGGCATCGTGCCGTTCCTGGCGGACGCGCTCGACGCGCAGCCGGGCAAGCAGTCCTTCGGTACGGGCCGTTCCGCCGCCTCGCAGGGCACAGGCCGACCGACGGAGGGCGGCAGCGAGGGTTCCGCCGCAGCATCCTCCTCGACGTCCTCCTCGGCGTCCACTGCCGGCTCCTCTTCCACGGGCGGCCCCGTAACGGAGGCTGCCCGTACCGGGAAGCGAGCCGAGGAACGAGCCGAGGAACGCGCCAAGGAACGGGCGGGGGAACGGACGGAGGAGCGCACACCGCGTCTGGGCTACTCCGGTCCCGACTTCTCCAGCCGCAGCCCCTCGGACGGCACGGAGCGCGAGAGCGTCCGCCCGCGTTACTCCAGCCCGGACTACTCCAGCCCCGACTATGGCGGCCCGGAACACAAGCCTGAGTAGGCCGGGGAGGGCCGGCAGGCCGACTGCGGGCGCACAGAGGCGAGTTGAAGACGCACGGGCCCCGCCGAACCCCGCACCGCGTGCCGAGCACCCGCGCAGCGAGCGCGTACGGCTAGCCGGTCGCCGCCGCGTCCAGGGCCCTCAGCACGTCGGCGACCAGGTCGTCCGGGTCCTCAACGCCCACCGACAGCCGTACGAAACCCTCCGGCACGGCGTCCCCGCCCCAGCGCCCGCGCCGCTCGGCCGTCGAACGCACCCCGCCGAAGCTGGTCGCCTGCCCGACCAGGCGCAGCGCCCCCAGGAACCGCTCCGCGTGCTCCCGGTCCGCGAGCGTGAAGGAGACGACGCAGCCGAAGCGCCGCATCTGCCGCACGGCGGTCGGATGCGCGGCGTCGCCGGGCAGGCCGGGATGGCGTACGTCCACCACGTCGCCGCGCTCAAGCAGCGCCTCGGCGACGGCGGTTGCGCCCTCGGCCTGCCGCTGCGTCCGCAGGTCGAGCGTCGCCAGCGAACGGTGCGCCAGCCATGCCTCCATGGGCCCGGGGATCGCACCGACCAGCTTCCGCCACTGCCGTACGGCCGCCGCTGCCTCCGCGTCCCGGCAGCTCACCAGCCCGAGCAGCACATCGCCGTGGCCTGTCAGGGCCTTCGTGCCGCTGGCGACGGAGAAGTCCGCGCCCAGTTCGAGGGGCCGCTGCCCGAGCGGCGTGGCCAGGGTGTTGTCGACGGCGACGAGCGCGCCGCGCTCATGGGCGGCGTCTGCCAGCCGCCGGATGTCGCACACGTCCAGCCCGGGGTTGGACGGCGACTCGATCCACAGCAGCGAAGCCCCGTCCAGCAGGGCGAGTTGGGCGTCTCCGGCGGTCGGCGCGGTACGCACCTCGACGCCGAGGCCGCTCAGCCGCTCCCGCATCGGTACGAGCAGGTTGTAGCCGTCGTCGGGCAGTACGAAGACGCGCCCGTGCCGTGCCTGGGACAGCAGCACCGCCGAGATCGCACCCATGCCGGAGGCGAAGACGGTGGTCTGCACCCGGTCGCCGCCGGGGGACTCCAGCTCGGCGATCGCCTCTTCCAGCGCGGTCCAGGTGGGGTTGGCGTCGCGCCCGTATGCGTAGGGGGCGTCGGCGACATCGCCGGGGAGGTGGTAGTGGGCGGCGAACACCGGCCCGGGGAGCGGGGGTTCGTAGGGCTGTTCCTCGGGGAGTCCTGCCCTTACGACCCTGGTGGCGTCGCTGGTGGCGTGGCCAAAGGCGTGGCTGGTGGCGTCTGCGGCGGTGTCGCTGCCGGCGTCGCTGTCGCTGCTCATGGCGGTGCTCTCCCGGTGCCTGCGCATTGCTTCGGCCGTCCGTTTCGGCCGTCTGATCCGGTGGCCTGCTTCGAGGGCTGCTTCGGGCCTCGGTCGGGGGTGTTCAGGGGCTGCTTCGGCCGGTCAGCCGCCCAGCGCCTCGCGTGCCGCCGCCCCGCACTGTGCGCCGTAGCCCGGTCCGAAGAGGACGGCGTGCACCAGCAGATGGTGGAGCTGATGGAGGGGGACCCGCTGGGCGCGGCCCTCGATGGGACGTACCTCTTCGTACGCGGCGAGGATACGGGAGAGGTGCGGGCAGCCGAACAGCTGGAGGAACGCCAGGTCGGTCTCGGGGTGTCCGCCCTGTGCCGCCGGGTCGATCAGCCGGGGACGCGGGGCGTCGCCGCCGGCCCAGAGCACATTGCCGGACCACAGATCGCCGTGGATCAGCGCCGGCGGCTGCGGCGGCCCGGCGATGTCGCCGATCCGCTCGCAGAGCCGCTCGACGTCGCGTGCGTCGGAGGCTTCGATGCCGCCGCCGTCGACGGCCTGCCGCAGATACGGCAGCAGCCGGTACTCGGCGTGGAAGGCGGGCCACTGCTCGGGCTCTGTCACGGGCGTCGACGGTGAGGGCAGCGACAGCGGCCCGATATAGGCGGCGCGGCCCGGAGTCCCGTAGGACAGGGCGCTCATGTTGTGCAGCGCGGCCAGTTCACGTCCGAGGCGGTCCGCCTGGTCGGGGGTGGGCTCTCCGGGCTCCAGCCACTCCAGTACGAGCACGTCGTCCTCGACGGCGAGTACGTCCGGTACCGCCACGGTCCCCGTCACGGCGAGGAGGGTCAGTCCCGCGGCCTCCGCCGCGAAGAAGCCGGGCGGGCTGCCGGAGCGGGTCTTGGCGAACACCTTGCGGTGCAGCCCGTGAGGACCGCCGCGCAGCATGATGCTCCACGCGTCGCAGATGTCCCCGCCCTCGACGGGGAACGCACGCGTGGCCTCATCGGCGCCGGTCAGCTCGGCCACGCGGTCGGCGAGCGCGGGCATCAGCCGGCTTCCTTGCGGGGGGCCTCGTGCGAGGCCCCGCCATGCCGCGGCGCACGATGTGCCGGGCCGCGGTGTGCAGCGGTCGCGCCGCCCGCACCCGCGCCCGCGCCCGCGGATCTCTCGTCCAGCGTCGCCGCGACCTCCGAGAGCAGCCCCGGCACGGCCGCCTCCACAAGCTTCAGCACCTCCTCGAACCCGCTCGAACCGCCGTAGTACGGGTCCGGCACGTCGAAGCCGAAGCCGTCGCGCTCCGAGGCGGTCGGGTCGTAGGAGCGCAGCAGCCGTACCTTCGCGGCGTCCTCGGGGGTGGGGGCCATGGCACGCAGTTCCCGCTCGTGGCCCTCGTCGAGGGCGACGACCAGGTCCTGCCCGTCGAACCACGCGGGCTCGAACTGCCGTGCCGAATGGACGAGTTCGTACCCCGCGGACTCCAGCGTCTCCGCCGTACGCGGATCGGCCGGGTCTCCGACGTGCCAGCCGCCGGTGCCCGCGCTGCTCGCGGTGATCCGGTCCTCCAGCCCCGCGTCCGCCACATGGGAGCGGAAGACGGCCTCGGCCATGGGCGACCGGCAGATGTTGCCGGTGCATACGAAACAGACGCGGAAGGTGTCCATACGCACTCCGTGCTCGCTCGGTCCGTGCTCGTGGCGGTGTGCCGGTGTCGGCCCGTCGCGGCCGGTCACCGGTGATACGTCAGTCCCGGTCGGGGAGGACCATGTGCAGCGCCCACGCCACGATCGAGATGATCAGGCCGCCGAGGAAGGCCGTACCGAAGCCGTCCACATGGAAGCTCACGTCGAGATTGTCGGCCACCCACGAAGTGAGCATCAGCATCAGCGCGTTGATCACCAGCGTGAACAGGCCGAGGGTGAGGACCATCAGCGGCAGCGAGATGAACTTCAGCAGCGGCTTGACCACGAAGTTCACGACCCCGAAGATCAACGCCACGATCACCAGCGTGACCGTCTTCGATCCGGTGTCCGCACCGGTGAGTTCGATGCCGGACACCAGCCAGGTCGCCACCGCGAGGGCGGCTGCGTTCGCCAGCGTCTTGATGAGGAAATTGGTCATAGTGTGATCGTGACAGAGCCGGAGGCCCGGGTCACACGAGACCGGAGAAGCCGCCGAGGCGACGGGGGCGACGGCGTGCGGCGGTGCACGCGGCCGGGCCGCGAACTGGCCCCGCGGGCACGGCAGTACGAGCGGCACGGGCGGCGCGGTCGGAACACCGGCGGTACCAGCAGGACCTGGAACCCCGGGAGTTCCGGGAGTTCCGGGAGTTCCGGGCAGCACCGGCAGGACGAACGGACGACAAGGACAAGGGGTGGGCGGGCAGATGAAGGAGTTCCGGCTGGAGGAGCTGGAAGCCCAGCGGGCCGCGCACGACGGCGCGTATCTCCAGTTCCTGCGGGAGCGCCACATGTCCGCCGGGCTCTACGCCCTGGACCGGGGCCAGACAGATCCGCAGCAGCCGCACAAACAGGACGAGATCTACTTCGTCGTCAGCGGACGCGGCGCGATCACCGTGGGGGACGAGACGACGGCGGTGGCACGTGGCAGCGTCGTCTACGTACCGGCGGGCGTGCCGCACAAGTTCCACCACATCGCGGAGGACCTGCGGGTCATGGTCGTCTTCGCGCCGCCTGAGAGCTGACCGCGCGGCCGGGCCCGCGAGCCGGGCCGTCTCCGCGAAGCGGAAGCGGCAGGCCGGACCCCGTACCCCGGGCCGGGGAGGACGCCCGGCTCAGGGTTCGATGGGGGACGGTTCAGGGGACGGCCGGGGTCCGCGGCCCTCCCGGCTCCGTCCGCGGCGCTCTAGCATCGGGGGTGAGAGGCGGCGGCGCGACACTGCGGCCGCCGCACAGCAGCCCGTATCGACCGGTTCGCCACGAGCGGGACCGGCCCGGCCGACAGGAGCCAGAGAGATGGACGCCAAAGGGATCTTGAGAAGCCTGCCGTGGTGGGTGAAGTGGGTCGCGATCCCGGTCATCGCAGTCGTCGTGTTCGGCGGTCTGATCGCCAGCGTCGTCGGCTTCCTGATCGGGCTGCTGTTCAAGGTGCTGATCTTCGCGGCGCTCGTCGGCGGACTCATCTACGTGGTGCGCCACTTCACTTCGGCTTCCTCCTCTTCCCGCCGCGACGAGTGGTGACTTCGGCGTCCGTACGCTGCGGAGCGTCCGCGCGTGCGGGTCGCCCCTGGCCACCGGTGGCGGCGGCCGTACCGGCTGCGCCCGCCTGGGCCGCCTGAAGAGAGGAAGCGACGGCGCGGCCCCGGTCCGACGAGACCACCAGCGCAGCCAGCAGCGTCGTCACCGGCACCGAGGCGACGAGCCCGATCGAGCCGACCAGCGTACGCACGATCTCCTCCGCCACGACCTCGCTCGTCGCGACCGTCGTCACGCCGCTGCGCGCGATGGAGAACAGCAGCATCAGCGGCAGCGCGGCACCGGCGTACGCGAGCACCAGCGTGTTGACCACCGAGGCGATGTGGTCGCGGCCGATGCGCATCGCCGCGCTGTACAGCTTCCGCCAACCGGCGCCGGGATCGGCCTCCTTCAGCTCCCACACCGCCGAGGTCTGGGTGACGGTGACGTCGTCGAGCACGCCGAGCGAGCCGATGAGCACCCCGGCCAGCAGCAGGCCCTGAATGCCGATGTCGGGGAACAGGCCGTGCACCAGGCCGGTCTGGTCGTCGGTGTTCCCCGTGAGCCGGGCCCAGCCGATGAACAGCGAACCGAGCACCCCGATCAGCAGCAGCGATATCAGCGTGCCCAGCACGGCCACCGATGTACGGGCCGACAGCCCATGGCAGAGATACAGCGTCGCGAGCATGATCGCGCTGCCCCCGACGACGGCGACGACCAGCGGATTCGAACCCTGAAGTATCGCGGGCAGGATGAACAGGCTCAGCACGGCGAAACTCACCGCGAGGCCCACCAGGGCGAGCACTCCGCGCATCCGTCCGACCAGCACCACGAAGAGCGCGAAGACGCCCGCCAGCAGCACCATCGGCAGGTCGCGGTCGACGTCGATGACGCTGTAGCGCAGTTCGCGCGGCGCGTTCGCGGCGTACGCGACGACGACGTCCTGCCCGGCCGAGTAGGTGCGGGTGGCGTCAGGGGTGACGACCTCGGTGAACTCGGTGCCCTTGTCCTTGCCGGCAGCGACCTCGACGGTCGCCTTCTTGCAGGTGCCGCCCGCCCCGGCCGCCCCGCCCTGGCCGCCGGCGCCCTGGCTGCCCGCCGCCCCGCCGGACTGGCCGGGCTGCGGCGCGGAGTTCTGCGCGTTGACGTCCTTGCAGTCGACGACCCGTACCGCCGTCACACGCGCCGGAAGCGTCGGCCGGTCGAAGCCGACACCGGTGGAGCCGCCTTTCTCCGGTACGCCGCCGGGCCACAGCAGCGCGAGACCCGCGACGACCGCGACGGCGAAAGGAATCAGCACGGCGGCGATGACCTTGCGCAGATGCCGCGACACGGGAGCGGGCGGTCCATGGCTGTGGCTGTGCCCATGCCCTTGACCGTGTGCGCCGTGGCCGTGTTCGCCGTGGCCGTGACCGCCGTGGCCGTGCTGGGCGGAACCGTGCCCGGGTGGACCCTGCGCATGCCCTTGACCCTGACCGGGCTGCCGGCCGTAGGCACCAACTGCCTGGCTGTCGGCGGCAGTCGGGCCGCCGGCGGTCGCGCTGCTGTCCCGGCACCGGAACCGGGACGGGTTCGGAAGGTCCTTGCGCTTGCCGGTACGAGCGGGACCGGGGATCGGGGGTCACGACCCGATCATTGCAAAGCCCCGGCCCCGGGGCGCCCTGTTCATCACGTGCGTCATACCACTAGCGTGGTGGGACCATTGCACATCGCGGGAGCTCCGAGCACGGGGCTGAGAGGGCGCTGACCTCCGTCCGACCGGACAGCCGCACGTACGCACGACGTACGGCGGAGCGGTCGCCTACGGCGGGGAAGGCTGCGTCGACCGCCGAACCTGTTACCGGGTAATGCCGGCGTAGGGAGTTGGTCCGATGACCATGCAGGATGCACGTACCCCCTCGGCTGAGAACGGGTCCCGCCGACTCGGCTGGCACAAGGGCTACTTGAGCGGATCGCGCCCGGACCTGCGGGTCCCGGTGCGCCGTGTGCACCTCACCAGCGGCAAGGACGTGACGCTTTACGACACGTCCGGGCCGTACACCGATCCCGCCATCGACACCGACGTGCGCCGCGGCCTTCCGCCGCTGCGCCGCAACTGGATCATCGAACGCGACGACACGGAGGAGTACACGGGCCGTGAACTGCGGCCCGAGGACGACGGAATCAAACACACGACCCCGCGCGGCGGCGGCCTCGACGGCCTCGACGCGGTCTTCCCCGGCCGCCCGCGCAAGCCCCGCCGCGGCCGCGGGGAAACCGGCGGCGCGGCCGCCTCCGTCTCCCAACTCGCCTACGCCAGGCGCGGTCTGGTGACACCGGAGATGGAGTACGTTGCGCTGCGGGAGAACCGTACGCCCGAGTTCGTGAGGGACGAGATCGCGGCCGGCCGCGCCGTACTGCCCGCCAACGTCAACCACCCCGAGACCGAGCCGATGATCATCGGCAGGAACTTCCTCGTGAAGGTCAACGCCAACATCGGCAACTCCGCGGTCACCTCGTCCATCGAGGAGGAGGTGGAGAAGATGACGTGGGCGACCCGCTGGGGCGCCGACACCGTCATGGACCTCTCCACCGGCCGCAACATCCACACCACACGCGAGTGGGTGCTGCGCAACTCGCCCGTCCCCATCGGCACCGTCCCCCTCTACCAGGCGCTGGAGAAGGTCGACGGCAAGGCCGAGGAGCTGAGTTGGGAGGTCTACCGGGACACCGTCGTCGAGCAGTGCGAGCAGGGCGTCGACTACATGACGGTGCACGCGGGCGTTCTGCTGCGCTACGTACCGCTGACCGCCCGCCGTAAGACCGGCATCGTCTCGCGCGGCGGCTCGATCATGGCGGCCTGGTGTCTCGCGCACCACCGGGAGAGCTTCCTCTACACGCACTTCGCGGAGCTGTGCGACATCCTGCGCACCTACGACGTCACCTTCTCCCTCGGCGACGGGCTGCGGCCCGGCTGCGTCGCGGACGCCAACGACGAGGCGCAGATGGCCGAGTTGGACACCCTCGGCGAACTCAACCGCGTCGCAAGGGAGCACGACGTCCAGACGATGATCGAGGGACCCGGCCACGTCCCGATGCACAAGATCAAGGAGAACATCGACCGCCAGCAGGAGGTCTGCGACGAGGCGCCGTTCTACACACTGGGCCCGCTGACGACGGACGTGGCACCCGGCTACGACCACATCACCAGCGGCATCGGCGCGGCGATGATCGGCTGGTGGGGCACGGCGATGCTCTGCTACGTCACGCCGAAGGAACATCTGGGCCTGCCCGACCGGGACGACGTCAAGACCGGCGTGATCACCTACAAGATCGCGGCACATGCGGCGGACGTCGCCAAGGGGCATCCGGGCGCGCAGGAATGGGACGACGCGCTCTCCGACGCCCGCTTCGAGTTCCGCTGGGAGGACCAGTTCAATCTGGCACTCGACCCGGACACGGCACGCGCCTTCCACGACGCGACGCTGCCGGCGGAACCGGCGAAGACGGCTCACTTCTGCTCGATGTGCGGGCCGAAGTTCTGCTCGATGAAGATCAGCCGGAACATCAACGAGCGGTTCGGCTCCGGTGAGGAGTCCCTCAGCGACGAGGAGGTCCAGGAGGGGATGCTCGCCAAGTCGCGGGAGTTCGCGGAAGCGGGCAACAGGGTCTATCTGCCGATCGCCGAGTAGCCGGAGGAGGTGCCGGGAGGAGCACCGAAGAGCGAAGGGCCGGCGCAAATCGAGGGGCCGGCGCCGGGCGGGTGTCCCGTTCGGCGCCGGCCCTTGCCGCATCGGCCGGTCGGCCGCTCACGCTGTGGCCGCTCGTATCCCGAGCGGCTCACCGGCGCGCGTCCCGCTTCGGGCGCCCTCGACTCGCCACTCACCGGCGGTACTCAGGCGGGTTCCCGCGTCGCCGGTGACCGTCGTCCCGTACCGGGGCCCGGTCCTCAGCGCCGTGCGTGGCGGATCTTCAGGCGTCCGAAGCCCATCGCCCCGGAGATCCTTATGGTCGGTCCGCCGGAGCGGGCGCTGCGCGGGGTCTTGTAGAGCGAGTCCTTCCACATGGTGCGCAGGCCGTCGAGGTCGACGGTCGCGTCGCGCGGGACCGTGATCAGCGCTCTGCCGGTGCCGAGCTGCAACTCGATGTCGATCACCGGATGTTCGACGACCGCCCGCGACAGGTCCAGGTGGACTCTTCCGAATGCGGACTCCACCTTGAGGTTCCGCGGTACCCGCCACGCGCCGCGTCGCCGGATGCGCCCGCCGAAGGCGGCGATCGTGGAGCTGGTGCCCGGCTTCTCCCCGGGGAGCGAGGCCATGGCGGTCGCGAGTTCGCCGTACGTGCTGACTGTCAGCACCCGCTGGAGGAGTCCGTCCAGCTCCTCGTGGGACATGTGCCCTTCGGCGTACGCCTCCCGCAAGCGCCGCACGGCAGCTTCGCGGTCGTCTTCGCCGACGAGGGGCGACGGCTCTTCCGGCAAGGAGGTCACCGTCGCACTCTAGTGCCGCTCCGGGGGCCGTCCCACGGCGAGTGAGCAAGGGGCCGTCACACGGCGAGTGTGCAAGGGGCCCCACGGCGAGTGAGCAAGGGGCCGTCACACGGCGAGTGAGCAGGGGGCCTGTCCCGTTCGCCGAACCGGGGCTTCCCGCATCCCCGGATCGCCGCCCGGCGGCCCCCTGCTCGTCGGTACTCACCTCATGACGGCGGGGTGTTCACAACACCGGGACCGTCCGTCCCCGCCGCGGCCCGCTTGCCTACGCCCTCGCCGGACGGGGTGCGGATCGTCCCGCTCGCTCAGCGGGCCTGGCAGGCGTTGCCGACGGCCGGGTTCTGAACGCCGATGACGTCGGCGGTGTTGCCGCACGCGTTGATGGGCGCGTTGATCGGGACCTGGACAACGTTGCCGGAGAGGACGCCCGAGGGCTGGTTGGCGGAGCCCGTGGCAATGGGGCTGTCCGCGGCAGCGGCACCGGCCCCTCCGACGACGGCGGCAGCGGCAAATGCGGTGGCGACCAGAACGTTACGTACTCGCATGATGTGCTCCTTCGTATAGAGGATGTTCGCCTTATGGCTTCTCCTAGCCTCCATGGGCGAAGTGGGTGACTTCCACACGGAGTTGGGGAAACCATGCCTTCGGGTACATCTGAGTCATACGAGCCTGGAGTGCGCCGGGGGACAGAATGGACAAAAACGCAACTGAGCGCGTTTAAAGGGCTGTTGATGCCGTGGTGACGGGGGTTTCCACTGTTGCCGGCGTCGGCGCCCGGGGGTCGGCCACCTTCGGTCCGCCGCCCCGGCAGGTGACGGCGCTTCACACCGCGGTGACGCCCACATTGACAAGGGTGTTGACGAGCGCGTTGACGACCGTGATGTAAGCGCTGTTTTCAAGCCCCCTCGGCCGGAGCCGTTCCATTGCCGTAGACCGCCGACGGTCATGACGGCCGGTCATGTCCACATCGCGCCGCCCTCACCGCTCCACCCGGAGCCCGACAGGGCGTGCACGACCGGAATCAGACACTCCGCTCTCATTCGCGGACAAGAGGCGGCAGGGAAAGACAGGGCCACCCCGCACCGCCCTGCGGTCACCGAGGCGGCAGAACCGGACAGTGCGCACATCTCCTGCACATTCGTACGTCTCGGTAGCCGAACGACCGGTCAGACGGGACCGCGGCCGCGCCCGGGAGTTGATGTTGACCGGATATCGGATGGTGCGCGCCGTGCGGTGGCACCATGACCGCCCTTACGGCTTATGGGGGTTGGGGAGATGGGTCGCTGGCAGCGGTGGCTGGCGCTGACGGTGCTGTCACTGACGACGTTCGCGCTCTCCGTATGGCTGAGCGACGAAATGCTGCCCTGGAACCAGGAGACCCGCGTCGGCACCGGCACAGGCGCGGGTGCGGTGCTCGCCGCCCTCGCCCTGACCTGGGGCAGCACCTGGGCGACCAGGCCCCCTTCGCTCGATCCGCCGCCCCTGGACACAGGCGGGGCATGGGTCGTCGAGCGGCCGGCCGAAGCCGACGAGGTCGTAAGGGCGCTGCTGCGCCGCCCCTCCGGCGGGTCCGCCGCCAACGGCACCGACGTCGGACTCCACGGCCCCGGAGGCTTCGGCAAGACGACGCTCGCCGAAGTCGTGTGCGCCAGCCCGGCGGTGCGCAAGCACTTCAGGGGCGGCATCTATCCGTTCACGATGGGCCGTGACATACGCGGCAGCGCCGCCGTCGCCGCCAAGGTCAACGAGGTCGCATGCCTGGTGACCGGCGACACCACCACGTTCGAGGACCCGCAGCTCGCGGGCCGCCACCTGGGCCGCCTGCTCAGCCGCCGCCCTCCGACGCTGCTGGTGATCGACGACGTATGGGACCCGGCGCAGCTTCGGCCCTTCCTCCACGGCGGCAGGCACTGCGCACGCCTGGTGACCACCCGGGTCCCCTCGTCGCTGCCCGAGGACGCGATACGCGTAAGAGTCGACCGCATGACACCGCGTCAGGCGCGAAGGGTGCTGATGTGGGACCTTCCCTCGCTGCCCTCCGACGTGGCGGACCGGCTGCTCCGCGCGTGCGGCGACTGGCCTCTGCTGCTGCGTCTGACCAACCGGATTCTCGCCGCCGACCTCGAAATGGGCGCCACACCGGCCACTTCGGCCGCCGAGGTCCTCGGGAGGCTCCACGCCGAGGGCCCCGCCGCCGTCGACCCGCCGCCCCGTGACGGCAGTGCGCCCGGCGAAGGCGGCGAGCCCCACCCGCGGGCCGTACGGTCCACCATCGAGGCCAGCGTCCGGCTGCTGCCCGGCGACGGAGCCGCCCGCTTCCGTGAACTCGGCGTCTTCGCCGAGGACGAGCACGTCCCCGTGGCCCTCGTGACCCGCCTGTGGCAGGAGACGGCCGGTCTGGCGCCCCTCGACGGCCGCCGCCTCTGCCACGACATGGCCGATCTCTCACTCGTCGTGCTGCGTCCGTCCGCGGGCACCCTCACCCTCCACGACGTCGTACGCGACTATCTGCGCGGCGAGTGGGGCGCGGAGAACCTGGCCCGGCTCAACACCTCACTGCTCGACGCCGTCGCCGCGGGTCTGCCCGCCGCGGAACCGCTCACCGCGGAGGAGCCCGGCCCCGGCACCGCCTGGTGGCTGGCCGACGACCCCTACATCAGCCGCCACTTGATCGCTCATCTCCTGGAGTCGGGCCGCCCCGAGCAGGCCGAGGCGACGGCGGGCGACCTGCGCTGGGTCGAGTCGCGGCTGGCGCAGAACGGTCCGAGCGCCCCCTACGCCGACCTCAGCCTGATCCCCACCGAACGCGCTTCGGCGAGGGCCGGTGCCCTGGCGAGGGCCGCCCATCTGCTGGCGCCCACGCGGCCGCGGCACTCCCTCGCCTCCGTGCTGCACAGCCGCATCCTCCACGAGCCGTGCTGGCAGGGGCAGGTGACCAGGCGCCGTTCGGAACTGCGGGAGCCGCACCTGATGGGCCGCTGGCCCCTTCCCGACCTCCTCGGCGACAGCCTCAAGCGCACCCTGACCGGGCACACCGGACGCGTCGCCTCGGTGGTCGTGGCCCCCGACGGCACATGGCTCGTCAGCGCCGGCTGGGACGGGACCGTACGCATGTGGGACGCCCGCACCGGCGAGGAGTTGCGCACCCTCACCGGGCACACGAACATCGTCACGTCCGTCGCGGTCTCGCCCGACGGCGAGTGGATCGCCAGCACGAGCTGGGACGACACCGTAAGGCTGTGGGACGCCCGCACCGGCGAGGAGACCGGCACCCTCACCGGGCACACCGACACCGTGACGTCGGTCGCCGTCGCGCCGGGCGGCACATGGTTCGCAACGGCAGGCGAAGACCACACGGTCAAGCTGTGGAACGTACGCACCGGGCGCAACTTCCGTACGCTGGGCGGACATTCGGACACCGTCACCTCCGTCGTGGTCTCACCCGGCGGCGACTGGATCGCCTCCGCGAGCGCGGACCGCACCGTACGCATGTGGGACGCCGACTCCGGACGCTGCCGGCGCACCCTGACCGGCCACAACGCCACGGTCACCGCGCTGGCCGCCTCCCCGGACGGCAACCGCCTGGTCAGCGCGGGGGAGGACCGCATCGTGCAGATCTGGGACGCCGGCACCGGTCGTTACGAGCGGACGCTGACCGGCCACACCGCCGCCGTCACCGGCCTGGCCGCCGCGCCCGGCGGAAGCTGGCTCGCCAGCACCGGCCAGGACCACACCGCGCGCATCTGGGACCTGCGCACCGGCCAGGAGACCCGCACCCTCACCGGGCACACCGACACCGTCACCGGCGTCGCCGTCTCCCCCGACGGGAGCTGGCTCGCCACGACGGGCGCCGACCGCACGGTCCGCGTGTGGAACGCCGGCGCCGGTCATCGGCGCCAGACGCTCACCATGCACAATCGCCGAGTGTCGGGCCTGGCCGTCTCCCCCGGCGGCGAATGGCTCGCCACATCCGACGAGGACAATGCCGTACGGCTGTGGGACACCGTCGACGGGCGGCATCTGCGCGCCCTTCCGGGAAGCGGCGACCGCATCACCGCGCTCGCCGTGTCGCCCTGCGGGGACTGGCTGGCGACCGCCGACATCGAACTGGCCGTACGCCTGTGGGACACCGCGAGCGGCGACCACATCCGCGCCCTCACCGGCCACACCGAACGCATCACGGGCATGGCCGTGGCGCCCGGCGGCGAGTGGCTCGCTGTCGCGGGCGCCAACCGCACCGTAAAGCTGTGGGATCCGGAGACCGGACGTCATCTGCGGACACTGGCCGGGCACACCGACCACATCACCGGCCTGGCGATCTCACCGGACGGCGAATGGATCGCGACGGGCAGCTACGACCGGACCGTCAGGCTCTGGAACAGCGCCACCGGGCAGTCGCGTGTCTTCATCCGCTCCGCGGACCGTGTCACGGGGCTGGCCGTCGCACCCGACGGCGGATGGATCGCCACGGTCGGCGAGGACCACGCCGTACGGCTGTGGGACACGGGCACCGGCGAACGCATCCGCACCCTCACCGGGCACACCGACCGCGTCACGGGTCTGGCGGCCGCACCGTCCGGGTCGCGGCTGGTGTCCACCAGCACCGATCACACCGTACGGCTGTGGGACACGGCGAGGGGCGACTGCGTGGCGATGACGCGGGCGGACGACGACTTCAGGTGCTGTGCGTGGGTGCCGGGGCAGAGCGCGTTCGCGGCCGGAGGGAAGCGCGGCTTCTACATGTTCGAGGTGCGTCAGGACGATGTGACGGGTGGGGACGGCTCGGGTGCGGGCGGGGGCGCCTCGTAGTCGTCGCAGTCGACTTCCCCGCACACGAGAGCGGTTCGAGGCTCCCCCTCATGCCTCGAACCGCCCGGTCGCGGCCCAATGCGTCAAGAACCGCTCAAACCAGGTTAGTTGACTCTGCGTCAATGTCCAGTGACGGAGACGGCATTATCGATATACCTCTGTGGAGATATTCACCATTGCATGTGCGGGTTCCATGGTTTCCAGGGTGACTGGGCGGTTTCACGTCCGGATGTCCGTACATCTGCCGAGGAGCGTGTTTGACCCACCGCACGACGGGCCAGACCTCACGCATGCCCCTTGAACGCCCCGTGGTGAAGCGCACCGCCCGCGCCCTGCTCCTCGACACGGACAGCAGCGGCACCGCCGGCGGCACTCCCGAACTGGTGCTGATCAAACGCACCAAGCCGGGCAGAGAGCCGTACTGGATCACCCCGGGCGGCGGCGTGGAACCGGGAGTGGACGCCACCGTCGTCGACGCGCTTCACCGCGAGGTCGACGAGGAGCTGGGCGCGAAGGTGACGGACGTGGTCCCCGCCTTCGTCGACACCGTCCCGCACACCACCGAACAGGGCGAATCCGGCGTCAAGGTGCAGCACTTCTTCGTCTGCCGCCTCGCCTCGATGGACCTGACCCGCAGACACGGCCCGGAAGTCGAAGAGCCCTGCGGGGAGTACGAGTTCGTACGGGTGCCCTTCACACGCGAGGGCATCGCCTCCGTCGAGGTCGTACCGCCCGCCTTGCGGTCGTACCTCGACAAGAACATCGAGGGCGTACTGGCGCTGCTCGCCCACGACTTGGGGTGAGCGGGCCGCGTCGGCGGGGCAGCATGACGCGGCAGAACGCGGACGCCCCGGGACGGGACGTGCGCCCCGGCGTGCGAAGAACGCGGGGCGCCGCTCTACCGTCGGCTCGTCGCCGACTCGTCTCTGCTCGTCCCTGGACCGGCCCGGCGCGTCTGCACCGGCCCGCCTGTACTGGCCCGTCTGTGCTGGTCCTCTGTACTGACCTGGCTGTACCGGCCTGGTCGCCCTGCCTGACCGTCGTCTCAGCCGAACCAGCCCTGGAACGTACCGGTTTCGCTCATAGCCCCCCGCCGCTGCGCCTCGGCCAGCGCACGCTCGGCCTCCTGACGCCATGCGTCCGGATCGGAACCGTTCATGTGGAAGCCGCCGGCCGACTGCGCCGCCCGAGCCGCGAGCGCACCTGAGGCGCCGTCCATCGCGGTCGGTCCCGCCGGGCCGTTCTGCCCCGGCCGCTCCCCCTGGCCGGTGTCCGCGGCACGCTCCGTGCGCCGCTTCCTCTCCTGCGAGTCGCGTGACGAGCTGGGGAAGAGCGGAGGCGGCGGCGCCTCGGGCCACTGCCAGTCCGGGGAGCGCCGCTGCTCCGGCACCCGCTGTTCCGGCACGGTGGGCGTCCCGGTCAGCCCGCCCGCCCCGGAGGTCTCCGAGTGCGCCTTCTCGCTTACGTAGCCGCGTAGTTCGTCGTACGTGGTGGAGGCGGACGCCCCCGATACCGAGGACGGTGCCGGGGCCGATGCCGAGGACGACGAATACGAGTACGAGGAAGAGGACGTGTACGAAGGCGAGTCGGACGACGAGGAAGAGGACGGGGTGAACAACGACGACTCCAGCGAGCCCGGCGAGCGTGCCTCCTCCGGCCCCCGCACCCCGGCCGCCGTACTCTCCGCCGCTTCCAGAGCGGACTCCGAGGCCGTCGCCTCCGAGGGAGTCGCCTCCGAAGGCGCGGTCGCTACAGGCTCGTTGGGCCCGACGGACTCGACGGGCCCGGCATGCCCGGCAGGCTCCGGCTCGGAGAGCCCGGTGTGCTCACGCGCACCGCCCGCCTCGCCCGCGGCGGCACGCTCGCGTGCGTCGCGCCCCGTGCCGAAGAAGTCGCCGCCCTTGCGCTTGTAGTCGTCCGTGCCCCAGTCGCGAGCCGTACGCTTCGGCGCCTTCTGCAACTGCGGAATGTGCTTCGCACAGTGGATGTAGGCCTCTTCGACCTCCACATGCACCCACACCTGGGGCCTTCGCCCCGGAACGGGGTCCGCCGGCAGATCCGGGTACAGCGCGCGGAACTCCTCGTCCTCGAGTACCGCCGCGCGCCCGTTGATGTGCAGCCCGATGCGGGCCCGGGTGAAGTCGATCAGCATGATGCCCAGATGCGGGTTCTCCTCGATGTTGCCGAGGCTCGCGTGCACGCCGTTGCCGCGGTACTCCGGGTAGGCCAGGCTGCGTTCGCCCAGCACCCTCAGGAAACCCGCGGGCCCTGCGCGGAAGCTGCTGTCGCACTCGCCGGACGCGTCCGCCGTCGCGAGGAAGAACATCTCCTGGCGCTGCACGAACTCCCGCATCCGGTCGTTGAGATGGTCGAGCACCTGCTCGTCGTAGAAGCGCTCCGCACGCTCGGACGTACCGAGCCTGCGCTGAAGCCGCCGCTCCCCTTCGCTGCCCGCCCGGCGCCGCGCCCCTTCGGGTGCCGCCCTGTCGTGTTCGGGCTCGCGCCCGTGCTCGTGCTCCGTCCGTGAGCCCTGCCCGACCCACGCACGAGGCTCCTCCGCCTCAGCCACGCCGCTGACCCCTTCGCTTTCCTCTTCGTCCACGTACTTCGCGCTCTTACCGGACGCCGCCGCACGTTCCGCGCCGTCGTCCCCGTCCGGCTTCCGCCCGCGCCGCTGTCGTTCGCGCTCGTGCTGACGCTCGCGTGCCGGATCACGATTTCGTGCTCTTTCGCGTACCCGCGCTGGTCCGCGTACTCGTAACGGTTCGGGCACCGGCGCCGGTTCATGAACTTGTGCTGCTTCACGCGCTCTTGCTGTTCACGTGCTGTTGTTGCTTCACGTGCTCTTGCTCGTCGTTCCTCGATCTGCTGTCGACGCTCCGTCGATGACGCCGTCGTCGCGTGCTTCGTCGTTGCTGGTTCGCTCGCCGCTCTCGGGTCCCGGACTCCGCAGGGCCCGGCTCCCGGTTCTGTTGTGTTCGCGTCTGCCGCCCTCGTCACGTTGCGACGGGCCTGACGTTCCCGTCACGCTGCCGAGAGCGTCCGCCGGAGGCCCCGGCGGCAGGTCAATCGGAGGCCCGCGCACCGCCGGCGATCAGTTCCGTCAGCGAGTCGTGACGTATTCGCTCGGCCGGAACACCCGAGGCCACCAGCGCGTCCACACCGCTGCGGATCATGCCGGGCGGCCCCGAGAGATAGCCGTCGTACTCGGACCATGGGCCGTACTGCCGTACGGCGTCGGGGAGTTGGCCGGGAAGGGCGTTCGCGAACGCCGAGCCCGGCGGTGTCGCGACCACGGGACGCACGGACAGCCAGCGGTGCCTCTGCTCCAGCCGCATCATCGAGTCCAGGTCGTAGAGATCGTGGTCGCTGCGCGCTCCGTAGAAGACCTCGACGGGCCGGCCACGGCCGTGCTCCGCGACATCCTCCACGAGCGCGCGTATCGGGGCTATCCCCGTGCCGCCGCCGACGCAGAGCAGTCCGCTGTCGGTCGCGTGGTCGACGGTCATGCTGCCGGACGGCGGTCCCAGCCGCAGCACGTCGCCGGGCCGGGCCCGGTGCACCAGCGCGCTGGAGACCCACCCGGTGGGAACCGCCTTCACATGGAAGGTGATCAGACCGTCGGAGCGCGGGGAGGAGGCGAAGGAGTAGTGCCGCCACACCCGGGGCCACCACGGCGTCTCGACGCTCGTGTACTGGCCCGCGAGGAAGGGGTACGGCTGGTCGGGCCGCAGGGTTATCACCGCTATCTCCGACGTGCGCAACTCGTGCGAGACGACCTCGGCGTTCCACCAGGCCGGAGCCCGCTGCGCATCCTCTGCCGCCGCGTCGATCATCGCCTGCGAGATCGACGTGTACGCACGCACCCACGCGTCCTCGGTCTCCTGGTCCCAGCTCTGCGGCGCGTACTGGGCGAGCGCGCCCAGCAGGCACTCGCCGACGGCGGGATAGTGCTCGGGAAGCGTGCCGTACTTGCGGTGGCCGCGGCCCAGCCCCGCCAAGTACTCGGAGAGCGCCTCCACTTCGTCGGAGAGCCGGACCGCGGTGAGCAACGCCCTGAAGAGCCGGTCGCGTTGGGCGTCCATCGAGGCCGGGAAGAGGTCGCGCAACTGGGGCTGCTGTACGAAGAGCAGCGCGTAGAAGTACGCGGTGGCCGCGTCCGCCTTCGGCTCGACCTCGTCCAGCGTGCGGCGGATCAACGTCGCGTCGCGCGACTCGACTTCGGAGACCGGCGCGGCGACCCCCGCGAGTGCCTCGTCGTAGAGAGGTCCACTCGGAGGCTGGGGACCGGCCTGCGGCTGAGGGCCGGCCTGTGGCTGAGGACTGGCCTGTGGCTGAGGGCTGGCCGGGGGCTGGGCACCGCCCGGTGGCTGCGGCGGCTGTTGCTGCGGCTGGGGCGCGACCGGGGGAGGCGTCTGCGGCATGGGTGGCGCCTGCGGCGGGGGCCGATGGCCTGCCTGAGGCTCGCCCGGTGCGTGCCGCCCGGCCGCCGTCCGGCTCCCGGGCTCGGTACGGCCGTACGGAGACGACGGTGCGGGATGTTCACGAGGCGTCTCGGGGCCGCCGCCCGGCCAGGCGCCCGGAGTCGGCCTTCCACGCTGCCCGCCCTGCTGCCCGCCCTCCGGCGCGGGATCACCGCCGTACGGACCGGGAGGACTGGAACCAGGGGGACTGGAACCGGCGGGGCTGGAACCGGAGGGCCCGGCACCGGGGGCGTAAGGGCCGCCGGGGTAAGGGCTGTTGGGCTTCGGGCCGTCCGCGTACGGACTGCCGGAGTACGGGGCGCCGGGGTGCGGGGCGTTCACATCGGGGTCGCCCGCGTCCGTACCGTCCGGGGCGTCCCGGCCGACCGGGCCCGCTGGAGCGTCCGCGTCGGAGCCCGGCGGTGCGGGCACCGGTATCGCCGCCTCCTCGGGCGTCTCCGCCCAGCCCGCACGGCCGCCGCCCGCGCCGGTGACGACGGGGCCCAACGGCCTTACGTGGGTGTCGCCGACGGCATCGGCCGTGGCTCTCCATCCGGCAGGGTTCTCAGGTCCCGCGGTCGGTGCCGACGTCGGTGCCGTCGGCTCCGACTGCCTTGCCTGGCCGGGTTGTCCGGTCTGCGGGGCCTGGCGGGCGTGCGGTGTCCGCTGGTTCTGCCCGGGGTCCTGGGGGTGCCGGTCGTTCTGGGGGTGCTGGGGCTGCTGCGCGTACTGGGCCTGCGCCGCCGTCACGGTCCTTCCCGTGCGCTCCGCCTGTCGCGTCGGCTCGCCCGATTCGCTCTCGCGGGCCGCCTCCGCCTCCGTGGTAAGCTGCGCGCGGGTGAACCACCCCCATCCGCCGTCGTTCTCATCTCTGCCGTCCCCCGCGGACGGACCGTTACCGGCCGAAGTGGTCGTCATGGTCTGCCTCGCCTCGAACTCCTACGAACATTGCGCGCAGTCACGCATTCGGAACGTCGTTCTGATGGTGCGGCCCCCCGGCACCGGCTGCGGATTGTCTGCCGTACCGCGCTCGATGCGGACTCGACCATACCGTTATCACTTCGCCACACAAGTCCCGTACGTGCAGGGGGCGAAATACGTGACGTGCACCACTGACAGGAATTTACGGACTCTTGCGGACAAGTCCGTAAGCCTCGCGAAGATCTTCCCCTTCGTACTCGGCGGACGCGAGGTCGCGTACGTGACCGTCCGCGTTCACCGCCACCGAAACGGGCACGGCGGCGAAGAGCGCCGCGTCCGACATCGAGTCGCCGTAAGCGACGCAATCGCTTCTCGAAACACCGAATCTGACGCAGAGTTCGTCCGCTATCCGCACCTTCGCCTCGGCCGAGAGAATTCCCGCCGGATCGGGCAGTTCACGGAAAGGAACCGACGGCCAGCGTGAGCCGTACGTCGCATCGGCTCCTCGCCCTGGACCGCCCTCGGCTGCACCTTTACCCGCGCCTGTGCCTACGCCCGTACTTCCGTCCGTGCCGACGTCCGTGCCGACGTCCGTGCCGGCGTTCGCGTCCGTGCCCGGCCGCGATTTCGAACTGCCGCCCGCGCGGGGCCTCTTGCCGCCGATCTCGGCCGCCTCACCTGTGCCGGAGCGCGAAGAGGGTGAAGCGTCCGGACAGAGCGAGGGACGTGGAGGCGGCGCCTGTAGAAGCAGTCTGCTGACGAAGAAATCCGGGGAGAGCGAAATGACGGCGGACCGCTCGCCCCGCTCCCTTATCTCCTCCCACACCTCACGGATTCCCCCGAGCCAAGGGGCTCCCATGAAAGCGGCGGTGATGTGCTCCTCCGTCAGCTCCGACCACAGCGCGCACGCACGTGCCGCGAAATCCGGCGGTGTCATTCCCCCTGCCGAAAAGGCCAGTTCGAGTTCGCGGATCTCCTCGTCCAGACCGAGCTGATGCGAGATCTCCACCGCTGCGGAAGAGCCGTGAATCAACGTCCCGTCGAGATCGAAGAGATGAAGCCTGGCCGGACGGCGGCCGGACGGGCCGGTGAGCGAGGAGGCCATGGGTTCGATCGTAGTGCGCGGAATGTGCGGCCCGGAGGGCTCCTTCGGGGGTGAGCGCTGCTCTCGGACGCGATCACCGCTCCGCCTTGGAACGGTGCTCCCGGACGCGATCACCGCTCCGTCCTGGCCCGCCTTGTACTCGTAGCCGAGTAGCGCGAACTACTCCCCGCGTAAGACGCGATGAGCGGCCCTGCCCCGGCACCGTGTGGAACATGTCTCAGCTACCGCGCCTGCCGCGCCCCACCAGAAGGGCCTTCCTCGTAGCCCATGTCACCGTCTCGGTCGGCTGGCTCGGCATCTCGCTGTGCCTGCTGACGCTCGCGATCGCCGGTGCCCTCGAACCGGACGACCTCGCCCTCACCGCGTACACCGCGATGGCGCTCTTCGCCGACTGGCTGCTGCTGCCCGTCGCGCTGCTCTCCCTCACCACGGGACTCGTGCTCTCCCTGGGAACGCAGTGGGGTCTGGCCCGGCACCGCTGGGTCTGGGTGAAGTTCTGGCTGACGCTGGCCGCGACCGGGCTGACCGTCTTCGCGTTCAAGCCCGACGCCGACGAGGCGGCGACGCTGGTGGCGGCGGGCGATCCCGTCCCGTCCACCGACCTCCTCTTCCCGCCCGCCGTATCCCTTTCCCTCTACGCGTTTCTTACGGCGGTCTCCGTGCTCAAGCCGTGGGGATTGACGCGGCGCGGGCGCCGCCTGCGGGACACCCGTACGGGAAGGGCGGCTGCGGGCAAAGCGGCTTCGGGGAGGCCGCGTGCCGGAGGCCCCCGTATGGGAGAGGCCGCGGCGGCGTCGGTACGGCCGGTCGCCGACAGCACGGACGGGGAGGGTCCGGCCGAAGGACAGCCGCGGTCTCATTCCCCCGCGACCGGCTGACCGGCCCGAACGGCAGCCGCTCGCACGCCGGTTGACGGGCTCCCGCCGCTCGCCGTGACGACATGGGAAGGGGCGGAGCCGGGGGAACGGGAGCCCGGAGGACGGGAGTTCGGCGATGCCGCCGTCTTCTCGCGCCGTTCGAGCAGCGCCGACACCACCGCCAGCGCCAGCGCCGTCGCCGCGAGCAGAGCGCCCACCCAGTTCGGCGAAGTGGGCCCGGCGTTCGCGTCCAGTACGAGGCCGCCGAGCCAGGCGGCGAGCGCGTTGCCGAGGTTGAACGCGCCGATATTGACGGCGGAGGCGAGGGTCGGGGCGTCGGCGGTCTTGTCGAGCACGCGCTTCTGGAGCGGGGGCACCGTGGCGAAGCCGAAGGCCCCGACCAGCGGCAGGGTCACCGCCGCGGCCACCTTGTCGTAAGCCGTGAACACGAACAGCGCCAGCACCAGCGCGAGCGCGGCGAGCGCCGTGAACAGCAGCGGCATCAGCGCGCGGTCCGCGAGGCGCCCGCCGACGAGGTTCCCCGCGACCATGCCGAGGCCGAAGAGCACGAGCAGCCAGGTCACGGACGAGGGCGCATAGCCGGCCGCACCGGTCATCATCGGGGCGACATAGGTGATGGCAGCGAAGACGCCGCCGAACCCGAGGACCGTCATCGCCATGGCGAGCAGCACCTGCACGTCGCGGAACGCCGCCACCTCGTCACGGACGCGGGAGCCACGGGCTCCGCTCCTCGCCGCCCCCTCCGCTGCATCCTCCTGGCCGGGACCCGGCGCGTCCGGGCCTCCGGCCCGCTCGGCCGGTACGAGGGCCGCGATGCCCACGAGCCCGAGCACTCCGAGCGCCGTCACCGCCCCGAACGTCGCCCGCCAGCCCAGTTCCTGGCCGAGCATGGTGCCCGCCGGTACGCCGACGACGTTCGCGACCGTCAGCCCCGTGAACATCATCGAGATCGCGGCTGCCTTTCGCTGCGGCGCCACCAGCCCCGCGGCGACGATCGATCCGATGCCGAAGAACGCCCCGTGAGTGAGCGAGGCGATGACGCGTCCGGCCAGCATCACGCCGAACACGGGCGCCGTGGCGGAGACCAGATTGCCCACGATGAACAGGCCCATCAGCAGCATCAGCATCCGCTTGCGCGGAACGCGCGTACCGAGAACGGCGAGCAGCGGCGCTCCGGCCACGACTCCGAGGGCGTAGCCGGTGGTGAGATAGCCGGCGGTGGGCACGGAGACTGCGAAGTCGCCCGCGACCTCGGGCAACAGCCCCATGATCACGAACTCCGTGGTCCCGATCCCGAAGGCGCCGACAGCCAGCGCCAGCAGTGCGAGCGGCATGGTGAGCCTTTCCCTACTTACATGCGTACGTCATCAACAGGCGCAGACAATAATTGCAGACGCGCTTTACTTGCAAACGCGGGCTATTGCGCTGGTGGACTAGCCTGGAACCCGGCCGGGGACCCCCGATCCGGCGGTGCGAACGACAGCAGGGCGCGAGCCAGCCGCCACGCGCCCACACCCGACGCTCGTACAGGCCCGTACAAACCGGTACGACGCCCGTACAAGACGCGTACACGAGAGGAAGCAGCGAGCAATGACACGACCGGACCCCGGCCTCGCCCAGGGCTGGTGCGCACTGTCCGCCCTGCACGGCCGCATCGAGGCCCGCATCGAGCGCGCGCTACAGGCCGAACACGGCCTGAGCGTCCGGGAGTTCTCCGTACTCGACGTCCTCAGCGGGCAACACCCGGGCGAGGGCGGCCACTTCCGCATGAACCAGCTCGCCGACGCCGTCGTCCTCAGCCAGAGCGCCACCACCAGGCTCGTCAACCGCCTCGAAGAACGCGGCCTCCTCACCCGCTACCTCTGCCCCGACGACCGCCGGGGCATCTACACCGACGTCACCGAGGCAGGCCACGCACTCCTCGAAGCCGCCCGCCCCACCAACGACGCCGCCCTCCGCGAAGCCCTCGACGAGGCAGCGGAACGCACCGAACTGGCGCCTCTCGTCCGGGCCGTACGCGCACTGGAGCCGACGGCGTGACACCGGGAGCGTGATCACGGTACTGCGCCGGTGACGACGACCGGGCAGCGCGGCCGGACCGGTCCGGGGTACGGGGCGCACATTTTCGCCGTACGACACAGCACATCAAACCGGGCGGACGGCGAAACGGAATCGCCCGCGCCCCGTCCTCCGCGAGGTGACACCGACCGCCGCCCGACAACCGGCATCAACGCCCCACTCCCCGCACACCCGTGCGCTCACGCACATTCCAACCGAGCCCAACCTCTGGCCAATACCGGGGCGTAAGCTGCGATCATGAGCACCGGGACACCGCACCCGCCGCCGACACCGTCACAGCCGCCGCCCCCAGCACCGGCCTCCCCGGCGGCACCGAAGACGGAGACGGAGACGCCGGACGCAGCGGCATCGACCACCATGCGGCGCGCGACCGCCGACGACGTACCGGCACTCGTCTCCATGCTCGCCGACGACCCGCTCGGCGCCCAGCGCGAGAGCCCCGACGAACAGGCCGTCTACCGCGAGGCGTTCGAGCGCATCGACGCCGACCCCAACCAGATCCTCGTCGTCGCCGAACGCGACGGCCTGCCCGTCGGCACCCTCCAGCTCACCCTCATCCCCGGCCTGTCCAGACGCGGTTCGACCCGCGCCCTGATCGAAGCCGTAAGGGTCCACTCCGAGGCCCGAGGCGGCGGCCTCGGCACCAAGCTGATCCTTTGGGCAATCGAGGAGGCCCGCAGCCAGGGCTGCGCACTCGTACAACTCACCTCCGACGCCACGCGCATCGAGGCCCACCGCTTCTACGAACGCCTCGGATTCGAGGCGTCCCACCTGGGCTTCAAGATGCAGCTCTGAGCACCTGCCCGCGACCGTCGGGCGACCAGGCGGGCAACCCGCCGTGCCCTGCGGCCCGTTCGACCCGAATCGCAAAAACGCCCGTATTTCGAGCGTGTCTTCCCATTCAGCGCCTCGTTGGCCATGCCAGGGGTGGGATCGGCAGGGATGCCCACCTGTGTCCGGGTACGCCCGATGGGGAGGGGCATCGCATGGTGCACGAAGGCGCACTGCTCGAATCGCAGACGTTGCGCGCGGCCGTCGCCGAACGGACCGAAGCACTGGAGAAGGTGAAGGCGCTCACGCTGCTGTCCGACGGCCTGCATGTGACCACGCGGATGGTCGCGGACTACTTCGAGGTCGCCGAGCGCACCGTCAACAGGCTCATGCAGCGGCACCGCGAGGAGCTGACCGAGAACGGCATGCGAACGCTCCGGGGCTCTGAGCTGGAGTTGTTCAAGAGAGACATCCTGTCTCCCTTTCCCGAAAGTTATCCACAGCCCCGTTCCAACCTCGCTCTCTTCACCCGCCGCACCGTGCTCAACGTCGCGATGCTGCTGCGCGACAGCGACGTCGCCCGCCGGGTCCGTACGTATCTGCTCGACGCCGAACACCGCGACCGAGCCACCCACGGCGCACCCGCACCACCCCCGCCGCATCCCCGTGAACCGGCGGCCCATAAGGACGAGTTCTTCCTTCACGGCCTCCTCTCATGGCTCGACGAGCGCATCGCGCGAAGAGTCGCCCAGGAGCGGGAGGAGCGGAAGGAGCAAGAGCGGCGGCGGCCCGATGGGTCACGCCCCGCGGACGATCCGCATGTACGGCAGGTCGCGGAGGAGACCGTCCGCGATGTCGTCGGCCGCACCGTCGTTCCGCTGCTCAACGGGGCGATCGACTCCCAGCGCGAGCTGCGCCGCCGCCTCTCCGAGCACGAGACGGAGATGATCCAGCTACGGCGTGTTCTGCGGGAACAGGAGGCGTCGGGTTCGATGGGAGCCCTGGACGCCATGAACGGGCGGGAGTTCGAGCGCCACGTCGCCTGGCTGTGCCGCCGCGACGGCTGCGATCAGGTCACCGTCACCGGCGGGCACGGCGACGCGGGCGCCGACATCATCGGCTACACCGCCGACGGCCGCCGCCTCATCGTGCAGTGCAAGGCACGTACGCCGTCCTCCAGCATCACCAGCGCCGACGTACAGGGATTCATCGGCATGGCCCGGCTGGAATACAAGGCGGACGTGGCACTGCTCGTGGCGACGGCGCCCTTCACCAGGGACGCGCTGCTGATGGCCGCCCGGCACGAGGTGACGGCCGTGCACCGCGGTCTGCTGGAGGCGTGGAATCACGGCTCGAAGCTGCGCGCGCTGGGATGACCCCGGCCGGGGCCGCCCCGCCGCATCAGACCCGGCGCAGCATCGGACCCGGCGGCGCTCAAGTGCCGTTCGCCGTAGGGCCGTTGTCCGGGACCGAGAGGTCGGCGGCCCCGGCCTCCTCTCCGCAGGCGGCGCAGACGATCCCGGCGTCCAGCGGGCCGCCGCATTCGTGCGTGAAGACCGTCGGCCCCTCGGGGGCGCCGGGCACCCAGCGCATGCCCCAGCGCATGAGGCCCAGCAGCGCGGGGGCGAGTTCCCGGCCGGCCTGCGTCAGGTGGTACTCGTCGCGCGGCGGGCGCTCCGAGTAGCGGACCCGCCGCAGCACCCCGCCGTCGACGAGGGTGCGCAGCCGCGCGGCGAGTACGTCGCGGGGCGCCCCGGTGTTCCGGACGATGCCGTCGAAGCGGTGCACGCCGTAGAACACCTCGCGCACGGCCAGCAGCGACCACTTCTCACCCACGACGTTCAGCGCCGAGGCCAGCGAGCACTCCCGTGGGTCGACCTTCCTCCTAGCCATGACCCGATCCAACCAGCCCCGTGGTTTGAAAACCAAACCCTCGTGTTACGGTCCTCACGACCAGGTGGGTCGGAAAATCCAACCCACCAACTGACCGCTCTCCCAGGGGACTTCGTGAACGCCGCACACACCGCCGCCCTCGTGATCACCGCACTCGTCGCACTCCTCCACGTGGGCTTCCTGATACTCGAGATGTTCCTGTGGCGCACACCGCGCGGCCGGGCCGTCTTCGGTACGACGCCCGAGTTCGCCGAAGCCTCGGCACCGCTCGCAGCCAACCAGGGCCTCTACAACGGCTTCCTCGCCGCCGGCCTCGTCTGGAGCCTGCTCGCAGCGCAGCCCACCGGCCACCAGGCGCAGATCTTCTTCCTGAGCTGCGTGATCGTCGCGGGCCTCTACGGCGCGCTCACGGTGAGCCGCCGCATCCTCTACGTCCAGGCCCTCCCGGCCGTCGCAGCCCTGGCCCTCACGCTGACCGGCTGACCCGGCCGTCCTCGCTCAAGTGCAGTTCCACCGACGCGATTTGAGAACCGCCTTCGAGCCGGTCCACCCGCAACCGCGCCTGCAACCGGTTCGAGACCACCGCATGGCGGTCTGCTCGATTGTCTGCGCGATCAGTTCGGTGGCCGGTGCCGGACACCCCGCCGACCGCAGCGCCTACGACGGCCGTCCCGCGACGCCCTCGACAACGCCCCGGTCGATGTCGTCGGCGTACTTGCCGAGCCACGCGATCTCGCAGTCCAGCCAGGACCCGGGACCCGCCACGCGTCCGGCACGTGCATGAAAGTCACGCTCGTCCTCGACGCGTGCCACGATGCGGCCACCGAACCCCCGCCGCTGCTCCTCCCCCAACCCGTACGCGTCGAGAAAGGTACGCAACAGCGCCAACTGCCGGCCGAGCGGCGCGGCGATGTCGGCACCGAGCAGCCACAGCCAGGACGCATAGGCGAGGTCGCGCCTGCGGGGTCCGGGAGCGGCCTGGTCGAAGTCGAAGGCGGAGACCGGAAGTCCGTCGACGAAGGCGACGTTGAGCGGGGAGAAGTCGTTGTGTGGCACACCGTCTCACACCACCCGCGATCGGCGTCCCGGCAGTCGCGTCGTGCAGCCGACGCAACAGCCGTGCCGCAGCGGCCACTTGAGCCGCCGACCAGTCACGGGACCGGAAGTCCGTCAACGCCTCACCATGCTGGAAGCTGAGGATCTCCCGGCCCTTGGCATCGATCCCGAGCAGCCTGGGCGCCACGTCGGAGCCGGCCTTCTCCAGATGCCGCAACAGCCGATGAACGAACGGCGAATGCGCCCCGACCGGACGCCGCACCGTGTCCCCGACCCGGACAACGCCCTGGGTGATCCGGCCACCGGCCAACGGAATCTCCAACTCCCGCTCCATGCAAGTCAGCATAGAGATCCGGTGAACCCGCCGACCTCACGCTCTGCGGCGCGGGTCTCCCCGTGTAGGGTCTCAGCTCGCGTGACATGTTGATCTTGGATGACCTGCAGGTTCTTGACCTGTCTCACGACGTGTCGGGCAAGATCAATCTCACGGACGTGTCATTTCCTCGGCGTACTGCGTAGGTGGCAACCAACGTCATGTTGTCGGCTGTGCTCGGCGTCCGGTGGGTGCCGCAACAGAACGACATCGCGGTGATAAGAGCACGGCTGGCGACCGGCACCCCACTGTCAGAATCTCGATCACGCCGATCCATGCCCGCGGGCAAATTGGGCAGAGTGCCGTCCCGGGACAGACGGGCGGACGAGTCACGAAGACCGTAGAAATGCTTCCAATCAGCAGCCCCTGTTCAGGTTGAGAAGAGATCAGGAGTTCGACCCGCAGCGCCACGGGCCCCACTGCGTCAGTGATGAGGTGGCGAACTACTTACCCACCACGACTCGGAATCGGTCTCGAGTCACGTGCAACTGCCATAGCCGTTCGGCTAGTGCGGTTGGATCACCCAGGGCTTCCCCAGGACCGATCTTGACCGGAACCACGAGGTGCGATACCTGAATCTCCGGGGCGAGTGCTTCATGAAGCATGGCTAGATATGCGGCCTCCCCGGCCATCGCGATGCTAGTACCTGCGACAGCTCCGTTTGGCACCAGTGATGAACCACCGCTGGTGAATAGCAGAGACCCAGTTCCACGCTCGCGCATGCCAGGCAGCACGGTCTCTACGGCTGTCATGGGGCCAAGGACACTGAACTCGAACGCGGCTTGTGCCTGCTCAAGCGTCGTCTCAAGGATCGGCTGCAAGTAGTCGGATGCGGGCAGCGGACTGTACTCGAGCACGTCGATGCTGCCGAAGTGCCTCTCCGCTTCAAGCAACGCGCCGGACAAGGCCCGGTTGTCCCGGACGTCAGCAGCGAAGCAACCAACGTCCAGACTGTCTTCGCTTAGGACCCCCGCAAGGTTGTCCAACCGCTCCTGGTTGCGGGAGATCAATGCGATCCGGTAGCCGTGGGAGCCGAAGACTCGTGCGATTGCCGCCCCCAACTGCGGGCCGGCACCGACGATGGCGAGGGTTGGCATGGGGCTCCTTAGTGGCGGTCAGAACTGCCAGAGATCTTGTCTTCTTCTGCCAGGTGCCAGGCCATCGCTCGCAACAGCCGTCCCACTCGCCGACTGCTCTACGGAAAGTCTGGCAACTCTACGGAGAGGTCAAACGCGGCGGGAGCGTCCCGAGGCGCCGACGCTACTGGAGGGATCCTGCATGCCAACTCCCTTGCCAGCCAATGCACTTGACAGTACCGATGCGGACCCGCAACGCTAACCTGAATGGATGCTGCCGTGGGTCGCGAGGGGTTGACGCCAGCAAGTGCAGCTCGAGCCATGACGACTGTCTGCGGACAGGTAGGGCTCGACTCTCGGCAGGCGAAATTGCTGAGGCTGGGCGAGAACGCCATCTATGCGCTGCCCCCCGAAGGCGTCGTGATCCGTATTGCTCGCTCGGACGCCGCTGACAACCACGAGAGAGTGGATAAGGAACTGGCGGTCTCACGCTGGCTCACTTCGCAGAAGTTCCCCGCTGCACGGCTCCGTGAGGACCTTCCGCAGCCGATGAGCGCGGACGGCAGGCTAATCACCTTCTGGGAGTACGTGCCACCATCCTCAGTGCAACCCCACCTGACGGATCTCGCCAGCTTGCTGCGCGCCTTCCACGCATTGCCAGCCCCCGGTTTCGACGTCGCTGTCCTCAATCCATTCCCCATCATGCAGAGCCGTCTCGCACACGCTGAGCGGATCGATCCCAGGGATGTCGAATTCCTTACCGAAGCATGTAACCGCGCTCGGTCGGCCTTCACCACCATCGTCATGGACAAGCAGCGGGGCGTGATCCACGGAGACGCCCATCGGGGTAACTTGCTGGTACGCGATGGACAAGTACTCCTGATCGACTACGAAGCCGTCGCCGTTGGTCCCCGCGCCTGGGACCTCATCCCCACCGCTACTGCAATGGACAGGTTCGGGCTATCGCGCCCTGACTACGAAGCCTTCTGCCGGACATACGGTTGCGATGTCACCGACTGGCATGGGTACGAGACCCTTCGTAGTGTCCGGGAGCTGGGCATGACCACTTGGCTAATGCAGAACGCACAATCTGGAAAAGCTGCAGAAGAGTTCGCACTGCGTATGCAATCGTTACGGGAGGAAGACCGTGAGCGGCAATGGCACGCTCTCTGACGGGCAGGGAGCAATCCCCTTCGAACCTTTCGCATCCCGAGAGCACATCCGCCTGACGACCGTCTACTCCACGCCTTGGACCTACGACCCGAGCCAGGTCCAGTCCGTTACCAAACGCCCGGGCGACTTCTTTCGCCTGGGCCGCCTGGCCAAGTACTACAACAGGTCTGACGAACAATTACCTCGCGTCATCCGGCACGAGGCCCTCAACTGCTCCAGCGTGACCTGCCACCGCTGGAGCGCTGGCGAACCGGTCGCCGCGCACATGTGGTACTTCGTCCTGCCTTCCGGTCAGGTGGTCGTTGCGTTGACCCTAGACGTGCCCGGCACACTGATGGGAACGATCCCGCTACTCGAAGACCTCTACTACGCCAGTATTGAATGCGACGGTCTGCCACTCGAACAGTTGGCAGCGAACCGGATCGGTTGCAAGCTCAACAGTCGCGGAGAAGTCCCGGGGTTCCTTCCGGAACGCCATCAACTCGTCTTCCATAGCGTCAACACACCCAACGAGATTCCTGACGACGACACCATCCAGCGCATCATCTATCGCAGCGACTTACCCTACCGAGCCGAGCACAGTTCTATCTGCTACCCCCAGGAACTCAACCGCCGGCCCACCACCGTAGCCGCACTCGGCCCTTACGTGAGCGTCCTGGGCGGACACCAGGACTACGTCGAGAACTGCCTGTTGATCTCTGCGATTCAGGTGGTCGGTTCCGCAGCCCGCCTCCGGCAGATCCGGGAAGTCGCCTACGCCTACGTTCACCGATTTCGGAATCGCACAACTGGGCAAGGCGGCGCCCACCACCGGCGTACAGCCCTGGAGGATATCTCAGATGGACTGAGTCAACTGGAACTCGAACTCAGCTACAGCGTGGAGGTGGGTGGAGATATCGGCATGCTCGTACCAGCCTTGCGCGTCGAAAGCTTCCACCAGGAACTGTTCGCAGCTATGGGACTCATCGGACGAGCTGCCACGATCGGGCAGATGCTCACCCGTCTAAGCAACGCCATCAGCGCGGAACTGACATCAGTGCAGAGCATGGAACAACGCGCTGCAGACCGTCGGCGAGTCCGAACAGTCGTCGCGGTCACATTCGTCACCACCATTAGCGGAACCCTGGGTCTGCTCTTCGGATTCTTCGGCATCAATGCCCGGCAAGTCGACGCACATCGCTCCATGTTTGATGAGAACTACACCCCGATATACACACTCATAGTGGCAATATTCCTGTGCGCCATAGTCATTTTCGCCGGAATGCGCATCCAAGAACGTTGGGAAGAACGCCGGGACCGCAGTAGCAAACGCACTTGGGACGGCACCCACCATGTGTTGGCTCGCGAAGTCGGCGCTGTAATCCTCGATCTACCCGTGCCGCCCGTCGCGTCCCCAAGGTCGGGAGTTCCTAGTACCCGACTCTCGGATGACCGCAACGAGTCTTCCCGCTCCACGCCACGTTGATCCTAGGATCAGACACATCGGTCGACTGGACTTTAACTCCCATGCAATAACCGAGGCTATTCGTAGTAGTCTTCCGCAGCCACCAACACTGACGTGAAGAAGAGGGGGAGGCCCGCCTCAGTCCGTGGGACTTCCTGTGCAGTATCTCGGGTAAACCCGAGTGTTACGCCACGGACCATTGGATTCTCCGGATCGGAATCATCGACCTGGTGCCCCCGCGACCTTAGGTCCTGCATGATCTCGGCAGCTGGTGTGCGGAAAACATCGACCCCGTTGAGGAGTACGCGCAGATCGGGGTCATCTCCTTCGAACCGCCACAGTTCGACTGCATCTACGCGCTCTCCCCTTTCGAGATGCACCACGATATCCATCGTCCCTCGCCCAAGGAGGAATCGCCCGGTGGGTCGTCGAGGAGGCCGCGGCTCGCGAATCTCTGGAACTCCCCACTGGGAAACTGCCTGCAAGGCCTCCTGGTAAGGCATACCAATTTCGACTGGGGAAACGCCGCGCGGCGGATCAAGGATGAAATCCATCGTCTTGCTCACTTCAGTAGATCGTAATTTATCTTCCACCCGTGGGCAGTCAAGAAGTCCTGCAGCCCCTTATTGGACTTCATACCTTCGACCATGTCCCGGATGTTCTCATCGTATTTCGAACCGTACAGATCGCGGATATCATCGATATCCATTTTCATCGCCTCATCGAATTTTCCTTCGTCGATGAGTGCGCGCTGCTGTGCTTGCCAGTCCTTTGCCTCCTTGGAACTCCCAGTACTCATCACATCTCTATGATCTTGCTTATCCATATAGATGGCTGGTCCCATGTGAGGGGACAGCTTGGGGTCAAGATGCTTGTAGGCAGATTTAGCAGGTATGTGGTTAACCTCGCCCCCAGTATTGGCCTTCCTCACCGGCCCATACCAACCGCCACGGTCCGTGCATCCCTCGGGAGCCAGTCCGCGAGGGTCGGATATTTGCAGTGGGTTATCAACATACGCGATGGGGTTGGGGGCAGGGGCAAGACCAAGGGGGTCAGGAGACGTGTAGCGGCCGGTCTCGGGATCGTAGTGCCGGAAGTAATTATAGTGGAGGGCGGTTTCGGGGTCCTCGTACTGGCCAGGAAAGCGAAGTGGGGTGTGTGCGATCGCGTCACGATTGCGCGTGGTGTTGCCCCACACAGTGGTGCGGTTATACCAGGCGATGTGGCCGTTTTCATCGACGAGTTCGGTGGGTGTTCCGATGAGGTCGGTGACGATGGCGAAGAAGCGGGAATCATAATCGCTCTGGTGGACGTTATTCTTGGAGCTTGGCTTTCGTTCGAGCTGTGTGATCGGCTTATGCCCATCGTGATCCCAGGTTAGGGTGACGCCAGTCGTGTTGTCGGTCTGTTCGGCGAGTCGGGTGCCATCCCATGTGAAGTAGACGGCTTCGATAACCGTTTCGCCGTCGGCTTCCATCCGAAACTTCGCCGTTCGGCGGCCCAATGGGTCGTAGGTGTAGCGCCATTGTGTGCCGTCGGGTGTAGTGCACGAAGTGAGGCGGTCCTCTGCATCCCACTCGTAACGCCAAGTGTCCGGCTTATGGGATATGCGGCGCTTCTGTCGCAGGGTCATGCGGCCAGCAGGGTCGTGTTCGTAGCGAAGGTGGCCGGCGGCCAGGATCCTGGTACCTGTGTACCGGCGTTCACCCCGGGCCTCTGGACGGCCGGCCTCCTCGGGCCACGTCGCCTCGGTTTGGTTGCCTATCTGGTCGTACGCATAGGATTCGGTCCACCCATCGGCGGTGACCCTGAGTGGCCTTCCGGCGGTGTCTAGTTCCACGTGTTGCCGCGCTCCGGTCACGTCGTCGGTGATGGACGTGAGGTGGTTATCGGCGCGGAAGGCGTAAGTGCGTGCCCGGAGGGTGCGACCAGGGACAGCTAAGTCATGCGCGACCGGTCGGCCGGCCATGTCCCATGCCGTGGTCAGCGCAACAGGCGTGGTCCCAGAGGTCAGCGCGCGGGTGAGTTCATGGCCGAGGGAGTCGTGTGTGAAGTCGAGACGATGGCCATCGGCGCTCAGTGCCGAGCGATTACCGGACTCGTCATACGCAAGTTCAGTGCAGGCGCCCGTGGGAGTGGTGCGAGAGGTGCGACGCCCGAGTACGTCGTACGTGAAGCCTGTAGTTCGGCCGTCCACTGTCTCGGACAGAATGCGTCCCATTTGATCGCGCTCAAAAACCAGCGTGGACGTGGGTGATGTCGCGCGTGCGAGTGTGCCTGCGGCGTCATACACGTAATCGGTGCGTATTCCGGCAGCGTCCTTCTCTATCAGCTGCCCCAAGTGGTCGTAGCTGTAGGCGATCTGCTGGCCTAGGGGCGTTGTGCGGGTCAGCACTCGACCCAAGGCATCGTGGGCGTAGGCGACTTCTCGGTTGTCGAAGTCGGATTCCTTGATGAGATTGCCCACCCGATCGTAGGTGTACTCCCAGGTGAGGCCCTGGGGATTCTGAACCTTGGTGAGTCGGAGTTCGGCGTCGTAGGCAAACGTATAGCGGATGCCGTCGGGCCCGGTGCGAGCCGACATCTGGTCGAAATGGGTGTATTCGAACGTGGTTGTACCGCCGTGCGGATCAGTGCGGGTGAGGCAGTTACCCTCGCCGTCCCAAGTGAGGTGTTCAGTACGGCCGTCCGGCGTGGTTCGGGAGGAGATGCACCCTTCGACTGTCCACTCGGCGCGCGTAGTCGCGCCGAGTGGGTCTGTGACGCTCGTGGGGCGGCCGAAGGCATCGCGCTCGACGGTCGAGACGCAGCCGGAAGCGTCGGTAGCTGAGACAGAAAGACCTGCATCATTGATGCCGTAGACGGCTGTTGCACCAGAGGCGTCCGTCACGGTTGCCACTGCGCCAGTGCGATGGTGGGTGAATCGGGTGGTAGCACCATCAGGAGCTGTAAGTGAGGTGCGGTTACCCCAGTCGTCGAAGTCCTGCGTCCACTCCGATCCGTCGGGCCCAGTCGCGGAAGTCAGGAGGTTCAGCTCGTTGTACACCATGGTTGCGCTGGTGCCATCAGGCAGATGAACTGAAATGAGGTTGCCCGCCCCGTCGTACTCGTACCTGGTCGTGGCCCCCATCGGGTCGGTGCGTGAGAGGAGATTGTCGTAGCGGTCCCACTCGGAAGTGCTCGTGTGACCGAGGGGATCGGTCTCTGCAATGACTTGGTGGAGGGCGTTGAGCTGATAGACGGTGGTGGCACCTGTGGCGTCGGTGAAGTGAGTGGTCCGCTGGACGCGGTCGTAGGACCACCGGGAGGAGAGGTAGCCCTCCGGTCCGATCGTTTCGGTGACGCGGTTCCCCTCGTCGTAGACGTATCTGTAGGTGGAACCGTTACGGTCCGTCCAGGCCGTGACACGGCCCTCAACGTCGTAGTCGAAGAGCATGGCCTGGCCACTGGAGTTCGTGACCGTCGTGAGGTTGCCGGCGGCGTCGTGGCCGTATGCCACCACGTTCACAGGACCGTCAGGGGTGGTGAGGGTGAGGCAGGTGACGAGGCCGCGCTCGGCATGCAGGTTGACGCGATAGCCGCCAGAGTGGACGACTGTCGTGGGCGTGCCATCATTGAGCCGGGCGAGACTGATCTCATTGCTGTTGCGGTCTTGCCACCAGCGCAGCCAGTACCAGCCTGAGCGGTGGGCAGGGCTGTCAGCGAAGCTGCGTGTGGTGCCCGTGTGCGGGTCAGTGATCCTGTAGGTAGTCTCGCCGAGGGCACCTGCGCCTTCCCAACTCAGTGATAGGCGCGGGCCTTCCTCCGGCCATACTTCGTCTTCGCCGTCCGCTGCGGGGAGTCGGGGGTAGTAGAGGATCGAGCCGTCCTCACGCGCCCATCGAACCGCGCCCTTGTCATCGACCTCGAGGCGCTCGTCCAGGGTGGAGGCCCAGGACGGTCCGAAGAACTGCCCATACCGGTACGTCGAAAGATGCGTCCGCGTGATCAGTAGGGGCAGCGCGGACGGCAGGGCCAGATCGGTTTGTGTCAGGACCATCTCGCCGCTTGCCACGTCGACCGGGTCCGTCTTGCAGTACCTGTTCTTACCGTCGCGGCCGATCAGCCGCATATCCGACCCGGACTTGTCCATAGAGTTCGGCTTTACGTGGCTGGAGTTGCCACCGCGTCCACCGATGTTGGGCCCTTTGCCGTCGCCGCGTGAGGTGATCGCCTTCATCGAGTCCGCGACGGAGTTCTCGTTGTCCCGGTGCTTCTTCGCCATCGAGCGCACGCCGCCGGGAACGCCGTCGGTGACGTGCTTGGCGACCTTCTTCAGCGCCTTCTCGGTGCCGTTGAGCGCGCCGTGCAGGACGCTGTCGAAGGCCTGGGTGAACGGGTCACGTCCCTTGGTGCGGCCGAAGGCGCCCTTGGCGCGGCCCAGCGGGGCCAGGGAGTTGGTGTGCATGTCGGAGCCGTGGCGGGAGAGCTTCTCCGCGCCGTTGTCGAACTCGTCCGGGTCAATCTTCATCCGGCCGCCCGCGCCGCCGCCTCCACCTCCGCCCCCGCCTCCGCCGGAGGGACCGTCCGCGGAGGCCAGGTTCATGCCGCCCTTGCCGCCGTGCCCGCCGCCCGAGTCGCCACCATCGCCGGCGTCCCCGCCGCCTCCGCCGCCTCCGCCGCCTCCGCCGGGCGGCAGGTGGATCGCATCGTCGGCCAGATCGAGGATCATGTCCTCGGTCATCTTCTCCAGCTTGCCGGTGATCGGTTCGGTCACCTCGGCCAACAGCCGGGAGACGATCTCCTCCTCGGCTTCCTTGATGATGCGACGGATCAGCTCCCGCATCGCCGCGGTCTCCGCCGCACCGATCAGCGCCGAGAGACCGCCGGTGACGACCGACAGTCCGATGCCGATGCCGATCGAGGCGGCCATCGCACCGAGCTCGATCTCGCACTTGATCTTCATCCCGTAAATGATGTCCGCGACCACGTCGCACGCCGTGGCGAACAGCCGCGAGACCTCGGGGACCTTGTCCAGGTGGGAGCCCTTGACCTTGCCCCAGTGCTCGCTCAGCGCATCGACCGCATAGCCCTCACTGGAGGCCAGGATGCGGTTGACCGCTGCGTGGGCCTCACCGCCGTGGCCCTCGAACTTCTCCGCGAACTCCCGCATGGCGTCGGCCATCTCGCGGTAGTCGTCCTCGTCCACGTTGGGCCAGTTGATCCCGATGAAGTCCAGAATCTCATCCAGCCAGCCCGGCAGAACGTAACCCATCCCCCGTACCTCCCCCGGTACAACACCACCGCTACGGCAGTCAGTTCGAAGCACCGAACAGTCTAATAACCGTCAACATGCCCTGTACAAGGACTAGTTCAGCCAGCAGTTGCGGCCGGGCCCTTCGAGCTCAATCCGCCCATACCTCCCGGACGTACTCTGACTAGGCGAGGCGTCGATTCGAACTCCGTACGTCTCACGTGCCGAGAGGTTGATGGAAATGCGGGTCGCCGCCGCAGATGAGGGGCAGGCTCAGGCTCCGGTGACTTGAGCAGTCAGTCAGCGTTGTACCGGAAGTAGCCGTATCCCCGGGGCAGTCGCCGGTAGGACGACCCGTTCGTGGCGTAGGCGGCGGACAACGCAGGAACCTATCGCTTGCGTGGTCTCTCAATGGTGATCACAAGAGGACGCAGATGAACGGAGTCTGTCCTGGAGAGCTGAGTAGCTTGGTCCTGTAGATCGGCCAGCAGCTTGTGGGAGGTTGCCAGTCGCTCAGCCCTGGCCCTACCTCTCTCTCCCGTGGGGCTCCAGAGTTCGATTGGGTACCAGCCGACGAGGTAGATGCCCACGTCTGTGTTCGTTTCGGGCAGGTACCGGCCCGCCAATTGATCCTTCTGCGCTGTCATGACATCGGCGTTCCAGGCTCCTTTGACCTCGATGATGAGTTTGAGCGGTTTCCCGATGGGAGCGTCCTCAAGTGAGGGCAGGGCGTCGATCAGGATGTCGGTCCGGTCTCCCGCGCCAAAGTCATTCGTGGGTTGAATCAGCACCTCACGGTTCACTGCCACACGGTGGCGGACCAGCCTCAGGTTCAGCTCGTGTGTGAGGTACGCACACAGCGCTGCTTCGGGCTTGGGACACCAGACGTCCGCGACAGGCTGATCCGCCGCGGCTGTTGCGGACTTCTCCCTGCGCCGGCCAGGCGTCCTGTCCCACAAGAGCTCGCCGTGTTGGGGAAGGTCTCGGGCTACCTGTTCCAGGACCTCGTACACAACATCGAGCAGGTCGATGCTGTTGCGAATCACGCGTCGTGAGGAATCCTGCAGGACCCGGGTCACGTCTCTCGTACTCATCTGTTTCCAGCTCGCGGCGGCGTATTCCTTTGTGGCTGCGACGACTGCCGCGGCCACTGCGAGCCGCTCGGGGAACTGGATTGCCAGCTTCCTCAGCTGGTGAACGGCCCCAGCTGTGGCACGCCTACTCAGCTCCCTGAGCAAGCGATCTCTCCATGTCCGCGCTTCCTCCTCCGGTGTGACCCAGTGCATTCCCAGATCGCGCTGATCCTCTTCCTCTGGGTACAGGTTGCTGAGCCATTGGTACAGATCCGCGACGCCGGCGTCGCTGAGGGAGCCATGAATCTGGTGACCGGTCTCGGTCCGCGCGCAAGCTTCGGCGAGGCCTCGGCCAAATTCGGCGTCAGTTGCCGTGAAGGCCTTAACACGGGCCCAGTGCGCCTCGGCATCCGTGATGAGCAGGGAGTGGGCTGCCTGCACGGCTGCTCTCGCGGCAAGTGGTGCCTCCGAACGGCCGTCGAGTGTGGCGTCGACCATGCTGTTCGCGATTCCGCTGCCGGTGGCCAGAAGGGAGCGGAGGAGTATGTCCCATGTCCAGAGCGCTGCCTCTTGTCCTTCTTCGCTGTCGGCCAGCACCAGCGGACCGTCAACGCGGGTTTCGAGTGCCGGCACGGCACCCTCTGCTTGGCTCGCCGCAAGCCCGAGGCAGGTTGCGACGCCGCTGGCGAGGCCTTCCATAGCTGCTTGGAGTTCGGGTGCCCAACGCGGGTCGACGATGTTGATTTCCAGGGGCTGCAGGCCATTGATCAGAGCAGTGGTGACACGCTGGGTGATGCGTCGTGCCAGGGTATTTGGCGCGTGGTCGGCGGTCAGTTGCAGCAGATCCCTGCGCGGGGCTTCTGAATAGCTGGTTGACCTGCCTGTGAACTGGGTCAGGACTGCGGCAGCCCAACGGCGCCACACCGATACAGGCAGATCCGCGAGTTGATCGTTGCTGTGCAGGTTGACCAAGAGTGCGTATCCAGTCCATGCGCGCCAGTCGCTACGCGAGTGCTGGAGCCAGGAATCAGCGTGGTCGTGCTCGGTTGTGAGATAACGCAACGCTAGTTCCGGCAAGTCCGACAGGTCATCTCCGAGGGCGACGACGCCTGGCCAGGCAAGGATGCTGTCAGACAAGTCCTCCAGTCGACCGGTCTGCGGCTCGACGCGCAGGCGCAGCAGGAACTGCCGCAGGCTGTCGTTGTCTCCCTCCCTAGCCTGAGTGAGGAGTCTCGCCTGTTTGGCGGTGAATTCAGCTGCGGGCCAGCGCTGGTGCTCTTGGGCTCGATGGTTTCGTTGCAGCGATTGTGCGAGATCGCTGTTGAGGTGTATCGGCTCATAGAAGGTACGCAAGTGCGGCCAGGCGGGGTGGTCTTCGTCGTATGCCAGCTCGAATGCCTCATGGTCGTCAACTGGGAAGAGGCGGGCAGCCAGCTCCCCGTAGACGGCGGTGAGTACGACGGCCCCAGAGGCAGCAGACTGGACTGTTTGATCCAGTGCCCATGCGAAGTCGACTGCGTCCACCAGTCGGTGGCGGATTGCCCTCTCGCGGAGCAAGGGCGCGTTCCATCGTACGGACGGAGGGAGCTGCCAGTCGTACGCAATCATCCAGGCTGCTAGACGGGGCTCGACTCCTACCTGAGCGGCTTCGCAGACGAGGGCGTGACACACTCGCCTGCGGAGTTCCTGAACCTGCCTCGACTCTTGCCCGTGCTTGTCAGGCTGCAGGCATTCAGGGAGAGGTACCTTGTGGTTGCCGCGAAGGAGGATCAAGATCATCTTCGCGAGGGAATGGAAGTATCGCTCTGGGTCGTCATCGGCAAGCACGCGGTTGACCGCAGAATGGATCAACGTGGTGTTCATGTAGTCGTGGGAGAAGACAAAGCCGCTACCGGAACGGTCCGGGGCGAGGATGCCCTTCCCCAACCACGCGAGAAGGCGTGGTAGATCTTCATCGGGGCACTGGCGCGACATCGTGCTCAGGAAGCCGTCCATCGCACCGTACATGTGCTCGCGCGGGGGGCGAAGCGCCGCGAGCATGGTCTCGACGTCAAGGTGGTCCGGCCACAGCAGCGACAGTACGGTGCCCCGAAGGTCGTGATCGGGGTCAATATCTGCCGCGGTGGAGGACTCCATCAGGGAGGCGAGAATCCTTCTGAGTCCAGGAACGGCGCGGTCAGCATCGCACCCGTGCGCGGCGCGCGCTGCGAGACGGCGCTCCGCCTGACCCCAAGCCTCGTTCTCTGCGAGCCGCAGGAGCGCTTCGGCCAATCGAGGGCTAGCCGTGCTGGCCTCCTGAGCGAGTTTGATGGCAAGGCGGACCCGGGCAGTGCTTTGCCAGTCGGCCGCACCCTCTTGCGGGGCCGTCTCCAGCACATCGGCAAGCTGATCCGCCAGCCCGGGGTAGTGCAAGTTCCAGCGGGTGAACGACCAGCCTGTGTTGCCAAGCTCGACCTGCGCAGCGCGTTCCAAGAGTCGGCTCACGGTCAGCTGGCGAACCTCGTCGGAGCGCACCAGGGCACTATGGACCGCCAAGCTCTCAGGATCGGCATCGGCAAGCCAGCGCGTCGCATTGGGGTTCATGGCCACGAGCCATGCAGCGGTCTCACGCAAGGGAGCCGGGATACTTGCCGTCTCACCGTCAGGTGCACCAACGAGGAAGAGATTCTTCAGCTGTTGCTCGTTGGTTTTTTGTTCGGTGAGATACCGGGCCGCTAGGTAGGCGGTCACGGACGAGTGCCGGAATGCCCTTCGGTTCTCCTCCGGTGCTGTGAACAGAGCGGTGGCCAGCGTTTCCAGGAGCATTTGCCGTGTGACTCTGTACGAGCCTGTAGTTCCCTGCTCAAGGTCGTCCAGAAGAGCGTCACCAGGTGCGTCGAAGGCACCGGCCTCGAAGACGTGGCCGAGCCACACGGACCGATGGCCGGACAGAAGCATCTGGGCGGCGATACGTCCCGCCAAGGACTCGCGCTGCGAAGCGCTTGTCACACCGGAGCTTCCGAACCGCTGGGGATCGCGCCCCTCGGCAAGCAGAGTCACACCGCGGGCGAACAAGTTCTCTGGCTTGCCATGCAGTTGGCCGTCACGCTGGTAGGTCAGAACCAGCAGTTCCAAGGTCAACGGAATACTGGCAAGCACGGCGGCTCCGGCCTCCTCTGCGGCCGCGATCAAGTCTTGCCCCGGCACGCCGGCACTGTCGGCAAGAGCCACAGCGTCCTCCCGACTCAGGGGCGCTAGGTCAACACGCCAGCAGGCCTTGAACGCCTTGGACAGCACAGCGGTCATAGTGGGCGGGTAGTCGTCCGTGCGGCAGGCCATGAGAAACCGAACCCGACTGGTGTCCCGCCCCCGCAGCGACCTCTCCAACCGCCGGGCCAGATGCAGCCTCAGCGGGCTCTCATCCATCTGGTCCAGGACCACCCACAGCACTCCCGTTTCACCGGTCGTTACTCCAGCCGGCGGCAGCCCGTCAAAGTGGCATCCCAACTCCTCCTGGTAGGAGGCCTCGGTCAGATTCCCACCGTTGATCCACAAGCACGCGGCGGTGGTCCCTTCCCACGGGTCGATGACGCTGGGTAGCTCCTCGGTGAGTTGTGACAACACAGAGGTTTTCCCGGAGCCCGGCTCGCCTAGCACGACCATCGCCCCGGCAGTCGCGATCACGCGGGGAACGGCCAGGGCACCCTCGAGTAACTGTCCAGGCTGTGTGACTACTTGTTCATCGGCTGAGCGAAATGCCTCAACTGCCCACGAGGCGGAACCCTCAGCGTCGCCATCTGCACCCCGGATCCTGCAGACACGGGGTACACGAAAGCCGAACACACCACCCGCCATGTCAAGAATCCTCTCCGTGGCGTGCCGCCTCGCCTGCGGCTGCGAGGGTGCCTCGCTCCTGTGACGCGGTGCTGGCTCTCCATTCCGGGGCTTCCGAGTCCTCTCGGAACTCGATCAGGTGCTGACCCGCGAAACGCTGGAGTGCTTCGCGGACTTCTGCGGGGCGGACGTAGAAGAATTCGCGGCGGAGGTTGACCCGATTGACGCGGCGGTCCTCGAACTCTTCGTGGAGTTTGCGTTCGAGCCCGACGGCGTCCTCGCTGAAGATCAAGGCATGCACGTCGAAACGGAACGGCACGGAGGCATCCCCGAGTTCGTTGACCCTGTCCATCGGCTCCAGACGCCTGGTCATCCCGATCTTGACCATGCGCTCGCCGAAGGCACCGAGGTTGGAGATGACGTACACGTAGCCAGCGCGGATGTTGGCCTCACGGGCGTCCACCGCAGCCAAAGATGACTCGATCTCGGCGAGCTTGTCCCGCGACTCCGCTGCCCCGGCCTCGTGGCCGGAACCTGAGGCACGCAGCCGGTCCAGGGCCGACTGATAGTGCCGGCGCTCCTTGTCCAGGCGGCTGCGCTCCCGCTCCAGTTCCTTTTGAAGCCTCTCCTCCTCCCGCTGCTGCTCTCGCAGCTCTCGTCGACGTTCCTTCTCCTCCTCCTGCTTGGCGAGATGGTCCGCGGTGAGTTCCAACTCGCGGACGCGCAGCCGGTGGTACTCGTCGGAGATGAGGATGTGCATCGTCGCGCCGAGTCGGGCAATGGTCTGCCGGGACTTCTCTAGCCGGTCGATGAGGGATGCCAGGCGGTGCGGGCGCATGGTCCGTACGGCGTTGTCAGCCTCGGCGTTATAGGCGCGCAGCATGAGCTTGGAGAAGTCGCGCACCATCTTCTTGCCCTCAGTCAGCGACCCGTTGACGTGCCAGTCCGTGGCGGCGAGCACCGCTCCGTTCCTACGGGCCAGCGTCTTGATGCGGTCCTTCAGCGAACTCAACTCGGACTTGTACGCGACGGCGTCCGCCAGCGGATGCCGGTATTCGTAGATGCCCGCTTCCTGGAGCATGGCGGCCTCTTCGGTGTGCACCACCTGGCCGCGGAGTTGGTCCAGGCGCTGCTGGGTCCTCGTCGTCTCCGCCTGGACGTCGGCGACTCGGCGTACCAGATCGTCGTACGCGTGCTGCTCGTCGGCGAGGGCCTGGTGCAGCTGGTCGGAGGCCCGGTCGATCTTGGCGAGCAGCAGCTCGTCCGCCTCCTGGTAGGAAGCGCGAAGCCGTTCGGTGTCGACGATCAGAGTGGCTGCCTCTTCGCCCTGCACACGGGAGAGTTGCTGATGCAGAGCTGCCTTCTCAGCGCCCTGCTGCGCGTGTTCGGCCTGTAAGCGCCGCAACTCGCCCGTCAGACGGTCCACTTCAGCTTCCGCCTGCTTGCGCCTCCGTCCGAAGACGCCCAGGCCGCCGTCGGGCCGGGACGGTGCGGGGGACGAGGCGCCGTATGCGGCGACTGCCGTTGCGGGCTGCGGAACTGCCTGGGCAAGGCCGGCCGCGCGATCAAGGGGCACCCACAGCTGCCAGCCCTCCGGCGGCGCGGGCCATGAAGGGTCCGGCTGCCAGTCGGCGGGCGGCTCCCAGCCCTGCGAAGGCTGAGGCCAGGAAGGTGGCGGATTGAACCGGTACGACAATGAAACTCCCACAACTTCAAGATGGTTGATTCGTGCACCAACTTGCGACATGAGAGAACTTCGAATGGTTGCAGGTGCATCCGAACCGTGACACAGCACTTGCGTCCAATGTGAGTGTCCAGGACGTTGTCGTTTGCGGGGCGTCAACGGAGTCAGCGCGAGGCCGTAGCCAGACTCAGCCTTCCCTGACCCCGTCCACTTTGAGACGTCGGCCCGACTCGCATGACCGAGAATCCAGGCACGAAGATGAGTAGGAAGAGATCTCAGTCGGCCGTGGACGGTCTGAGCCGTACCAGCCCGAAAGCTCGGAATCGGCGGGGGTGCTCTGGCCACCGGCGATTTCAGCTACTCGGCTGCAAACCGAGTAGCAGGGCGGCCTGTTGGAAGGCCTAGCATGCCGCCGTAGTGAGTGGCGAGGGGGAACGCTATGTCCAGCTCTAATGATCAACCACTTGGCGCTTGTGTGGACGGCACGGATTGGTCATCAGCTGCTGGTGTGCCCTTCGATTCCGTAATCAGCAGTGTCAAGCGAGGCTTCGCCGTCAAGGCTCCGGCGTCTGAGGGGTCTTGTGGATCCAGTCAGCCGGGGGCCGTCCGACTCGTGTGGCTCAGGCACCTCGGCCGGGACGGGGCGATTGCCGAACCTGATGAGCAAGCTGATGTCTGGCGAGACGATGTGCCAGACCGCTTTCATCTCCAACCTGGCGACCTGTTGCTATCCGAAGTGGTCTCGGGCCATCCTAAAGCGGTGCATGTCGAGGAGGCCGACCTGCCTGCGGCTGCCGTCGGCAGCATTCTCGTCCTGCGCCCAGTTGATGCTCTGTCCCCGGAGTACGCACGTCTGATTCTCGCTTTCCTGCGCTCCGCGAGCGTCAGCCGTTTGGCAAGAGGCTTGTATGGCCGGATGCGGCTCTCACCCAAGGACCTTTCAGCGCTCGAGCTACCGAAGGCTGACCAAGCGCTCTCGGCCGCCCTTTACGAACTGGACACCGCTGGTCAGCGGATGAGCAGCTGGAGCGCTGAGGCAACGACCCTAGCGGCCTCCGTCTTCGACATGGATGTAAGCCTCGAGGATGCCCGGAGATCCATCATCGAGGCTGGCCAGATCACCCGCCTGCGAGCCGAGGCCGCCTCGCAGTTGGATGATCCCGACTACATCGTGCGCACCCGTTTCCCCTACCCCATCGCATTGCGGTGGCGGGAAGTCGAGGCCCGGATGAGCGCAGACGACCTCGGGCCCGCCTATGAAGCCGTGCTTGAAGCAGCCGAGGCTCTGTTGGCCTACAGCGCCCTGATCGCTGGGGCCCTCGCTCACGAAGCCTCTATCGAACTCAGCTCCGTCGGTGCGCTGCAGCGCAAGCTCTCCAGTGCGCGGGGCGGTCCAGGTCTGGGAGAGTGGACCGCTGTTCTGCAGGAGATCGCCGGAGCGAGGAAGCGGCGAGAGCTGCGCAGGGATCATCCCCTCCACGACCTGGGGGCCCTTCTCAGAAGCGATGAAGCGCAGCAGGCACGTGGCCGGATCGCTGACCGACGGAATGACAAGGCCCACGGGCGCGCACCTGACGTAGTCAATCTTCGCACCGCATTGGAGCAGACCTACCTTGACCTGTCGCGCCTGCTGTCCTGTGCCCGATTTCTCGCTGACCTACCCCTCATCCATGTGACATCTGTGATGTGGGACGCGTTCCAAGGCGAGGCAACCATCAGGCATCGGCGCCTTATGGGCGACCACCCCGTGGTGCCCACGTCGACGATGCAATACCCAAGCAGCACGGTTGAGACAGGAAGCTTGTACGTAGCGGATCGCAACCACCGTCTATACGTACTGCGCCCTTTTCTCACGTGCGAGGTGTGCGAAACGTGCCACGCCTGGTCGACTTTTCATGCGGACAAGGAGAAGGGCAACTTGGTGCAGAAGAGCCTCGAACACGGCCATCACTACCCCTACAGAGCAGACACCCGGGTCCTCCAGCAAGCTGGCCTGCTCTAGCGGAGCGCTTCGCGGCAGGCACTGCGCCGACCCCAGCAGATGTTCACATGAACAAGCCACTGAGACGGATCATCAACGGTTCCCTACAGAGCTTCTTGTGGGCGGTCAGTCGGAGGGGTGTTCACGAGTAGGCGTGGCCAGGCACGATCCCCGCGTCTGAAGATCGTTTCCGATGTGCGAGTGATGGTTGAGTGCGTGTGTTGACCGGATTTGTTGATCAACACGCCGTAACGCTCGACGCGCTTCCCCCACCACGACACCCGTTCCAGCAACCGCTCGCCGAACTCGACATCGATCGCCCGCCGGGCCGGCAGGTGTTCGGCGCCGTAGATCTCCGTCGTCTCGCCGAAAAAATTGCGGTGCCGCCCAAGCGGATCAGCTGATCGGCGGCCGCGCCGAGGGAGGGTTCGCGATGCTCCCCGAGTTGGTGTCGGAGCCCCCGCATTCCATGGCCAGCACGATTTCGCTCGCTGCAACTGGCTCCCGGACTGGTGATGGACCTCAGGCGAGCGTCTCCAGGCCACGGTCTTGCAGCCGCCTAGCTCCTGGTGCCCAGGCGGTGGACAGGGAGATCCGGCCGAGGTGCCCCAACGTCGTGTCAACTCGCATTTCCCCGGGGGCGTCTCGGCAGTACGCCCGGTATACCGGTTACGTGTCTAGCTGATACGTGGTGTGCTGATCTCGTGGCATTCATTATGAAGAACACACCCTCTGCGGGCGCGGAGTCGCCGAGGGCCCTGTTCGAGCTGTTAGAGCGTCGCCCTGGGGCACCGAGCAAGCTCCATCCACGCCAGCGAGGCATCCTGAGCGCTTACATGGAGAAGCCCAGGAGCAAGGATCTGGCGTTCGAGATGCCTACCGGTTCGGGCAAGACTCTGGTGGGCTGCCTTATCGCGGAGTGGCGGCGCGGCAGCATGAGCGAGCGTGTGGCCTACCTGGCACCGACCCGGCAGCTCGCCCAACAGGCCGCAGGCCTTGCAGACCTCTATGGTGTCCCCGCGGTGGACCTCACGGGCAACCACAAGGACTGGGCTCCTCCGGCGGCGCAGCGGTTCAAGCGTGGCCAAGCCATCGCCTTCGCGACTTTCAATGCCGTCTTCAACTCCAATCCAAAGATGGAGCCTCAGGCCCTCATCCTGGACGACGCGCACGCGGCAGAAAGCCCGGTCGCCTCCACATGGAGTGTGTGCATCGAGCGAGATCGGGAGAGCACGACGTATGACCAGGTTGTCGAGGTGCTCACGGAATGCGGGGCCCTTAGCGCTGCCGTCGCCAGGCGTCTTCATCACCGCACCGCGGGCCGCGTCTACCTCGCGGGCGTGGCCGAGACCGCGTTGGCTGCCCCAGAGCTGGAGCGCGTCCTTGAGCACGCGTTGACCTTCGAGCCGAAGTGGCGGTTCGCCTACGGAAAGCTGGGGCACGGCGGGTTGGCAGCCTGCCTGGTCTATGTGAACAGCGACGCGATCTTCATACGACCAGTGATCGCTCCCACCCTGGGGCATAAGCAATTCGAGAACGCTGCCCAGCGCATCTACATGTCGGCCACACTGGGCGACGGCGGAGAGTTGGAACGTTCATTCGGACGACGGCAGATCGAGCGGGTCGACGTGGACCCTGCCGCCCTCCCCCTCGACGACTCGGAAGAGGCCAGCGAAGGTGAGGAGGGCAGCGGCCGACGCTTCTTCTGTTTCCCCGGCCTCACTCCTGGGCTTGGCGAGGACAGGCTTCTGAGCTTCGTGCGCGAGCAGATCGACGCCTTCGGCAAGGCCCTGGTTATCGCCCGCAGCGATGGAGAGCGAAGGAAGTTGGTCGACGCGGTGGCTCCGGCAGGCATGCCGCAATGGACCACCGGTGAGGCGGACGATGCTCCAGACGCCTTCCGCGTGGCGGAGCGCGGGCTTCTGGCCGCCGCCAACCGATACGACGGGATCGACCTTCCCGGCGACACCTGTCGGCTCGTAGTCATGAACGGCTGCCCCGCCGGCGCCCACCTGCAAGAGCGGTTTCTTTACGAGAGCCTAGGGGCCGACGTTGTGCTCAACGAGCGGATCCGCACCCGACTCATCCAGGGAGCGGGAAGGGCTACCCGTGGCAGTGGCGACCGTGCGGCGATCATCATGCTCGGTCGCGACCTGGAGAGCTTCTGCACGACCCAGCTGGACACCATGCCCCACGAGATCCGCGCGGAGATCAACTTCGGACTTGAGCAGGACGAACTCCCGGAGGCGAGGCTGAGAGAGGCCCTCGCCATCGTCTCCGCAGGCGGGGACGATTGGGCCGCGGCGGACCGGTTCATCCGCGACCGTGAAGAGTCCGGCGACCAACCGCGCCGCGCGCCGGGCGGCACGGCCCAGCTGCAAGCTGCGGCTCAGTTCGAGGTCGAGGCCGCCAATGCAGCGTGGCACCGTGACTGGGCGCGGGCCGTAGAACGGGCGCGCAAGGCGATCGAGGCGCTCGCCGGCGGCGACAGCCACTACCGCGCGCTGTGGCAATACCTCGCCGGGGCATGGGCCGTCCTTGCGGCACGAAACGCGAACGATACCCACTGGACAGGGATAGCGGAGCGGCACTTCGCTGATGCCCGCGTCTCTGCGGAAGGGACTCAGTGGCTCAGCGACCTGAATCTCGATGCGAAAGTCTTCCTGGCTCCGGACGGAGCGACCGAGGAAGGTGTGCCAGACCCCTTGGACGAGTGGGTGATCGACGAGATCACCGGCCACCCTCTGCGGGCCAGCATGAAGCGGCTACCGCAGGAGCAGTCGGTCAGGGAAGGGCTGTGGCAGACGGACAGCACCAAGTACGAGCACGGACTTACCTCGCTGGGTGAGCTGATGGGTGCCGAAGTCCTGCAACGCTCCTCCGCCCACTCCGAGCCCGACGCCGTGTGGATGTTCGGCGACCACTTCTGGCTCGCGATCGAGGCCAAGTCCGAAGCCACAGGCCCGAAGGTCGCCGCCAGGCGGGTACGCGAGGCACTGACCCACCTGAACTACGCGGCGGGGGCTACCCATCGCGAAGTCCCGGAAGGTTCGGTGACCCTGCTTGTCACCCCGCAGACGGAGGTGGCTTCGGACGCCGCGCTGGTCGCCACGGGCCGCCCTCTGTTCCTCGTGCCGCCCGAACCGCTCCAACAGGTGGCGGAGCGGCTGCTAGCCGCTTGGGACGCAATCCGAGCCGGGACCAGCAAGCTCGCGCCGGCCGACGCCCGGCCCTTCGTCGCAGACATCCTCAGCAAGCGGCAAGCGCTCCCCAGTCAGTGGCTCGCTCTTGTGACCATCCGTCGGGTCGCCGAGGCGTAACGCGAGGCCCGCTACGGCGCGCTCGGGGTTGGTATTTCGCAGAGTCCGTGCGTGCGGCTGACGGCTGACGGCTGACGGCTTGGAACGTACCGGCAGGGCGAGCTACTTGACCGAGCGCCTCGGTTGTCCGGCTCACCCGCATGGAGATGCGGTCATTCAGGGGACGATGGACAGGTTGAGCGTTGCCGGAGCAGTTACGTGCCGACCCTCGCCCTTGAAGGTCGTGAAGGTGAGTCCGAACAGGAGACGGTTCATCTCCTCACTGGTGAGCCCGAGTTCGGCCGCCACGGACCCTGGGCGAACATGCTTGGAACGCAGCGCGGCGAAGACCTTCGTCAACACCTGAGACGTTTCGCGCTGGCCCATGCCCTGCGGCTCGCCGGATCGGTACCCCAACCGGCTCAGTTCGGCGCATGTGGAGCGGTACTGCCAGTCGGAGAGCAGCCCCAGGTCGTGCATGCGGTAGGTCAGCGCCATCGCCGAGACGTTCCAGATCTGCTTTCCGCGGAGGATCTGATCGACGTGTGCGCCTGAGGGCATGTGCCCCAGCACGCTCGCTCGAGGCATTAGGAACGAGGAGGCGAACTCGTTCGCTTGCCGTTCAGCCTCGGGGCCCGAGCAAGCGTGCTCGCTACCGTGCATGACGAGATGGCCCAGTTCGTGGGCTGCGTCGAAGCGCCCCCGCTCCGCAGACTTGAGCGTGTTAAGGAACACAAACGGAACGCCGTCGCGCCACACCGCGAACGCGTCGACCTCAGCATGATCGGGATCGAGCGAGAAGACCCGGACTCCGTGTGCCTCCAGAAGGTGCACCATGTTGGGCGCCGACGCTTCCCCGAGACCCCAGCCGGTGCGAACCATGCCAGCGGCTGTCTCCGGGTCAGGCTTCCCAAGTGACGGAACGTTCACTGCCGGGAGGCGGAATCTATCCTCGATCCACTCGTACAGCATTGCGCCCAGCGTGCCGGCTGCTCGCGCAGCCTCGAGGACCCTGGCCGATGTCTTGCTGCGCGCCCGCCAGGAGATGCCCTCGGCCGGGAGCTCGTCCAGCGCAGGGCCTTCGAAGAAGGCGGCAGGAAAGTCCAGTGCTGAGGCGATCTTGGCGAGGGTGTCGGGACGTGGTGCGGTGCGTCCTGTCTCGTAGTTTGACAGGCTCTGCAGTGACACCGTGGCTCGGTCCGACAGCTCGGCAAGGGTGAGGCCCCTGCGCTTGCGGGCCAGTGTGATGCGGGACGGGGTCACCATGTGCGCTGCCTCAGTTATTGGTGGTGCACGGTGGGGCGACAGGATTCAGTGCCCCACCGACGGGCCTCAGCGGAAGTCGACGGGGATGTCGATCTCCTCGGACCCATCATCGTTCACAGGTTCGATTCCGTCCATCACCAGGGCAGGAAGCGGAATTCGCTTCCCCCATTCGGCCACAAACCCATCCTGGAAGCTACTCGGCTGCGACAGCTCGCAGTCGATCCGGACCGTGTCACCCATCTTGGTGCGGTAGGACAGCAAGAACCACGTCTTCAGAGCGAAGGCCTCTTCTTCGCTCAACGCAACCCCGTCAGGGCCGACACCAGCTACGAACAGAGCCGTCTGTACGTGCGGGGCCCCTTCGCCGGCGTTGGCGCGAGTGACCATGTCGGTGGCGGGTCCGCGTCGGCGCGCGTTCTTCGGGAACAGGCTCGCCTGCCCCGTCGCGGCGTCGCCCACCATCACGCCCATCGCAACCGATCGATCAGCGTTGCAAACGAGTTCGAGCCGACCGTGAATAAGTCTGGCCCACCCCTCCTTCTCGATGTGCAACTCGCGGATGGTCCGTACATGCGCCTCATAGGCTCGTCGACCCGCCGTTCCCGTTGGATCATTGGGGACGGCAGTGCGCCTTGCGGCCTCGCCCACCCGCAGCACGTCATGCAAGAACTCCAGCCTGGTCCCCAGGCCGCCCAACTGGGCCCGTACGTCGTCGGGTTCAGGGGACGGCTTCACGAGGGACAGGGTCAAGGGGACCTCCAAGATTCGGCAGCAAGCTTATAAATACTCTACCTCAAATGAGGTGCAAGTCTTATAAGGGTTTCGTGGTTGGAGGCTCCCTTGGGCGCGGGGACCCGGGGAAGGGTGGAGGGGAGTTGCCCGAGCGGGCGCGACGACCTGGAGGGGGCGGTCCGGCGACTACGCGGCACGGATGCACCGCCCGGGCCGGTACGCCTGGCCGACCTGCTCGTCGACCTCGTCCGGCAGCGGCTCATCGAGGCCGTGCGGGGTGACCACCGACTCCGATCCGGCCTTGGGACCGCATTTCGGGGATGTGCGGGCTGTAGCCGATGAGCTGGCGGTGCACCAAAACACCGTTCGCCAGCGGCTCTGGAAGGCTACCGACTTGTTCGGCGTCGACCTCGATGCCCCAGCCCAACGCCTGGTGCTGGAACTGGAATTGCGGGCGACCGAGCTCCCAGGCCCAGTAGTGATGTCCTGCGCTATAGGGGCGAGCCTTGGGGGTGCCGGTGGATCCAGGACAGGCCACCAAGGTCGAGGTGTTGGCGGGCGCGGGTGACGGCGACGTAGGAGAGTCGGGCTTCGCCGAGGTCGATCGGCCCGGGTAGAGGTTTGCCGTGCTCGTCCTGGCTATCCTCGTCGTCCGGTGGTGGGGTGAAGTCTTCGGCGATGCGGATCGATGGCCACTCCCGCCCCTTCGCTTTATGTGCGGTGGAGATGGTGATCTCGGCGCGGTCTTCGTGAGTCAGCTCGTCGACGGCGGTGAGGATGGCCTCGGCGCCGTGCTCGTCAACGAGGTCCACCAACGGCGCGAGGTCGCGGCCGGAGGGGTCGTTGGCGGCGTAGTCCTGCAGTTCGCCCCAGGAGCGGAAAAGGATGAGTTCAGGGTGGGTGGTCCGGCGTCCGGACTTCAGGTCCCTCGCTGCGACGGCTAGTGCTTGCAGAGCCCCTCCTCCGCCGACGAGCGCGACGCGTTTGCCGGCGTCGAGATGGTGCAAAACTTCGATCATGGCGCCGACGTTGGTGCGGCACAGCACGGCAGCGGGCGACGAACTGCTCGCGCTGACCGTGGTCTTGATGTCCGGAGTTCCCGTGAGGCGGATGGGGGCTTCGGCGATGGTGAGCCACCTGTTGGCTTCTTCCGCAAGACGGGGACCGAATCGGAAGGAGCGTGAGAGGTGCAGGTGGGTGCCGTCAAAGCCGGTCATGACATCGCGGGCGCCGCGCCAGCCGTAGATGGCTTGTGCTGAGTCCCCGACCATCACTAGCTGGGCGTGATCGCGTTGGTCGTGGAGGACCTTCTCCAAGACGGGGTTGGTGTCCTGGGCTTCGTCGAGGAGGAGGAAGTCGACGGGGATCCGGGGTTCTGCGAGGGCCCAGATCTTCAGGTAGTGGTCGTGTTCGAAGCGGACGATCCCTTCGTCGGTCTGCTGGAGGTCTTCCCAGGCCTTACGGGCGTACGGCAAGACCAGTTCTGCCAGTTCCGCTCGTTCTTCCGGTGCTTCGATACCGCGCAGGGACGGCACATGGCGTGCTGTCAGTTCGGGGTCGGACGAATGGCAGAAGCCGGTGACCGTCTGCAGCATGCTGTGGGAGAGCGCTCGCGTGCTGACATCCCGCGCTCCGATGCGGGTGCCCTTGCTGATGCCCAGGCTCTGACCGATGCGCCAACTCGCTGTCCGGGGTGCGTTCATGCGCGATAGGTACTTGTGTCCCACTGCCGCGAAGGCCAGGGAGTGGGCGGTCTTGCACAACACGTGGCGGGGAAAGGTGCGGGCTGCCGCCGTGGCGATGGCCTTGTTGAAGGCGATGTAGCGGCCGCGGCTGGTGACGCTGTTAGCCAGCATCACCAGAGTGGTCGTCTTCCCGGTACCCGCGCCGGCCTGCAAGGCGAGGTGCTGGCCGTCGCGGAAGGCATCGACGGCAGCGGCTTGTTCGTCGGTGGGATCCAGCATGCGCGATGTTCCAATCGAAGCGACAAGAGGTGGACCGCTGACCGCGCGCCTTGGAGATGGCGCGCACACTGACCGCCGCAGTCACGCACTGCTCAGAGATTTGGTGTCAGTGCTCCATGGCTGAAGACAGCACAACGGGGTCGTGCACTGGGGAAGGTGGCAGCCAGTCAGGCCACTTCTGTCGCGACTCAGCCGTCGTGTCACTCTCACGCAGCACGGGAAATGCTCACGTGTTCCCGTAGGCGAGTACGCGTTCGCGTCGGGTCATCACTTCGGGCAGAACCGTCTGCCCCGTAAGCGAGGGAGAACTACCCCGACGAAGCCGCTAGCCGGCTGGTGGCCTGGGTGGCTGGTGATCGTCGCAGAGATGGGACAGCAGAGCGCCCACTGGAGAGCCAAGAGCGTGGGCGAGCGCGTGCCAGGTCTTCAGGGTGCCGATGGTGCGCCCTTGCTCGATCTCGATGAGTGTGCGCCTGGCCAGGCCGCTACGTTCGGCAAGTTCGTCGTATGTCCAGCCGCGCTCCGCCCGCAGGCGCGAGAGCTCCAAGCGCATCGCTTCGAGGTCCGGCTCGGGCGGGAAGATCGTCACTCAGTAATCGGACGGTGCAGACCCCTGCCCTGTCAGTGCAGACTTCTGCCCTATCTGACACGACTTCAGTCAGCTTCCGCGTAGGGCAGAGGTCTGCACTACAGTGCCGCCGCCCGCTGGTAACCGCAGCGCAGACCTGCCCAAAAAGGAGGGTGACCGGTGACCGCCACAGTGCCGGCCTCAGTGACGCCGCCACCTCGCGTGTGGACTGTCGAGGTTCTTCCACACTGCGGTTCGACGAGATTGAGATGCACGAGTTGCGGCCCGCTCAGTCGGCCGCCGGGAACAGCCGGACCGCGGCAGGGTGCACTGAGACACCTGGCAGAACACGCACGTAGCAGCTGGCTACCGCCCCACCTGCGCACGTGTCGATGTAGGGAAGGGGGCTGCCACTGGCATGCACGTCATCGCGGCTGCGGAGGAGACATCATCCTCGCGCTAACCCAGTGCCCACGGTCCTGGCGCCTCGCAGACGCTTGCCGCCAATGTGCGAGCGCTACGGTCGCCACCGCCCGCGTCGATGAGCCACGCGCCGCCTCGTACGCAGCGCCATCCACTACGGCTCCTCGAATCTTGCCCTGGGATGCCGAAGAGGCGGACACATGGTGGACGGTTCCGGAGGAAGACCAAGTGCCGGAACTGGGATAGTCATGGAAGCTGCACGCACAAGCCCAGTGGGGTTTTCAGGTCGCTTTGACCAGCGAAGTACGGTTTTCACACCAGAGGTGGCTTGTCGTCGGTCATGATGGACCGGACATGTCTACCAGCTTCGCACTCTGACGGAACACGCGCAGCATTGCTGTGCGTGCTGCCGGGATTGCTGTGTCAGGCGTCGCCCTCGCCACAGGGCTGCATCATGCGACTACGGACACGTCCCTATCTCCGGGGGCGCTAGCATTCGCGGCACTCGTTCTCTCCGTCAGTACCTACCCGGTCCTCCGTGTCAGAGCGCGCGGCAAGAGCGTTCGCTCTCGCCCTCGTTCAGGCACTGATGCCTGCCTGGCTGGAGATCACCGGAACACAGATCCCACCCGCTGCTCTGGACGACCACCTGCGCCTGCCTGCTGCGGTTCACCACGATCTGCTGGCCATGTCTGCACTGAACTTCATGGCGGCCCTGGCGCTGATTCACGCACTCAGCGCCGCCTCGGATCTGCCCGCGCGGCTCTCCTGTGCTGTCGCGGCCACTGCACACCGTTGCCGGGATCGCCTGCTTCACATCATCGGCCTGACCCTGGGGCTGAGCGGCGCCTTGCCGCTGCAGCCCCCGCGTCCGCCGTTGCCGGCCGTGGTATACCCGCGGCCACCGGCTCTCACCGGCCTGCTCCATCGCGTACAACCCTGCGCTCCGTAAGCACGCGGCACTCCACCACCCCCACCCTTCGGGCCCGCTCGCATCAGAGTGCGCCCTGCTCACTCACACTGGAGTTCCGCTCATGTCCATGTATCTCACTGAGGCGAGCGAGGCAGTTCCAAGCTTCCTAGCGGGCCGCCAAAGCCACGGTTCGGATCACTTCGTCCAGCCAGCTGCTTCACGCGGAACACCGCACGTTCAGAGGCGCAGAATGGGACCGTCTAATAAGGAGCACCAGAAATGGTCCCGAGCGTCAGGACGATGCATCCACTTTGGTGGACATACCGGGTGGTACTGGGGTCAACATGCGGCCGTTGACGTCCGTGTTAATCGCATACTCGATTTCGCGGACAGCCTTGATCACCTCCTGGCCGAGCGTGGTGGGTGTCTTGGTACGTCGCCCCCGACTAGACCTTTCCAGTAGACGACCGGAAAGATCGTCTTCGAGCTGGTTGAGGTACTCCCACATCACGCGCGGGTTGAGGTGAAGAGCCCTCGCAGCACTGGTGAGATCTGGATAATCAGGAAGACTGGCGAAGATCTGGAGGCGCTTCCAGGCGGCGTACCCAGTCAAAGCTGGTTTGAGGAGGGCAGGCATGACGTCGAGTCGACCACGCAGCTCCGGGGAATGAACCACGGAACTGTTGGCGGGGATGCTATATGCCCTCGCCCATTTGTTGATAGCGGAGCTACTGAGGCCAGCGCTCTTGGCCAGCTCGACAAGGGTGTGGCCCTTGATGACGTGTTGCTCGTAGAGCCACTCGCGGCTGACCTTGGAGGGAGTCGTTTGACGAGGCACATCGATGCCGCACTCTTTGGCGAGCTTGCGGAAAGTGCGCCAGCGAATACCGAGACGCTGACTGATCTGCGTGAACGCAAGGTTCTCCTCCGAGCACAGGCGGATCAGAGCATCCTTGGTCGTGTCATTGACTGGACTGACGCTGGGTCCAGGCAACGAGCCTTCGCCCTTGCGAGCGTGCCGCGCAGGGAGCGGCGAGGCATCGAGCAGGCACCGGACGACGGCCAAGCTGGTGCCCAGCTCAGCAGAGGCCCCGCTAGGGGATCGGCCGCCGAGCAGGAGTTGGTGCAATTCGCTGACGTCGATGAGCCGGACATCGTGCCCGGGAAGAGCCAAGTCGTCGAGCATGCTCAGGGAGGGCTGCCAGACAACCGGCTCGCTCGTGATGCCATGGCGGGCGAGGAAGTCACGGCCAGCCTCATCGAGAGCTGCCGCCAACTCCGGGAAGCGCATCATGGTGAAGTCAGCAAGGTCGTTGCGGAACCTCGTGTCCTTTGGGACGGCAGGGGCTGATTCGCCGGGTAGGCCGCTGAGGCGGCTGAACAGGTAGGCCCGGGCGATCATGGCTCTGCGTCCCTGTCCACCGCTAGCCCCCGTGGTGCGACAGATGGCCTCCCATTGTTCGTCGGGAAGCAGATCGCTGTAGTCCAGGCTGCGGCGCACGCGGTAATCGATGGGGGGTGGGTTGTACACAACGTGATCGGCGAAACGGGTCAGCGCTGCGCTGATCTGCGGCCAATTCGGACTTCTGCCAAGCAGCGCGAGGATGCGGCTGATGTCGTGCGAAGGAATGGCTACGCCGAGTTCAGCAACCACGGAGTTGACGTCGAGGCGAGTGCCTGTCAGAAGCACGCAGATCGATAACGCAGCACGAAAGAAGCTGTGGCCGGTCTTTCCGGGCGACAGTCGTGCTGCCCAGGATGGCCAGAACTGGCTGGGTGTGGAGCGAGAGAGGGCATGTGCTCGATCTGGGTCCCTGGCGGGATGAGACGGAAGCGGCGCTGCGGTCCGGTAGCGCAGGTGCTCCATTGGCTGCAAGTCGTCTTCGAGTGACACAAGTTGAGCGCCGAGCAGGGGTGGGGTGGTGTCCTTGCCCCATGCGCCGACGTTGGAGGCGGTCACGTTCATGCCGCGCTGCCGGGCTTCAGTGGTCAACCAGCGCAACGCCCTTCCAGCTTGCCGAATGTCGGCGGCGGCGAGGATGTCAGCGGCTGCTGTAACGCCGGCCGCAGCGACAACAGCGTGGGAAGGCGCCATGAACCCCGGCCGGGCCTCAGCCCTGCCGGGTCCACGGGGAACGGGCACGTGAGCACGGGCCTGGTGATAGTCAGTCAGCAGGTCGTCGGGCAGCCGCCGTGTCAGTTCGTCCGCGCTGGCGTCAGCCAAGGCCCGTGCGGCAATTGCCTTCAGATCGGCCAGGGCCTGCGCGGGCCTGACCGGGTGACTGGCGTAAATGCCGAAGGAAACCGTGTCAGAGCGAATGATCTTCCAGACATACTGCTGGGCAAGTAGCGCTGGGTGCCCTTCAGTTAGTGGGAGACAAGATGCCTCTCGCAGATCAGCCCCGCAGCGTTGGCGCCGGGGATTCGTCTTTCCCGGATTTGGACAGTGTCCTGGCTGGACTGGCACAAGACGAGGATGAGGGCGGTAACGCTGCATTCTCCCACATCCGGGACACGCATCAGCAAGCAGACAACTATGACGCGCGCAGGCGAAGGACCAGCCCAGTCGCCAAGTCAACTGCCAACGCCCTCCATCTTCCGACAGGCAGGACGGACAGTATCTTGAGCCGCCACCACGTCCCCAGATCACACGCCGTCGGACGCGGCCGGTGACAGGATCGATAAGAAGGGCCCGTTCGTCGTAGCAAGCCAGCGTCATCGCGGTGACGGTGTTCGGGTCGAGACCGGACACCCGGGCGATTCTTTCGATCTCGTGAGATTGCAGCATCACCGTCCATTCGAACTCTTCGCTCTTATTGCTGTGTTTAGGCGGTGACAGACCGAGCTGCGGCAATAGTTCGCCGAGCGTGACGTGCAGTCTGTGGGCCAGCGCTTCGAACCAAGAATCCAAGGCCTCCCCCGGAAGCGGAGCCACACGGATCGGGAAAGTCCGAAGCTCGTCGTTCATGCGGCTTTCCGCCGCTTCGGCGTGGGACGACTCTTCAATTTGCCAGTTTCGAAGGCTAGTTGGAGCTCTCGGCGCGCCCCTTCGGAAGCCGCGTCGTTCTGCCAGTGCGTACGGCTTTCTGGCAGCCGCGGTTGATCAAGGTCATGAGCGAGCCGATGTGGCCGGTGCTCCGGGCGAATAGGTAGTCGGAAAGATCGTCCGCGATCATTCCGGGGTACCTGTCAGCCAGCACAAGGCGTTGCTCGACAGCCAGCAACATGGCGCGCCAGTCGCGCCGTCCCTGTTCGGTCTGGACAGTGAACGGTTCCATGCCGAGCTGGGTGGTACGGCGTCCCGTTTGAGCCAGGACTGCGTCCTCGAAGTCCTCGCCCTCGTTGAACAGTCCGCGTGTCTTCAGCCCGACACCGATCATCAGCAAGGTCACGGGGAACTCGTTCGCGATGTACTTGAAGTGGTTGCTGACTTCGACTCCGGACCGGTTCCTCCAGTGAAGAAAGTGTAGGTCGTCGACGATCAGGAGCTTGGCTTCGCAGGACAGTACGCAGTCCAGTGCTCGGTAGCCGAAGTCTGCGGCGGTGCCGCGGAAGCGGCCCGGGTGTCCGTAGAACTCCAGGATCGCGCGATTAAAGTCGCGCATCCCAGTATTGGCAGTCAGCCCGACTCGACACACCGGCCAGCGCTCGAAGCCGGCTTCAGTGAGCTCGCCGGCTTCGGCGATCTCCCTGCGGTGGAGCCTCTTGGCGAACGCCAGCGCAGACGTGGTCTTTCCCAGGCCAGGAAAGGCGTCCAGCGCAATGCTGCTCTTCACCTTGTCACCGTCATGATCGTTGCTGTCGAAAATGTCCCACAAGTCCTCGAGCAGCGCCTCCATTTGTGGTGTCTGAAGCGGGCCGATGTTCGCATGCCACTTGCGGCGACTGCGATCGTATTCAGTGCGAGCCCCCTCCCCCAAGTCTCCGAGCTGACGACGCGACAGCACCTCAGGCTGGGGCCGTGGCGAGGCCTCGGCCAGCCGCCTGAGACCCTCCTTACGGGAAAGAGTCAGGTGGTCCAGCTTCTCCCGTAGGCCGTCTGCAGGATCAGTTTGGTGGCGGTTAGTCATCGATGTCCTCTAGCGCGGTCGCATAGAAGTCGTCCTCATTCGCCAGGTCTTCGGACTCCGCTGCGTCGTCGTCCCCGTCCTCAATCTCGGAGGCTTGCTTCGGACTTGCTTGCGGCGTCTCCTCGGCGTCGCCCAAGGCTCGGCGGACGGAGGGAAGAGAAGCGACGGTATCCTCGGCAGTTTCGGGCAGCCTGAGACCCTCCTCCTCGCGCGACAGCCGAAGCGCCATGCGCCGCTCCGCGGGCGTGGTCCCCAGCCCCGCATTCCAACGCTCCAGCAGGTCGGCGACCGCGAGCCGGTCATCGGGATAGCGGTACTTTTTCGCCGCAAGCTTGCGGGCGAAGGCCAAAGCCTCCTCACTCAGAGGCGTTTCTACTACCGCCGCGTGCTCCCAGGTCAGCCGGTGCCACACCCGTTCCTGGTCCCGGAAGTAGATCGTCGTGATGTCATCGGGGTTGGCCTGGAAGGGCCAGTGAATGTGCTTCCCCTGGTATGTGTAGGGGCTCTTTGTTCCCGGACGCGGCAGACCAGGGCCGCGGTAACGACGGCCATCGATCTCGATGCCATAGTGCTGGATCGTCCGCCACCTCGTCGGCAGGAACTCGAATCCGAGGTCGCGATCCCGGGGGACTTCGATGTAGCCAGCCCGCGCAATGCCGTGCTCGAACATCTGCGCCGGAGACATTCGAAGCCCCGGCACCCGTGGGTCGACGAGACTGGAGTGCGGTCGGCAGTGGTACTTCGTCGCGATCCACTCCCGGATGATCGCCTCCAACTCGTCCAGGAAATAGAAGGCGTCACCTTCCGGATTCTCCCCTCGGGAGTGGATATCCGGGCCCTTATAGCCGGGTAGAGCCTGCAACAGGCTCTCGCGCAGTGTGCGGAAGAACCGCTCCACGGGCCCCTTGTCCCGCCCCGTCCGCAGCCGCGCAGGTTGGATCGAGATGCCCATCCGGCGGCAGACACTGTTGAGATGATCCGAGACGTAGACCATGCCATGGTCGACCACCAGCGTCTCCGGCGCGATTGGCGGCGACGCCAGACCGATCCCCTCGACAGCGACATCGACCAGCGCGATGCGCGGGATGCCGTGCTCGGGCCAGACCGCCCCGCGCGGCCAGTCCTCACTGAACGGTCGAGGCCGGAAGGACTCGAACAGAACCTTCGCGACATCCACGGCCTTCGTGGACACTGGAGTCAACCTCACCCCGGTGATGCAGCGGGTATACCAGTCCATACCGACACTCAGCTCAGCCTGTACCCACCGCAACGTGAACGGATCGAACGCGAACACATCCAACCGCGTGGAGTCCATCAACAGGTACTCACCCGGCCTCGTGGGCCGTAGCTTCCCGTAAGGGCCCTTAGGCCGGTCGGCGATATCCCGGTTCCGCTTCGTGCTCAGGCGGAACAGCGGATGCTTCCGCTCCAGATCCCCCAGGATGCGAAACGCCGTCGCCCTACTCGGCTGCGGCACCACATCCGGACCGAACCGCGCGGTCACCCGAGCCCGTGTCCGCTCGATAACCATCGTCCGAGACGGCCGCGACTCGTCGGTGTGCTCGACCATCACCTCGAGCGCCGTCTCCACCCACCGCATGTCCGCCGACGTCGCAGGACCGGACCCGGAGCTCTTCCGGGGGGCCAGCCCAGCCTCACCTCGGTCACGGAAGGCGCCGATCCACCGCTCGATAGTGCGGACAGTGACACCGATTTCTGCCGCCTTGGCGGCTTTCCTGGCCTCCATCGGCGCATGTGGTGCGTACTTATCTCGCGGCTCTCCGCCGACCGCCAACTCCTGGCTGCCCGACCGATAGCCCGTCAGCACTTCCCGGATGTGGTAGGCCCGCTCGGCCGTCAGCTCACGTTCTTCGTCGTTGAGCTGATCCAACACCACCGAAGCGACCTCATCCGGGTCTCCTCCCGAAGGGCCGGGACCGTCGGGGACGACGCGAGCGCGGTCGGAGAAGAGGAGTTCCTTCAGCGACAGACGCTGGACTCGTCCGCGCGCATCCTTCAAAACGACCTCGTTGCCCGCGGTTGTCGCCGCCAACTCGACCACCTCGACGGCCTCGCCGTCGTAGAGGAACCGCGTCCCGACACCGACCCGCGTACCAGCACTGCTCACGCCGACCTCCGCAGCACCGTCGAGGGCCGCAGTGGGCAGGTGAGCTCAACGCGAAGCTCGTTCTTCCAGAGGAGGTGGTGGATCGCGGCCCGAACCCGTTCCTCCTCGCAGCCGGGAACACACCGCGCAGCATCCCTCAAAGTGACACCGTCAAGAGCAGCTCGCCGTACTTCCTGAAGGAGCTCACGGCTGAACAACCAGTCGCGGCGGTACCCGGCCAAAAAGCGGACGTTCTCCAACTCCGTTTCCGGCGGCTCGCTCCACACCTCGTAGCGCCACCCACGAGACTCAACGACTCGACGCGTCCACTCGAACGTAGAGGCCACCACCGGCTGTTCTAACCGTCGGCGCGGCTTCACATCCACGACGACCGGGCCGTGCTCCGTCACCAGGAAGTAGTCGGGAATGTGTTTTCGGACTCTGCCCTCCACCACGACCTTGAGCAGGAAGGGCTGGGCCACGATGTCGCGTACCGAAGGGTCAAAGTCGGCGAACAGTAGCCGCGCAAGTTCCAAGCGCGATTCGTAGATCACGTGATCCTGCATCGTGGCAGCCCAGTACGTGCCCGAGTAGTGCTTCTGCCCCTTGTGCCAGCGGAATGTCCGCCACGGTGCAGCAGACCGGAGCGATGCCTCCGCCACCGAATCCCAAGACCGGACCTCAACATCACCGCTTAGCCTTCGGAAGCTAACCTCGGCCTCCACGCGCACCCCCAGGTCGAACTGCCCTCCACGGCCACGGTGCAGCTGTCAGCAGACCTGCGAAGGCATACCGTCACGCCTTCACCTAAACGAGTGAGTGCCACGACCTGCGAGTCTCAGCGGTTCGTCGCATCCGACAGTGGTCCGACATCGGCCGTGAGATTCCGACACGCAACAAGAGGCCCTACACCCCGAACGCCCTACGTCTGCGCCATGTCCACGAATCGCGAGTAGTGCCCCTGGAAGGCCACCGTGATCGTCGCCGTCGGCCCATTACGGTGCTTCGCCACGATCAGATCCGCCTCCCCCGCCCTCGGCGACTCCTTCTCGTAGGCGTCCTCACGATGCAGCAGCACCACCATGTCGGCGTCCTGTTCGATGCTGTTGTGCGCGGCGATGCCGTCGGCGACGAAGTTGTGGGTGCCCTTGACGGTGGCGTCATAGACGGGCTGCTCGCCGAGCGGGTCCACGGCGACGATCCGGTCCCAGAACACGTCGTCATCCGCGACAGCCCGCAACTTCTCCGAATCCAGAACATCCGCGCACCGGCTCATTCGTGCACGTGACGGGCAGCTGTCGTACAGCGCCGAGCCGCAGTACCGCATGCCGAGAGCCGCCTGGAACTGGCGCTCCGTAAGCCCCGCACGTACACGCTCCGCCTTGACCAATTCCCATGACTCCAGCGGGAGGGAGTCGACGTTCGTGTTCACCTTCCGCTCGCGGAGCTCGGCCTCGAGCAGCTCGGCCCTCTCACCGCGGCGCCCGTGCACCCCGATCCGGCGGCAGAAGGTGAGCATGTCGGGGCCGCCGGAAACCGTCACGTGGTAACCCGGCCGCTCATAGCCCTTCTTGGACACCTGATTCGTCCGCGCGACGATGCCGAAGCGGGAGAGCAGCCGGACGACGCCGTCGGCGAGCAGGCGGCTCGACGTGGCGTAATAGATCCGCGCCGCGCCCCTGGAACCGGGCTTCGACATCCACACGCTGCCGTCCGTCGCCCACAGATGCCGCAGGAAGACGGCCACCTCCTCGTCGGTCGCCGAGTACAGCTCCTCGGGAATCCGCTTCTCATGCGACCGCAGACCCTCGATGCCCAACTCACGGAACCAGACATGCAGCGGGTTGTACCGCCCATGGGTGCACCGGTACGGCGCGGGCAGATACGAGTGCCACCACGACTTCTGCGGTGTCCTGCGCGGTGTGATCCCGAACTCCGCACGCGCCGCCGCCTCGACGAAGTCAAGGTTGGCCTCATCGTCCGACGTGTAGTGAACGGGCTGCTCGCGCAGGACGCAGCCGTCGCCGATGAGATGCGCCAGCAGACCGAGCCGGTGCTCCGACCAGCCGAGCCCCGTCCCAAGAGGCTCGGGGGTGCGCCGGGGAACCGCGATCCGGTCTCCCACCGCGAGGTCCTCCAGCGGCGTCCATCCCCCGAAGGTCAGGAACGGATGATTCCCCGTCGCCTTGACCTCCCGCCCGGAAGCGAGCCGCAGTCGATACACGGGCTTCACACCCGACGAGAAGACGTTGGTGACCGGCGCCCGTACAAGACGTCGCTCTTCGTCGAGCGACCACACCAGCACGCCTTCATGCCCGTCCTTCATCAACTCCGCGAAGGTGACGGGTACTCCAGTGTCCGCACGGAGCAGAGTCGTGTCGGCGGTCATGCAGCCGCTCTCACGAAGATCCGAGACCATCGGCTTCTTGTCCGTACGCTGCTCAGGCCCACGGTTGAGCTGCGACAGCGCGATCACCGGAACTTCCAGCTCCTTCGCGAGCAGCTTCAGATTCCGGGACATCTCCGAGACTTCCTGCTGGCGGCTCTCGGGACGTCGTGAACTGCCCGTCTGCATGAGCTGGAGATAGTCGATCACGACCAGCTTCAGATCGTTCCGCTGCTTCAGGCGGCGGCACTTCGCCCTGATCTCCATCATCGACAGATTCGGCGAATCGTCGATGTACAGCGGCGCCTCCGTCACCTGCGGCATCTGGCGGGCCAGCCGCGTCCAGTCCTCGTCCGTCATGGAACCCGAACGCATGTGGTGCAGCGCCACCCGAGCCTCCGCCGAGAGCAGACGCATCGCGATCTCGTTGCGCCCCATCTCCAGCGAGAAGATCACGCTGGGCATGCTGTGCCGTACGGAACAGGCACGCGCGAAGTCCAGCGCAAGCGTCGAGTTGTGCGTGGGGACCATCGAACGCGTCGCCAGATAGAGGTGACGGGGATTGTCGACCTCGACACAGCGCACGGGGACCGACGCGACCGGCGTGACGTCGCGAATGAAACGCTGCCCCGGTCCCGGCACCGTAGGCGCGAACGACCGCCGCTCCTTGTGCTGAAGCCGTTTGCGCTCCAGCCGGAACACCTCGTCGTCCGTGGTGAACGTCGTGATGTGGCGGACCGACGCCGACTCGCTGCGGCCCCCCGCACGCCTGACCGACCGATCGCAGCGATAGCCGAGACTCGTCACCAGTTCACGGAAACCCTCGGCGAGCGCCCTGCTCGTCACCGTGAACCGGACCGAACCGCCGCCCGTCACCGTGCCGTTGGCGTCGAGCAGCCCCGCGAGCAGCGCCCGCCGTTGTCCCACCGAAGCGCGAAGATACGGGCCTGGAATGTGCTCGCCGTCCACAACCCCGGCCTCACGGAGGAGCGCCGCCAGACCGGCCGCACGCCGGGAACCTGCCCCCGGCGGCTGCGCCCCGGCCTCGTCCACGGCCGGACGCAGGACATGACCCGCCCTCCGAGTCCCGGCAGAGCGCGCGCCGAAGCCCTCGGCCTCGATATGGGCCAGAAGTTCCGGATCAGGGGCGGTGGTTCGAGCCGGATCGATCCGGGACGCGTGGCCACGGCCGCCCCCCAGCCAGGCGCCGAGGGTGTACGGGCCGACGGGAAGGTCCCGTTCCGGCAGCTCCAAGGGCGCGGCATTGGCGACCGAATGGTGCGGCGCGCCGGCCGAGGCACCGCGGCGGACCGTCCCGGCGATCTCCCGAGTGGTCCGCACCGACGCCCAAGTCCCCTGCCCGCCACGGAAGTCCCGGGCGCTCCGGGTAGTGATCGGCCACTGGTGCTCCGCATCGGCGATCACCGTGGCGCCGTCGTCGAACGTGATCTTGTAGCAGCGCCGGTCGTACAGCACGTCCGTAACGGCGGTCACCCGCGTCGGACGGCCCGACGCGTCCAACAGCAGGTCCCCGCCGCGCACTTCGCCCATCGTCGTCCACCCGGCAGGGGTCGGCAGCGGGGTGTCGAGCGCCAGCGCCTTGCCCATCGCGGGCCTCGCCGCGATGACGATCATCTGGCCGGGGTGTAGCCCGTTGGTCAGAGAGTCCAGGTCGGTGAACCCCGTGGGCACGCCCGTCATCTGGCCGCTGCGCGAGCCGATCGCCTCGATCTCGTCGAGTGCGCCCTCCATGATGTCGCCGAGCGGAAGATAGTCCTCCGAGGTGCGCTGCTCGGTGACCGAATAGATCTCCGCCTGAGCGGAGTTGACGATGTCGTCGACGTCGCCGTCGGCCGCGTATCCCATCTGTGTGATGCGGGTGCCGGCCTCCACGAGGCGGCGCAGCACCGCCCGTTCGTGCACGATCTCCGCGTAGTACTCGGCGTTCGCGGCCGTGGGCACCGTCTGCACGAGCGAGTGGACGTACCCGGGCCCGCCGACGCGGCTGATCTCGCCGCGGCGGGTGAGTTCGGCGGTGACGGTGATGGGGTCGGCGGGCTCGCCCTTGGCGTAGAGGTCGAGGATCGCCTCGTAGACCGTCGCGTGCGCGGGGCGGTAGAAGTCGTGGCCCTTGAGGACTTCGACGACGTCGGCGATGGCGTCCTTGGAGAGCATCATGCCGCCGAGCACGGACTGTTCGGCTTCGAGGTCCTGCGGCGGCACACGTTCGAAGGAGACGGGGGCGGGCGCCGGGGCGTGCGAGTCCGCACCGCGGTCGTGGCGGTCGGCGAGTGCCTGCTCGCCCGCGCCGCGTCCCGCGCCATGGCCGCCGTTGACCCCGTGACCGTGGCCGTTGCGGGCGGTGGGGAAGCGGTCGTCGGGGGCGGGGCGCGCGGCACCGCGGGCTCCGGGGTCGGACGCCCACGGATCCTCGATGTGTCCGGACTGCTGAGTCACGCGTCCACCTCCTCCCCGTCCAGCGATCGCGCACGACCGGACCTCACCGCAGTGCCCCTCTTTCTTACGGCACGGCTCTGACAATCGGCCGTCCGGCTGTGCATCGGCGCGTCGAGGCAACGGAGTTGACGAGGGGTTCGTGGGACGGGCGACGGCCCACGTTATGGGCGCTCGGGGCGTCAGCCAATCTTGTTATCCACAGGGTGATGTGGACAGCATTCAAGTTTCTGTGGAGAAGACGGCGAAAGCTGTGTACGGCTCAGGGGACAGCCCTGTGGAGAAGTCTTGAGCCCTCCTCCCACACCCCCTCTGACCTGTGACTTCGGCATCCACCGCCTGTGCGGGGAAAAAAAGTCGGCACCCGGATCCGGATCGTTACGCGACTTGACCCACGGTTGCCGCACATGCACGGGAGCACCCACAAGCGTAATAGACACAGGCCACTTGCAGTCATTACTTGTGGATGCTTGGATCGAACCCATGAACGACCCTGCTGCCACGCGCGCCACCATGCGGCGCCACGACCGCGAGATAGTCGCGCTCGCCCTTCCCGCGTTCGGCGCGCTCGTCGCCGAACCCCTCTTCGTCATGGTGGACAGCGCCATCGTCGGGCACTTGGGCACCCCCCAACTCGCGGGGCTGGGCGTGGCGGCGGCCCTCCTCCAGACCGGGGTCAACGTCTTCGTCTTCCTCGCGTATGCGACGACCGCGGCCGTGGCCCGCCGCGTCGGCTCCGGGGATCTGCCGTCGGCGATCCGGCAGGGCATGGACGGAATCTGGCTCGCTCTGCTGCTCGGCGCGGCGGTGATCGTGGCGGTGGTTCCGGCCGCGGCGGCGCTGGTGGAACTGTTCGGCGCCTCGGCGAAGGCGGCTCCTCATGCGGTGACGTATCTGCGTGTCAGTGCGCTCGGCATTCCCGCGATGCTTGTGGTGCTGGCGGCGACGGGCGTGCTGAGGGGTCTTCAGGACACGCGAACTCCCTTGTATGTGGCGGTCGGTGGCTTCTCCGCGAACGCCGCGCTGAACGCGCTGCTGGTCTACGGGTTCGGGCTGGGCATCGCTGGTTCCGCCTGGGGGACGGTGCTGGCGCAGTGGGCGATGACCGCGGTGTATCTGTTCGTGGTGGTGCGGGGTGCGCGGCGGCACGGTGCGTCGTTGCGTCCTGATGCGGCGGGCATACGGGCGTGTGCGCAGGCGGGTGCGCCGCTGCTGATACGTACGTTGTCGCTGCGGGCGGTGCTGATGATCGCGACGGCGGTGGCGGCGCGGCTGGGCGACGCGGACATCGCGGCCCATCAGATCGCGCTGACGCTCTGGTCGTTGCTGGCTTTCGCGCTGGACGCGATCGCGATCGCCGGGCAGGCGATCATCGGACGTTATCTGGGGGCGGAGGACGCTGCGGGTGCGCGGGCGGCGTGCGGCCGGATGGTGCGTTGGGGCGTGGTCTCCGGTGTGGTGCTGGGGTTGCTGGTGGTGGCGTCGCGGCCGTTGTTCATGCCGTTGTTCACGTCGGACGGTGCGGTCATCGCGGAGTTGACGTCGGCGTTGCTGGTGGTGGCGGTGACGCAGCCGGTGGCGGGGGTGGTGTTCGTGCTGGACGGTGTGCTGATGGGTGCGGGGGACGGTCCGTATCTGGCGGGGGCGATGCTGGTGACGCTGGCGGTGTTCGCTCCGGTGGCGCTGCTGGTGCCGGTGGTGGGCGGCGGTCTGACGGCGCTGTGGTGGACGATCGCGGGCGTGATGATGGGGGTCCGGCTGGTGACGCTGTGGGCGCGTGCCCGCTCGGGCCGGTGGGTGGTGACGGGCGCCGTGCGGGCCTGAGGGGCCGGTAGGCCGACGGCTTATGCGGCTTGCGGCTTACGGCTTGCGGCCGGAGACGGCGTGCGCATACGGAGAGGGCCGTACCCCGACGCCGGGGTACGGCCCTCCTCGTTTGTGCCGTCGCGGACTGTACGTCGCGAACTGCCGTCGTCAGGCGGCGAGAACCTCGATGTCCACCTTGGCCGCGACCTCGGCGTGCAGGCGCACCGTGACCTGGTGGGAGCCCAGGGTCTTGATGGGCGCGCCCACCTCGATGCGGCGCTTGTCGATCTCCGGCCCGCCGGCTGTCCTTGACGGCGCCGGCGATGTCGGCCGGGGTGACGGAGCCGAAGAGCCGGCCCTGGTGGCCCGCCCGTACCTTCAGGCGCACGTTGACGCCCTCGATGCGGGTCTTGACCTCGTTGGCCTGCTCGATGGTGGCGATCTCGTGGATCTTGCGGGCGCGGCGGATCTGCTCGACGTCCTTCTCCCCGCCCTTGGTCCACCGGATGGCGACGCGGCGCGGGATCAGGTAGTTGCGCGCGTAGCCGTCGCGGACCTCGACGACGTCGCCCGCGGCACCGAGCCCGGACACCTCGTTGGTCAGGATGATCTTCATCTGTCGGTCACCCTTCCCTTATCGAGCGGTCGAGGTGTAGGGGAGCAGCGCCATCTCACGGCTGTTCTTCACGGCCGTGGCGACGTCGCGCTGGTGCTGGGTGCAGTTGCCGGTGACCCGGCGGGCACGGATCTTGCCGCGGTCGGAAATGAACTTCCGCAGCAGGTTCGTGTCCTTGTAGTCGACGTAGGTGATCTTCTCCTTGCAGAACACGCAAACCTTCTTCTTCGGCTTGCGAGCAGGCGGCTTCGCCATGTCTCTCTCCGTTTGAATCTCAAGAAGTGTGCAGCTTCATGGCCCCGCCCTCAGAAGGGGGGCTCGTCCGAGTAGCCGCCGCCGGAGCCTCCGCCCCAGCCGCCTCCGCCGCCCTGGCCGCCGCCGGCCGGTGCGCCGGTGGCCCACGGGTCGCCCGCGGGTGCGCCGCCGCCCTGCTGGCTGCCGCCGCCCTGGCCGCCCCAGCCGCCGCCACCCTGGCCGCCTCGGCCGCTGGTCTTGGTGATCTTGGCCGTGGCGTTGCGGAGGCTGGCGCCGACCTCGTCGACGTCCAGCTCGTAGACCGTGCGCTTGATGCCCTCGCGGTCTTCGTACGAGCGCTGCTTGAGGCGTCCCTGTACGACGACCCGCGTGCCCTTGGTGAGGGACTCGGCGACGTTCTCCGCCGCCTGACGCCAGACCGAGCAGGTCAGGAAGAGGCTTTCGCCGTCCTTCCACTCGTTGGTCTGGCGGTCGAAGGTGCGGGGGGTGGACGCGACGCGGAACTTCGCGACCGCCGCACCGGAGGGGGTGAAGCGCAGCTCGGGGTCGTCGACGAGATTGCCGACGACCGTGATGACGGTCTCGCCTGCCATGGGGTACCTCTCGGCGGGTGCTGCTGGCTGCTTGTGGCTTCTGTGGCCTGTGCTCGCGCAACGGCTGTGCCGCTGCCCGGCGTTACTCGGCGCGTACTCGATGTGTGCCGGCGTCCGGTGCTGTGACCGTCCCCGGCCCTCGTACCGTCCCGTGTGCCGGTCGGCTCGTGGCCGTACGGCTCGGGGGAAGGTCAGTGGGCTGCGGGGCGCAGGACCTTGGTGCGCAGGACCGACTCGTTCAGATTCATCTGGCGGTCGAGTTCCTTGACGGTCGCAGGCTCGGCCTGGACGTCGATGACCGAGTAGATGCCCTCGGGCTTCTTGTTGATCTCGTAGGAGAGCCGGCGACGGCCCCAGGTGTCGACCTTCTCGACCTTGCCCTTGCCGTCGCGGATGACGGAGAGGAAGTTCTCGATGAGCGGGGAGATCGCACGCTCTTCGAGATCGGGGTCGAGGATCACCATCACCTCGTAGTGACGCATGTGGAACCCACCTCCTTCGGACTCGCGGCCACGGTCGTTCCGTGGCAGGAGGTTCGTGATGCGTTCCGCACCCTCTGCCGCTCGCTGGGGGCGGCGGGTGCAGACCGTTCAGACTACCCGGCTTGGGCCTTCCGGTTGAAATCCGGGGGCAAGTCGCCGCAACCTGGACGCATCGGTGTGAGCGGCGTCACGAGGGGCGCCGCCGATGCTGTCCTCTGTCAGGAGGTGCCGCATGGCACAGGCAGTACGGCACAACCCGGTCTCCATGCTCCTCGACGACGGCAGGGCCCACCCGCTGGAGAGTTCGCTCGCGGTGGTGACGGTGCTGCTGGGCACGGTCGCGTTCTTCACCGCCTTCTGGCAGGGGCTGCATGTGCTCAGCGCCTGGACCGGGCTGGCGGGCATCGTCACGGGGGCGTGGGGTCAGTTCATCTCCGCCACGACGGGTGAGCGCTTCGCGCTGATCATCGGGCTCGGCGGTGCGGCCTTCGGCTTCTATCTGGGGATGGCGCACGGCGGTCTGCTGGGCTGAGCCGCGCGGGCCGGGCGGGGTTTCCGCACGGTGGCCGGTGCCCCGCTTTCTGCTGTCTTTGCTGCATACGGTCCCGTGCCGAGGTGCCGGGGGTGTGCGTGCTGCTTACCGTGGCGGTCGGCGGCCTGTGGGCGTTGGCGTTCGCCGGCCGTCGGCGGCTCATCGGCGGTCGTACGGCAGCGAGCGTCAGTCGATCGTGTGACGGCTGACGCCCGGCCCGTACACGCGAAGGCCGTTACGAGGGGGCTGTTCGTGAGGGGGCCGAGCGAGAGGTGGCTGGGTCATGGCACAGCAGGACGGGATCCCCGGAATCGACCCTTCGGCGCCGCCGAGCGGCACGGGGTGCGTGGAGTGTTCGGCGGGCGACGGGCCGGGATGGTGGTTCCATCTGCGGCGCTGTGCGGCGTGCGGCCATATCGGCTGCTGCGACTCGTCTCCCGGGCAGCACGCGACGAAGCACGCCCAGCAGGCGGGGCATCCCTTTCTGACCAGTTTCGAGCCGGACGAGGACTGGTTCTGGAACGCGGAGACCGAGCAGGTCTACGAGGGGCCCGAGCTGGCTCCGCCCACGTCGCATCCGCGGACGCAGCCGACTCCGGGCCCGGAGGGAAGGGTCCCCGCGGACTGGCAGCGTCAACTGCACTAGCCGACTTGGCCGACTGGACTGAGGCAGCGGCGGGTTGAGGGCCACGGAGGCTGAGGTACGCGGCGACTCAGGTACGCGGCGTGGGCGGCGTTGACGGGCCGGGACGCCGGCCCGCCCACGCCTCAGTGCTTGCCCGTACCAGTGCTCGCGCTCGTGCCCGTGCCTGTGCTCGTACGCCTCAGCGGTGCTGCACCGCCAGCCTCGGGTCCGTCACGCCGCCGGGGCTGGTGAACGCGTCGATGTCCCAGTCGGCACGGGCCGCCGCCGCCCGGTAGGCGCTCTCGTAGAAGTCGAGCACCGCCGCCCGCGGGTCGTCGAGGGCGCGGGCGTCGTCGTAACGCAGCAGCGCGAGGTGGCTCCCGTCCTGTGCGGCCCAGCGCGCGGCCCGCGGCCTCAGCGGTTCCAGTTCCAGGCCAGGCGGTTCGGGGGCGGCGTAGGAGTAGAAGGCCGGTTCGGCGAAGGAGTCGTCGCCGAACCAGAAGCCGAAGCTGGTGACTTCCTCCGAGTACGCCTCACGTGTCACGGGGTCGGTCTGCGGGGGCTGGTCGACGTGCCGCCCGGAGAAGCGGGTGTGTGCGATGTCGAACGTGTGCCAGAAGTGGTGCACGGGGCTGCTCTTGCCGGAGAAGCGCGCCGCGAACTCCTCCAGGATCAGGGCGACTTGACTGAGGACCTGCCAGTAGCGGTTGGCGTGTCCGGGGTCGTAGGTGTGGTGCTCGGTGTCCTGGGCGAAGGGCCTGGACGAGTCGGCCAGGTCGAAGGGCTCGGGGTGGGGGATCTCGGCGTGGATGCCGAGGTCGGCGAGGATCTCCAGGGTGTTGCGGCGGAACGAGGCCACGGACTGGCCGAGGAGGGGGAAGGAGACGGCCGTGCCGTCGAGCGTCGTGACGACGAGCTGGTGATCGACGAAGTCGAAGTCGATGGTGTAGACGGGGTTGCCGTCGGACTGGCCCATCGGGCGTGTGGTGATGCCGCGTCCGGTGACATGGAACGGCACGTTCCACCAGTGGTTGCGGCGGCTGCTCGACGACAGACGGATCTTGCCGATGAGCTGCTCGAAACGGTGCAGGGTCTCCTTGGTGTCCCGCCACTCGCTGAGCGGCAGGGGCGGGAAGAGCTCCATGGCGTCGTCCCCTTTCCTGCTGCGGTGCTTGGTGCCGTACTGCCGTGTGCCGTTGTGCTGACGTTCTGCCGGGTGCCGTACGGCCGGGTGCCGTTGTGGCGCGTGCCTTGGTGTCTCGTGCTGCGGCGCTGCCCGCACGGGACGGCGGCCGGTGCGGCCCGCCGTTCGGGCGGCTGCATGGCGGTTCCATGATGCCGAGATCCCCGGGGTCCGGCATGTGCGCACGGCTTCGCCCCAGCTCATACGGCTGCCCGGCCCGTACGCGTCCGGCGCCCGCGCGCCGTCGGACGTACGCGGCGGCGCGGAGATGTGCGCCCGGGAGACCGGCCCCCGGCAGCGCACTCGTACGCATCCCCGGTGCTCATCGCGCTCCCCGGAAGCAGGATGGATGCCATGGACGCTTCGCGCTTCCGCAAGACGACAGGCAGTACGGACGGCAGGACGGCAGACGAGAAGCCGGACCGCACAGGCGAGGGCGAGAGCGGGACCGGCGGCGGCCGGCCCGAAGGCGTGGGCGGAGCCGCGGGCGACATCGCGCTCTCCAGTGCCACCGGCCGATGGGTGCTGTTCACGACGGTGCTCGGTTCGAGCATGGTGCTGCTGGACGGTACGGCCGTGAACGTAGCGCTGCCGCGCATCGGCGCCGATCTGGACGCGAGCCTCGCCGGGTTGCAGTGGGCGGTGAACGCGTACCTGCTCACCCTGGCCGGGCTGATTCTGCTCGGCGGCTCCCTCGGCGACCGTTACGGACGCCGAAGGATCTTCGTCGTGGGGGTGCTGTGGTTCGCGGTGTCGTCCGCGATGTGCGGGCTCGCCCCCAGCGCGGAGCTGCTGGTGGGGGCGCGCGGGCTGCAAGGGGTCGGCGGCGCGCTGCTGACGCCGGGTTCCCTTGCGATCATCCAGGCGGTGTTCCGGCCCCAGGACCGGGCCGGTGCCGTAGGAACCTGGGCCGGGCTCGGCGGGGTCGCCGGCGCCGTGGGTCCGCTGCTCGGCGGCTGGCTGGCGGGCGGGCCCGGCTGGCGCTGGGTGTTCCTGATCAATCTGCCCCTGGCCGCGCTCACCGTGGCCGTCGCGCTGCGCCACGTACCGGAGAACCGGGACGAGTCGGCGAGCGGGCGCTTCGACGTGCCGGGCGCGGTGCTGGCCGCGCTGTCGCTGTGCTCGCTGACCTACGCGCTGACGGCCGCGTCGACGCAGCCCCTCGCGGCGCTCGTGACGGGAGGGGCGGCGGTGCTGCTGGGGGCGGCGTTCATCGTGGCGGAACGGCGCTCGCCGCATCCGATGGTTCCGCTGGGGCTGTTCCGCGTGCGGATGTTCTCGTACACCAACGTGGTGACGATCCTCATCTACGGGGCGCTCGCCGCGGTGTCGTTCTTCCTCGTGCTGCAACTCCAGACCACCGCGGGCTTCTCGCCGCTGGTCGCCGGGCTCGCGCTGCTGCCGCTGACGCTGCTGATGCTGGCCTTCTCCAGCCGGGCGGCGCGGCTGGGCAAGCGCATCGGGCCGCATGTGCCGCTCACGGCCGGGCCCGTGGTGGCCACCGCGGGCGTGCTGCTGATGCTGCGCATCGGGCCGGACGCCTCGTACTTCGCGGACGTGCTGCCCGCGGGTGTGGGGCTGGGAGCCGGGATGACGCTGCTGGTCGCCCCGCTGACGGCGACGGTGCTGGACTCCGTCGACGTGGGCAGGGCGGGCACCGCGAGCGGCATCAACAATGCGGCGGCACGCACCGGCGGTCTGGTCTCCGTGGCGGCGATCCCGTCGGTGGTGGGGCTTTCCGGCGACGAGTACCGCTCGCCCGCCGACGTCGACGCCGCCTTCCACGGGGCGACGCTGACGTGCGCCGGGCTGCTGGGCTGCGCCGCGGTCGTCGCGTGGCTGTTCGTACGGCCGAAGCCGCCGCGGCAGGAGACCGTGGACGCGGTGTGCAGAACCTGTTCGCTTTCGGCGCCCCCGCAGGCCGCCGAGCGGGAGCGGCTCACCGGCGGGCGGAGCGGACCGGGCGGCACGGACGCGGCGCACCTCCCCGACCGGGAGTGATGTGACCGTCGCGGTCCGTAGAAGTCCGTTCCGCGACGGAATGGGACCGTCCACGACCCGGAGAAGCCCGGCGGCGGGGAGTGGGGGCACCCCGACGCACAGTAGGCTTCCCGGCGAGTCACCCATCTGTGCCCGGAGGAGCGTCCCCGCATGAGCCTGACCCTGAGGACCATCAGCCGTGAGCAGCACCTGGCGTATGTCAACGGCCTGCCCTCGGCGAGCCACTGTCAGGTACCCGCGTGGGCCGATGTGAAGGGCGAGTGGCGCTCGGAGAATCTGGGCTGGTTCGACGGCGACGGTCAGCTCGTCGGCGCCGGTCTGGTGCTCTACAGGCAGCTTCCGAGAGTCAAGCGCTATCTGGCGTACCTGCCGGAGGGCCCGCTCATCGACTGGTACTCGCCTCAACTGGAGGACTGGCTGCGGCCGATGCTCGCCCATCTCAAGCAACAGGGCGCGTTCTCCGTGAAGATGGGCCCGCCCGTGGTGATCCGCCGCTGGGACGCTCCCGCGATCAAGCGCGGCATCCAGGACCCGGACGTGAAGCGGCTGCGGGATGTGCAGGCCACGCACATCGAGCCTCGTGCGTTCGAAGTCGGGGACAGGCTGCGGCGGATGGGCTGGCAGCAGGGCGAGGACGGCGGTGCGGGCTTCGGTGACGTACAGCCGCGCTACGTCTTCCAAGTGCCGCTCGAAGGACGGTCGTTGGAAGAGGTCCACAAGGGCTTCAACCAGCTCTGGCGGCGCAACATCAAGAAGGCCGACAAGGCCGGGGTCGAGGTCGTTCAGGGTGGGCTGGCCGATCTCGACGACTGGCAGCGGCTGTACGAGATCACCGCGGAGCGCGACAAGTTCCGGCCGCGGCCGAAGGCTTACTTCGAGCGGATGTGGAAGGTCCTCAACGCCGAGGACCCCAACCGCATGCGGCTGTACTTCGCCGAGCACGAGGGCGAGCGCATCGCTGCGGCGACCATGCTGATCGTGGGCGGCCACGTGTGGTACTCGTACGGGGCCTCGGCCAACCACAAGCGAGAGGTGCGGCCTTCGAACGCGATGCAGTGGCGGATGCTCCAGGACGCCTACGCGCTCGGCGCGAGCGTCTACGACCTCCGCGGCATCAGCGACTCCCTGGACGAGTCCGACCACCTGTTCGGGCTGATCCAGTTCAAGGTCGGCACCGGGGGAGAGGCCGCCGAGTATCTCGGCGAGTGGGACTTCCCCCTCAATAAGCTGCTGCACAAGGCGCTTGACATCTACATGTCGCGACGCTGACGGCGCGGGACGCCCCCACCCACCGCGACCGCGCCGGCCGAGAGGTCGCAAAGACACCGAGACGAGAGACGGAAGAAAGGTTCCCTACCGGCCATGGCGCTCACCCTCTACGTCGATACCGATCGCTGGCGGGCGCACCAGCAGGCGGTGATCCAGCAGTACCCGGGCCTCGTCCCGGTCTGCAAAGGCAACGGCTACGGCTTCGGGCACGAGCGGCTCGCCGACGAAGCCACCCGTTTCGGCAGCGACATCCTCGCTGTCGGCACGACTTACGAGGCCGCCCGCATGAAGGACTTCTTCGGCGGCGACCTGCTGGTGCTCACGCCTTTCCGCAAGGACGAGGAGCCGGTGCCGCTGCCCGACCGCGCGATCCGCTCGGTGTCGTCGGTCGAGGGCGTCGGGCTGATGCGGGGGGCGCGGGTCGTCATCGAGGTCATGAGCACCATGAAGCGCCACGGTGTGACCGAGGAGGACCTGCCGAAGCTGCACGCCGCGATCGACGAGGTACGGCTGGAGGGCTTCGCGATCCATCTGCCGCTGGACCGTACGGACGGTTCGGACGCGGTGGAGGAGGTCATCGGCTGGATGGACCGGCTGCGCGCGGCGAGGCTGCCGCTGGACACGATGTTCGTCTCCCACCTCGGCCCGGACGAATTCGCCCGTCTCCAGCAGCAGTTCCCCCGTACCCGCTTCAGGGCGCGCATCGGTACGAGGCTGTGGCTGGGCGATCACGACGCCACGGAGTACCGGGGCTCGATCCTTGACGTGACGCGGGTGGTGAAGGGCGACCGTTTCGGCTACCGGCAGACGAAGGCCCCGGGCGACGGATGGCTCGTGGTCGTCGCCGGAGGCACCTCGCACGGAGTGGGCCTGGAGTCGCCGAAGGCGCTGCACGGAATGACGTCGCGGGCGAAGGGCGTGGCCCGCGCGGGACTCGCGACGGTCAACCGGAACCTGTCGCCGTTCCTCTGGGGCGGCAAGCAGAGGTGGTTCGCGGAGCCGCCGCACATGCAGATGTCGATTCTGTTCGTGCCGTCGGAGGCGCCGGAGCCGAAGGTCGGCGAGGAGCTGACGGCGCAGCTTCGCCACACGACGACGATGGTGGACCGCACGGTCGACCGCTGAACCGTCCGACGCGCTCGAACCGTCGGAGCCCTTCGCCGCCGGTCCGGCCTCGGTTCCGCCGCAGGCCCGTCGGCACTCCCGGGTCGAACGGCTATGGACACGGATACGCGGACGGACGCGGACGCGCAGACGGACACGGGCACCCCGCGACCGGGCACGACGGCGGCGCGGAGAGGCCGGGAAGGCGGCGGGGGCGCGGCCTTCTCGCGCCGCGCCCCCACGCCGAGTCACAACTCGCCGCTACCGCCTCAGCGTTCGGCCTTCCCGTCGATGAACGCCTGCACCAGCTCGCGCGCCTCGTCGTCGTAGTACTGCACGGGCGGCGACTTCATGAAGTACGACGACGCCGACAGGATCGGCCCGCCGATGCCCCGGTCCTTCGCGATCTTCGCCGCGCGCAGGGCGTCGATGATGACGCCCGCGGAGTTCGGCGAGTCCCAGACCTCCAGCTTGTACTCCAGGTTGAGCGGTACGTCTCCGAACGCGCGCCCCTCGAGGCGTACGTAGGCCCACTTGCGGTCGTCCAGCCATGCCACGTAGTCGGACGGGCCGATGTGCACGTTGTCCGCGCCGAGTTCGCGGTCGCGGATCTGCGAGGTGACGGCCTGCGTCTTGGAGATCTTCTTCGACTCCAGCCGGTCGCGCTCCAGCATGTTCTTGAAGTCCATGTTGCCGCCGACGTTGAGCTGCATCGTGCGGTCGAGGATGACGCCGCGGTCCTCGAAGAGCCGTGCCAGCACGCGGTGCGTAATGGTCGCGCCCACCTGGGACTTGATGTCGTCGCCGACGATCGGGACCCCGGCCTCGGTGAACTTCTCCGCCCACTCCTTCGTACCGGCGATGAAGACGGGCAGCGCGTTGACGAAGGCGACGCCCGCGTCGACGGCGCACTGGGCGTAGAACTCGACGGCCTCCTGGGAGCCGACGGGCAGATAGCAGACCAGTACGTCGGCCTCGGAGTCCCGCAGGGCGCGCACGACGTCGACCGGCTCGGCGTCGGACTCGTCGATGGTCTCCCGGTAGTACCTGCCGAGTCCGTCGAGGGTGTGCCCGCGCTGCACGGTCACGCCGGAGGGCGGCACGTCACAGATGTTGATGGTGTTGTTCTCGCTCGCGCCGATCGCGTCCGCCAGGTCGAGGCCGACCTTCTTGCCGTCGACGTCGAAGGCGGCGACGAACTCCACGTCCCGCACGTGGTATTCGCCGAACTGCACATGCATCAGGCCCGGCACCTTGGTGCCCGGGTCGGCGTCCTTGTAGTACTCGACGCCCTGCACCAGCGAGGCGGCGCAGTTGCCCACGCCTGCGATGGCTACACGAACCGAACCCATTCCGGCTGCTCCCTGTTTCTGGTCGGTGAGGCCGCGTTCGTACGCGGCCTCATGCGGTGTCCTCGGACGGATCCGGCGGGGCTGCGCCCCTGTGCCGGGGCCGGGTCCCCGCGTCTCCAAAGCGGCGCGGCGGAGGCCCGGAATCGGTTCCCGCCTCCCTGTCGCGCCCGGTCCGCTCGCTCTCTATGAGTTCGGTGAGCCAGCGGACTTCGCGCTCCACGGATTCCATTCCGTGGCGCTGTAGTTCGAGGGTGTAGTCGTCGAGCCGTTCGCGGGTACGGGCGAGGGAGGCCCGCATCTTCGCGAGCCTCTCCTCCAGGCGGCTGCGTCGTCCCTCGAGCACACGCATCCGCACCTCCCGCGAGGTCTGACCGAAAAAGGCGAAACGCACACCGAAGTGTTCGTCTTCCCACGCGTCCGGTCCGGTCTGTGAAAGAAGCTCCTCGAAGTGTTCGCGGCCGGAAGCCGTCAATCTGTAGACGATTTTTGCCCGGCGTCCGGTCAACGAGCCCGTGAGGGCGTCGCGTTCGAGGCGTTCGCTCTGCTGCGGCGGGCGGGCCGGCTCGTGCTCCTCGGTCAACCACCCGCGCTGTACGAGGGTCTTGAGGCATGGATAGAGCGACCCGTAGCTGAAGGCGCGGAAGACTCCCAGCGAGGTGTTGAGCCGTTTTCGCAGCTCATAACCGTGCATGGGTGATTCGCGAAGCAGGCCGAGTACGGCGAACTCAAGGACTCCCGAGCGCCGGCTCATGCTGCACCGCCTCCCTATGTCCCGTGCGCCGCTTGCCCGTTGGTGTCGTCGTCGTCTCGTGCTGATGTATCGGCTCGATACATCAGCACGATAGGCCGGGGCGTCAGGAGCGACAAGTGGGCGCCGGGTGAAGGGACTCACATCTCTGATTAGTTGCGAGCAACTTGCCTTGATTGCGAAGGATGCCCGTCCAAGGGCGTTTTGGATCTGCGTAGTCTGTGCGCGTGCAGACCACCACCGGGAACCAGAAGACGCCCGCGTGCGTCATCGTCCTGGGTGCAGTGCGGCCGGCCGACCGAGTGTCAGCGGGCCGTGCTCGGGGGGACCAGACGTCAACTGCCACCTTCAGGCGCGAGCGCCTGCCCGAGGAGTAGCTGTTCCATGAGCGAGCACCGTCGAAAGCCGCCACAGGGGCGCGGCCGGCGCGCAGCGCAGCCGCAGCCGCCGTCCGGCACCGGCCGCCGTGCCGCCCCGCCGCCCAGGGGGGCGCTTCAAGCTCGTACGGCGGTCGTGCCGACTCACGGAGGGCGGCACCGCCGCCGCGTGCAGGAGGAGGCGGCGGTCGCCGCCGGGCTGCGGGAGCGGGCGCCGCAGGCGCGGGTCTGGCCTCGGGCGCTCTCGGCGCCGGTGGCCGCGGGCGCGGCGCGGGTCCGTACGGCAGGGGGCGCGGGCGCTTCCAACCGCCGCCCAGAAAGCGGCTCGTGGACTATCCGCGCTGGAACAAGACGGGCATGCGCCGCTGGGTTCCCTCGTGGAAACTCGTCCTCGGCTCGTTCGCGGGTTTCCTCGGGCTGATCATCGGCCTCTCCGGCATCGCGCTGGCGATGGTGGGAGTCCCCAGCGAGAACGCCGCTTCCAAGCAGCAGAAGAACGTCTACTACTGGGCGAACGGCAAGCAGATGGTCGTCGCGGGCGGCGGCGACCAGAACAGGCAGATCGTCCCGCTCGCCCAGATCCCCAAGTCGATGCAGAACGCCGTCATCGCGGCGGAGAACGAGTCGTTCTACGAGGACCCGGGCGTCGACCCGATCGGCATCGTGCGCGCGGTCGGCCGTATGGCCATGGGCGGTGACACCCAGTCCGGCTCGACCATCACGCAGCAGTATGTGAAGAACACCTACCTCGACCAGTCGCAGACCATCACGCGTAAGGTCAAGGAGCTGTTCATCTCCATCAAGGTCGGTGCGACGCAGAAGAAGCAGAAGATCCTTCAGGGGTACCTCAACACCGGCTACTACGGGCGCGGCGCGTATGGCATCCAGGCCGCGGCGCAGGCGTACTACCGCAAGGACTCCAAGGACCTCAACCCGAGCGAGGCGGCGTTCCTCTCCGCGACGCTCAACGGCCCGAACCTCTACGACCCCGAGGGCGGCATCGGTTCCGCGGCCACGAAGGAGAAGAACTTCGCGCGGGCCAAGGCGCGTTGGAGCTGGACGCTGGACCGCGAGGTGGCGACCGGCCGGATGTCGAAGGCGCAGCGGGCGAAGTACACGAAGTTCCCGATGCCGGAGCGTCCGAAGAAGTCGACCGAACTCAAGGGCCAGAAGGGCTACATGGTCGACATCGTCAACAACTACATCACGGCCAACAGCAACATCTCCGACCGCAGGCTCAAGCAGGGCGGCCTGCGGATCTACACCACCTTCGACAAGAAGAAGATGGCGGAGATGACGGCCGCGGTGGAGCGGGTCCGCAAGGCGAACATCGACCCGAAGGCCCGCGCGGTCGACAAGTACGTGCAGTTCGGCGGTGCTTCGGTGAAGCCGAACGACGGCGCGATCGTCGCCATGTACGGCGGTGAGGACGCCACCACGCACTTCACCAACAACGCCGACTACACCGGTGTGCAGGTCGGTTCGACGTTCAAGCCGTTCGTTCTCGCCGCCGCGATGCGCGACGGCGTCCGCGACCCGCGGGGCCCGGCGGTGCAGGGCCGTGACGCACGTACCCCGGTCTCGCCCAAGAGCGTCTACGACGGCGACAACAAGATCAAACTGCGCAACTACGACCGCACCATCTGGCACGACAAGGAAGGCCGGGAGTGGCGCCAGCGCAACGACGGCAATGAGGACAAGGGCCGTATCTCGCTGCGCGAGGCGATGCAGTACTCCGTCAACACGCCGTACATCCAGCTCGGTATGGACGTCGGCGTCGACAAGGTGCGGCAGGCGGCGCTCGACTCCGGCCTCAACGAGGACAGCCTCGCCCGCAGCACTCCGACGCTGTCGCTGGGCACTTCGGCGCCGAGCGCGATCCGCATGGCCAACGCCTACGGGACGTTCGCCAGCAGCGGCATGAAGTCCGAGCCGTACTCGGTGAAGCGGGTCGAGGGCGGCGGCCGCAACCTCTACACCCACCAGAAGCAGGTCAAGAGCGCCTTCGAGGCCCGCGTCGCCGACAACGTCACCAACGTGCTGGAGACGGTCGTCCAGGACGGCACCGGCACCACGGCGCGGCAGCTCGGACGCCCGGCGGCGGGCAAGACCGGTACGACGGACGACAACAAGTCGGCCTGGTTCACCGGCTACACGCCGCAGCTCTCGACGTCGATCGGCATGTGGCGGGTCAACGACAAGGCCAAGACCCAGCGCTTCCAGAAGATGTACGGGGTCGGCGGCCAGGACTCGATCCACGGTGCGTCGTTCCCGGCGGAGATCTGGACGAAGTACATGACGGGCGCTTTGAAGGGCACCTACGCCAAGCCCTTCCCGACGCCCGACCCGATCGGTGAGCCGGTCTTCGGGGTGGGCGCCAGCCCGTCGCCGACGCCGAGCCCGAGCGACACCCCCTCGCAGAACCCGTCGCAGAACCCGTCGCAGTCGCCGTCGCAGTCGCCGTCGCCCTCGGGCACGTGTGACAACCCGTTCGTCTGCAACGACCAGGGCCAGACCGCCGGCCAGAACCAGGGCCAGACCGCCGGCCAGGACCAGGGCCAGGACGGCGGTAACGACCAGGGCCAGGACGGCGGAGGCGATACCGGCGGAAACACCGGAGGCGATACGGGAGGCGACAACGGCGGCCTGTTCGGCGGGCCGACCGGAAGCCGAGAAGAGGACTAGGGGCCGCCAGGCCCGCCTCGTCCCCGCAGCACCGGCCTTGAGCCGGACCGGGACCTCGCAGCCCCGTCACGGGTCACACCGTGACGGGGCTGCTGGCGTCTGCGGCCGTACGGCAGGATGTGCCCATGACGCGTGCCTACCTCTCGGAGCCCTCCGACCGGAACACCGCGCCCGTACGTCCGACGGAACAGGACGAGGTCGCCGCCGCCGGCAGCGAACTGATCGGAGGGCCGGTGGGCCGCCGTGCCGCACCTCAGCCGGGCGGCTGGTGGACGCCGGTGCGGGTGGTGGCGCTGCTGGGCCTGGGCATGTTCGTGCTCGGCATGATCCAGAAGGCGCCCTGCTTCAACGGCGCGTGGTTCTCGGGCCAGACGAGCCAGTACGTGCACGCGTGCTACTCGGACATCCCGCATCTCTTCGCCGGGCGCGGCTTCGCCGACGGCCTCGTCCCGTACTTCGACCGCATCCCCGAACGCGTCTCGGGCGGCATGACGTATCTCGAATACCCGGTGCTCACCGGGGTGTTCATGGAGGTCGCCTCGTGGATGACGCCGGGCGGCGACATCCAGTACCGCGAGCAGCTCTACTGGATGGTCAACGCCGGGATGCTCATGGTCTGTGCGGCCGTCCTCTTCGTCAGCGCCGCCCGCACTCACCGCAACCGCCCCTGGGACGCCCTCTTCGTCGCCCTGGCGCCCGCGCTCGCGCTGACGGCGACGATCAACTGGGACCTGCTGGCCGTGGCGCTCACCGCGTCCGCGCTGCTGATGTGGTCCCGCAGCCGCCCGCTCGCCGCGGGCGTGCTCATCGGCCTGGCGACGGCCGCGAAGCTCTACCCGGCGCTGCTGCTGGGCCCGCTGCTGCTGCTGTGCTGGCGCGCGGGCCGCCTGCCGTCCTTCGCGAAGGCACTGACGGGCGCGGCAGCCTCATGGCTGTGCGTGAACCTTCCCGTAATGCTGCTGGCCCCACAAGGCTGGTCGAAGTTCTACAGCTTCAGCCAGGAGAGGCCGGTCGACTTCGGTTCGATCTGGCTGATCATCTCCCAGCGCACCGGCGACCCCGTCTCGGACGCCAACGTCTACGCGATGGTGCTGATGGCGCTCGGCTGCGCCGGCATCGCCGCACTGGCGCTGCGCGCACCGCGCCGCCCCCGCCTGGCACAGCTCGCGCTGCTGGTCGTGGCGCTGTTCATCCTGACCAACAAGGTCTACTCGCCGCAGTACGTGCTGTGGCTCATCCCGCTCGCGGCCCTCGCCAGGCCGAGGTGGCGGGACATCCTCATCTGGCAGGCGTGCGAGGTGGTCTACTTCCTCGGCATCTGGCTCTACCTCGCCTACACGGGCAGCGGCGACAAGCACCATGGCCTGCCCCCCGAGGGTTACCAGCTAGTAATCATGGCGCACCTGCTCGGCACGCTCTACCTCTGCGCCGTGGTGGTACGCGACGCACTGACCCCGGAGCGGGACGTGGTGCGCCGGGACGGTACGGACGACCCGGGCGGCGGCGTCCTGGACCGGGCGCCGGACGTCTTCACCCTCGGCGGGCGCCGGGCGTCACATGCGAAGCCGGTGCCGTTCGAGGATGCGCAGGTGAGCTGGGGGACAGCCACGCACTGACCGGAACCGGCGCCCGTTTCACGTGAAACAGGCTCCCGCAGACCCGGCAGAACTCCGGTACCGGCATCAACGGCACAAGCGTCGCTTCGCCCCTTCCCCCCTTGCCACATCGAGGCGCGCACCCACTGGCACGTGTGTGAAGCTGGGCCCATGAGTGTCGTCGGCGATCTACGCACCCTGCTGCGTTTCCCCGGCTTCCGGCGACTGCTCGCGGTGCGTCTGCTCTCCCAACTCGCCGACGGCATCTATCAAGTGGCCCTCGCGGCCTACGTGGTCTTCTCCCCCGAGAAGGAGACATCACCGGCGGCCATCGCCTCTGCTATGGCCGTACTGCTGCTCCCGTACTCCCTGCTCGGCCCCTTCGCGGGCGTACTGCTGGACCGGTGGCGCAGACGCCAGGTCCTGCTCTACGGCAATCTGCTGCGCGCGGTCCTCGCCGCCGGGACAGGCGCTCTGGTGGTCGGCGCCGTCCCGGAGTGGCTGTTCTATCTCTCCGCGCTGTCGGTCACCGCCGTGAACCGCTTCATCCTCGCCGGGCTCTCCGCGGCGCTGCCACGCGTCGTAGACGACGCTCGCCTCGTCATGGCCAACTCCCTCTCCCCGACCGCCGGAACCCTCGCGGCCACCGCCGGCGGCGGCGTCGCCTTCGCCCTGCGGCTGGCCTCCCCCGACGGCGGCCGTACAAGCGATGCGTGGGTGGTCCTCACCGGCGCACTGGTCTATCTCCTCGCGGGACTCGCAGCGTTGCGCATGGGCCGGGACCTGCTCGGGCCGGACCCGGGCGCCGCCCGCGTACCGCTGCGGCTGCTGACGACGGTGGCCACCACCACCCGCGGCCTCGTCGACGGCCTTCGCCACCTACGGCAGCGCCACACCGCCGCCTACGCGCTCACGGCGATGACATTGATGAGGTTCTGCTACGGCGCCTTGACGGTGATGGTGCTGATGCTGTGCCGCTACGCATGGGGCAGCGACGGCCGGGTCGGCGACGCGGTCGAAGCCGTGGACGTGGGCGCGGGTTTGAAGCTGCTGGGACTCGCGGTGGCGGTCTCGGGGCTCGGCTACTTCGCGGCGGCACTCATCACGCCCTGGGGAGTCGCACGTTCGGGCCGCTTCGGCTGGCTGACGCTGTGCGCCGCGTCGGCGGCCGTACTGGAGCCCGCGCTCGGGCTGACCTTCGCACCGGTACCGATCCTGCTCACGGCCTTCGTTCTCGGACTCGTCACCCAGGCATCGAAGATCACCGCCGATACGGCCGTGCAGTCGACGGTCCACGACGCTTACCGGGGCCGGGTGTTCTCGCTCTACGACATGCTCTTCAACGTCGCCTTCGTCGGTGCGGCGGGAGTGGCGTCGCTGATACTGCCGCCGGACGGGCGCTCGGCCGTACTCGTCATCGGGGTCGCCGTGGTCTACGTGGCGGTGGCTGCGCTGATGTTTCACGTGAAACGCACACAGGCGGCCCGAAGTGCGGTTTCTGCCCCGACGCCGCCCTCGCCGCCGCACTGACCACGCGTACTGACGGCGCGTACCGACGGCGTCGGCTGGGCGGCAGGGCGGCGGCCCGTCCGGCGGTGGCCGGGGTGGCTAACTCTGCGCCGCCCACCAGTCCTTGAGCGCCGCCACCGCGTCATCGTGCTCCATCGGCCCGTGCTCCAGGCGCAGCTCCAGCAGATGCTTGTACGCCTTGCCCACGACCGGCCCCGGCTTCACACCGAGGATGGACATGATCTCGTTCCCGTCGAGATCGGGCCTGATGGCTTCCAGCTCCTCCTGCTCCTGCAACCGCGCGATCCGCTCCTCAAGGGAGTCGTACGCACGCGAAAGCGCGCTCGCCTTGCGCTTGTTGCGCGTCGTGCAGTCCGAGCGCGTGAGCTTGTGGAGCCGGGACAGCAGCGGGCCCGCGTCCCTTACGTAGCGGCGCACCGCGGAGTCCGTCCACTCTCCCGTGCCGTAGCCGTGGAAGCGCAGATGCAGCTCCACGAGCCGGGAGACGTCCTTGGTCAGATCGTTGGGGTACTTCAGCGCGGCCATGCGCTTCTTCGTCATCTTCGCGCCCACCACCTCGTGGTGATGGAAGGAGACCCGCCCGTCGGGCTCGAACCGTCTCGTCCTCGGCTTGCCGATGTCGTGCAGCAGCGCCGCGAGCCTCAGCGTCAGATCGGGCCCGCCCTCCTCCAGGTCGATGGCCTGCTCCAGGACGGTCAGCGAGTGCTCGTAGACGTCCTTGTGACGATGGTGCTCGTCGCGCTCCAGTCGCAGCGCGGGAATCTCCGGCAGCACCTGGTCGGCGAGCCCGGTCTCGACGAGCAGCCGGATGCCCTTCACCGGGCGGGGGGCCAGCAGCAGCTTGTTCAGCTCGTCCCTCACACGTTCCGCGGAGACGATGCCCAGCCGGTCAGCCATCGCCTTCATCGCACGCAGCACGTCGTCGGCGACGGTGAAGTCGAGCTGCGCCGCGAAGCGGGCCGCGCGCATCATCCGCAGCGGATCGTCGGAGAAAGACGCCTCCGGGGTCCCCGGCGTGCGCAGCAGACGTCGTGCCAGATCCTCCAGTCCGCCGTGCGGATCGATGAAGTGCTTCTCCGGCAGCGCCACCGCCATCGCGTTCACCGTGAAGTCCCGCCGCACCAGGTCCTCCTCGACGGAGTCGCCGTAGGAGACCTCGGGCTTGCGCGAGGTGCGGTCGTAGGCCTCGGAGCGGTAGGTGGTGACCTCGATCTGGAAGGTGCGCGCCCCGTCCGCCTCGCGGGCCTTCTTCTGGCAGCCCACCGTCCCGAAGGCGATGCCGACCTCCCATACGGCGTCCGCCCACGGCCGTACGATCCGCAGCACGTCGGCAGGACGAGCGTCGGTGGTGAAATCCAGGTCGTTGCCGAGTCGCCCCAGCAGCGCGTCCCGTACGGAACCGCCCACGAGCGCCAGCCGGAAACCGGCCTCCTGGAACCGCCGCGCCAGATCGTCGGCGACGGGGGACACCCTCAGCAGCTCGCTCACCGCGCGGCGCTGCGCCGCGCTGAGCTGCTCCTTGGCAGGAGGGGCGGGCGGTGTCGGCTGGATGTCATCATTGGCGTTCGGCACGACAGCACAGGGTACGTTGCCACCCCCGCGGACCGCCCTGCGCCTGGTCACTACACCGGCCACGACCCCGGCCGATCTTGTGACACAGACCGCGGCACGTGCCATCCCGCAGCATCGTTACCATCAGACCAGCGAGACGCATCCACGACGACAGAGGACGGACGAGCGCGTGGCCGAGGCGGCTGAGAACCAGGGCACCCCGACCGCTCCCGCCCGCCGGTGGCTGCGAGGTACCGCCGCGCTCGTGCTCACCACCGGGGCCGCTCATCGCAGGGCTGCTGCCCGCTCCCGCAGCCGCGGAGGAGAGCCACACAGCGCCGGCCGCCGCGGGAGCCCCGAGCGCGAGCGGAGCCCGTGCGGCGGCCCCCGCCCGTACCGGCAGCGGCTCCCGCACGGCCGACATCTCCATCAACACCCTCTCGCCCGCCACCCCTCAGAAGGACGACACCCTCAGCGTCACCGGCACCGTCACCAACAAGGGCCGCTCGCCCATCACGGACGGCAGCATCGGCCTGCGTATCGGCCCCGGCGCCAACAGCCGCAGCGCCCTGGAGCAGAACGCCGCCCGCAAGGACTACCTCCCCGGCGCCGACGGCAAGGAGGTCGGGGGCAAGAAGGCCACGGAGAAGGTCGGCAGCATGCGCCCCGGCATCCGCCGCTCCTTCAAGCTCAAACTCCCCGTCAGCGCGCTGAAGATGGACTCCTCCGGCGTCTACCAGCTCGGCATCACGCTCACCGGGCAGACGCGGGAGCGCCCCTACGACCAGATCCTCGGCATCGAACGCAGCTTCCTGCCCTGGCAGACCTCCGACGCCAAGCACAAGACGGGTCTGACGTACCTCTGGCCGCTGATCTCCTCGTCGCATCTGACGGCCCGTACACAGTCCGACGAGGAGCAGACCCCGGTCTTCCGCAACGACGAACTCGCCAAGGAACTCGCCCCCGGCGGCCGTCTCCAGCAGATGGTCAACCTCGGCAAGGATCTCCCGATCACATGGATGGTCGACCCGGACCTGCTGGCCACCGTGAACGCGATGACCGAGAAGTACCGGGTGCAGAAGAAGGGCGGCGGCACCGTCGCAGGCAAGGGCCAGACGTACGCGAAGCAGTGGCTGATGGACCTTCAGGGCGCCGTGAAGGGCGAAGAGGTCGCGACGCTGCCCTTCGCCGACACCGACGTCGCCTCGCTCGCGCACCGCGGCCGCAACGTGCCGGGCGCGCTCGGCGACCTGGGCTCCGCCACCAGGCGCGGGCGCCTCACCGTCGAGTCGATCCTGCACACCAAGCCCAGCACGGACTACGCATGGCCCGTCGAGGGCGCCGTAGACCCGAGCATCGTCGACGTCGCCACGTCCGCGGGCGCGCACAACGTCATCGCGCGCAGCGACTCACTTCGCGACACCGCGCTCTCCTACACGCCGACGTCAGCGCGCCCCATCGGTGGCGGGAACACGGCGCTAGTCGCCGACTCCCGGCTGTCCAAGGCGTTCGAGGGCGACCTGACGCGGCCCGGCGCGACGTCCCGGGCCGTACAGCGCTTCCTCAGCGAGACCCAGGCCGTCAACGCCCAAGTGCCGGGAAAGCAGCGCAACATCCTCGTAGCGCCGCAGCGGACGCCGAGCGCGGACCAGGCACAGGCGATGGCGCTGGCGCTCAGCTCCCTTCAGAAGGACGGGCGCTGGGCCGAGGGCACCGACCTGTCGGAGGCGGCCAAGGCGAAGCCGGACCCGCGGGCGAACCGGCGGGTGCCCGGCGGCAGCCAGTACCCGGCGTCGCTGCGCAAGCAGGAACTGCCGACCGCCGCGTACCGGCACGTGCAGGACACCAAGCGGCTCGTGGGCGACTTCAAGAAGATCCTCACCCGTGAGGACCGCGTCGTGACGCCCTTCGGCAGCGCCGTCGAGCGCGGCGAGTCCGCCTCCTGGCGCGGAGACGGCGAGGGCGCCGCGAACTACCGGGACGGGGTGCGCGGTTACCTGGTCGGGCTGACCAAGGAGGTCCACCTGATCCAGAAGTCGCCCATCACCCTCTCCGGACGCAGCGCCACGATCCCCGTGACCGTGCAGAACAACCTCGTACAGGGTGTGGACGATCTGGAGCTGCGCCTGAAGTCCAGGCGCCGCATCGGCCTGGACGTCGGCGAGGCACAGGCCGTGAAGATCGACGGCGAGCACAGCCAGTCGGTGAAGTTCTCCACGAGCGCCAAGGCCAACGGCCGGGCATACGTCGAGGCGCAGCTCTACACGAAGGACGGCAAGCCGTACGGGAAGCGCATGGTCTTCCAGGTCAACGTCACTTCGATCACGTCGACGGTGCTGCTGGTGATCGCGGGCGGAGTGCTCCTCGTGGTCCTCGCGGGCGTACGGATGTACACGACGCGGAAGCGGAACGGCGGGCCCGCGGCCGGGCCCGGCTCACCGGAGCCGGACCAGGGCGCCGACGGACCCGCGGACGGGGACCCGGCGGACGGAGACTCGGGAGACCCGGTCGGCTCGGGCTCCGGGTCGAGTTCCGGAACGGGCTCCGGGGCCGGTTCCGGGTCGGAGTCCGCTGCTGCCGGAGCCCCGGCAGGTTCCGGCAGTACGCAGGGCCCGAGCAGCGCGGACGTCGCAGACCGCACGCATGATGCGCAAGACGCCGAAGGCGCAGGGGAATCGGGAGGCCGCGACGCCTCCACCGGGCCCGTCGCCACCGTGAAGTCCGCAGAACCGGAAGCGGCCCGGCAGACGTCTTCGGCAGTCGGGGACGCCGCCCCGGACGGGCAGCGCGGGGAGAACGAAGGCCCTGCCGCGCCCGCCGAGACCGCTGAGTCCGCCGACACCGCGACGGTGCCCGGCGAGCCCGCCGACGGCGGCGCCGACACCGTAAAGGGAAGCGGAACCGTTCCCGACGCGGGTGAGAAAGTGGACCGTTGAGTCAGCTTGCGAGCAGGGGCAGGGGTAGGTAGCGATGAATCCGCCGCACGACGGTGACCGGGACAGCCAGGCCGCCGGTGACGGCAAGCAGCCGCCGGAGGACCCTTACGTACGGGACGCCCGCACACGCGACCCGTACCCGGACCGCGACCCGGCCGCCAAGGACCCGGTGAACGAGGCCCTCGACGACCGCGCCGCCGACCCGCCGCCGCCCGGCACCCGCTCCGATCCGCAGAGGCGCTACGAGGCGCCCGAGCCCGGCCCTGACGCGCCCGATCCGCGCCGCTGGGCGCCCACTCCCGCTCCAGAGCCCGACGGGCCCTCCCGGCGTCTGCCGTACGGCGACGACGCGACGACCGTCCAGTACACCGGCGTCGACGACCTCCTCAGCCCCTTCCGCGAGCACGACCCCGGCGGCGGGAACAAGCGGGACGCCGCCCCGGAGGCACCCCGCACGTCGGGTCAGGGGGAGAACGGCCCGCAGGCGAGCGCCGAAGGACGCGCCACAGAGCGGCCCGAAGCAGGGGAGCACGAAGCGGAGCGGCACGAACCGGGCGACGCCTTCGCGCACCTCTTCCGCGACCAGGGCCGCACCCCGGCCTCCGGTACGCCCGCAGCGCCGCCGCAGCCCCGCACCGAAGCCATGCCCGCGCAGACCGCGCAGAAGCCGGAGGCGTCCTCGTCCGGCCCGTACGGCGGGCGTCAGCCGCTCCCCGACGAGCAGTTCCCCGGCACCGGCGGCAAGACCGACGGAACCCGCTCCTCCGGCTCCCCCTCGGACCGCTACGGCTCCTCAGCCGACCCTGCCGGTTCCGGCGGAGACGCGGGCTTCGAAGCCGCACACGCGGCGCCCGCCGAGGCGACCCCGCCGCCTCCCGAACCCGACGCCGCCGCCCCCGAGAAGCCCCCGCAGTCCGGCGAGAGCGGAGGCGGACGTGCGGGCGGACTGCTGCGCTCCAGCGCCATCATGGCCGCCGGGACGATGGTCTCCCGCCTCACCGGCTTCATCCGCTCCGCGATGGTGGTCGCCGCGATCGGCGCCGCCGTACTGGGCGACACGTACCAACTGGCCATCACCCTGCCGACGATGCTCTACATCCTCACCGTCGGCGGCGGCCTCAACTCCGTCTTCGTCCCCCAGCTCGTCCGCGCCATGAAGGAGGACGGCGACGGCGGCGAGGCGTACGCGAACCGCCTGCTGACCCTCGTCACGGTCATCCTCGGCTCGCTCACCGTCCTCGCGGTCCTCGCCGCTCCCCTGCTGGTACGGGTCATGTCGGTGAAGCTGGCGGAGAACCCCCAGGCCAACGACGTCACCGTCACCTTCGTCCGCTACTGCCTGCCGTCCATCTTCTTCATGGGCATCCATGTGGTGATGGGTCAGATCCTCAACGCACGCGGCCGTTTCGGCGCCATGATGTGGACCCCGGTCCTCAACAACATCGTCATCATGGCCACCGTCGGCGCCTTCCTGTGGGTCTACGGCAGCGCCGACGACTCCGGCCTGACCGTCGGCAACATCCCTCCGGAAGGCGTGCGGCTGCTGGGCATCGGCACGCTCCTCGGGCTCGTCGTACAGGCGCTGGCGATGATCCCGTACCTGCGTGCCTCCGGCTTCCGCATCCGCCCGCGCTTCGACTGGCGCGGCCACGGCCTCGGCAAGGCCGCGAAGCTCGCCAAGTGGACCGTGCTCTTCGTCCTCGCGAACCAGGCCGGCGTCCTCGTCGTCACCCAACTCTCCACCTGGGCACAGGAGTCGGCCGCCTCCGAGGGCCACGCCGGAGCGGGCTGGACCGCCTACTCCCAGGCCCAGCTCATCTGGAACATGCCGCAGGCCATCATCACCGTCTCCGTGATGGCCGCCCTGCTGCCCCGCCTCTCCCGCGCCGCCAGCGACGGCGACACCGGCGCCGTCCGCGACGACATCTCCCAGGGCCTGCGCAACTCCGCGGTCGCCATCGTCCCCATCGCCTTCGGCTTCCTCGCCCTCGGCGTGCCCATGTGCACCCTGATCTACGGCCCCTCCGGCATCGACGCGGCACGTTCCATGGGCTACGCGCTGATGGCCTTCGGCGTGGGCCTGATCCCGTTCTCCGTGCAGTACGTGGTGCTGCGGGCCTTCTACGCCTACGAGGACACGCGCACGCCCTTCTTCAACACCGTCGTCGTCGCCATCGCCAACGCCGTCGCCTCGACCGCGTGCTTCCTGCTGCTGCCCGCCCGCTGGGCCGTCGTGGGCATGGCCGCCTCTTACGGGCTCGCGTACGTCGTCGGCGTCGGTATCGCATGGCGGCGCCTACGCATCCGGCTGGGCGGCGACCTGGACACCGCGCACGTGCTGCGTACGTACATCAGGCTCGCGGGTGCGGCGGTCCCGGCCACCGTCGTCGCTGGTGCCGCCGTCTACGGGGTCACCGTGGCGCTCGGCAGCGGAACGCTCGGTTCCCTGGCTTCGCTGGTCGCCGGAGGGATCGCATTGGGCGTCGTCTTCGTCCTAGCGGCGAAGAGGATGCGGATCGCAGAGATGACAGCCATGGTCGGTATGGTGCGCGCCCGTCTCGGGCGCTGACCGTACAACCATCCGCGGCCACTGAGTGTCGTGCATAGCGGCGGACTGTGGGCACAATTGTCGAGCTGTTGCACTGATGTGGCTGCAACGAATTGGGGAGGCAGGAACGACGGTGGCGGAACGGAGCACGGCTGCCGTCGGCGTGGCTGAGAACAGCGGTGACGAGAACGCACTCACCGCACGGGCGGACAAGGCCAGCGTCGACAGCGCGACGAACGGACAGAGCGGCAGCGACCGGCCCCCGGAGGACACCAGACCCGACGCCGCCCACTCCGCCGCCTCCGGCAGCCAGGACAGCGACACCGTCGGCAGCGGCAGCAACGACGGCGCCCCGGCGCAGAACGGAGCACCAACCGACGCCCAGGCACAGCAGCCGCAGCAGCCCGCACAGGGCGACCTTCAGGGCGGCGACGCCGCGGCAGCCCCGGAGGCGCCTGCCGAGGCTCCGGCCCCCGTGCCGCCGGAACTGCACAGCGGCCACAAGCTCGCCAGGCGGTACCGGCTCGAGGAGTGCGTCACCCGTCTGGACGGATTCAGTAGCTGGCGTGCGGTCGACGAGAAACTGCGCCGCGCCGTCGGCGTACACGTCCTGCCCGCAGGCCATCCCCGCGCCCGTACGGTGCTGTCCGCCGCACGCTCCTCCGCGCTGCTCGGCGACCCGCGCTTCGTCCAGGTCCTCGACGCCGTGGAGGACCACGATCTCGTCTACGTCGTCCACGAGTGGCTCCCCGACGCCACACCCCTCACCGACATCCTCGCCGCGGGGGCTCTCGAACCGCACGAGGCGTACGAGCTCGTCACCCAGCTCTCCCAGGCCATGGCCGCCGCTCACCGTGAGGGACTGGCTCATCTGCGGCTGACGCCCGGCACGGTGCTGCGCACCGGCTCCGGGCAGTACCGCATCCGCGGCCTGGCGGTGAGCGCCGCCCTGCGCGGCATCAGCAGCGACACCCCGCAGCGCGCCGACACCGAGGGCATCGGCGCACTGCTCTACGCCGCTCTGACCCAGCGCTGGCCGTACGAGGAGGACGCCTACGGGCTGTCCGGTGTCGGCTCCCTCGCGAAGCGCACACTCGTCGCCCCCGACCAGGTGCGCGCCGGCGTCCACCGAGGGCTCTCACAGCTCGCGATGCGCGCACTCGTCAACGACGGCGCCACCGCCTCCAGTCAGGAGCAGCCCTGCGCCACCCCCGAGGAGCTGGCGAAGGCGGCCTCCGCGCTGCCGAAGATCCGCCCGCCGGAGCCGAGCTTCGCCTCGCCACGTCCGTATCAGCGCAGCAACTACCAGCAGGGCGCCTACGGACAGGGTTCACAGGCACCCCGGCCCGCGCCCGGCAGGGGCGGCAGCCACGCGGCGCCCTCGGGGAACTCCGCGCCGCCCGCGCTCCCCGGCCGTACGGGCAAGATCCTCAAGTGGGGCGTCTCCGCGCTGCTGATCGCGGCACTCGGCCTGGGAAGCTGGCAGGTCGCCGACACACTCCTCAAGGGCGACAACTCCCCCGGCGAGGGCGTGGGCCAGACGAACGGCAACGACGAGACGGGCGGCACCGGCAAGCCCGTGAAGATCGTCGACGCCAAGGACTTCGACCCGCCGCCCGGCGGCAACGGCAGCGAGAACCCGGCCAAGGTCCCCGACGCCTACGACGGCGCCCCCGGCACGTACTGGCTGACGCAGAAGTACTACGGCCGCCCCGACTTCGGGCACCTCAAGCCCGGCGCCGGGCTCATCCTCGACCTCGGCAAGCCGCAGCAGGTGAGCTCCGTCAAGGTCGATTTCATGGGCGCCACCACGGCCCACTTCCTCGCGGCGCCCAAGGACACCGCCACGATGCCCACCACCCTCCGCGGCTTCAGCAAGGTCAGCGGCGGCACCGGCGAGCATCTGAACCTCAAGGCCAAGAAACCCATCAGAACTCAATACGTATTGGTATGGCTCACCAAGCTCCCGCTCTCGGACGACGGCAACTACCGTGGCCGGATCACAGAGATCCAGGTAAAGAGCTGATCCCTCGACACTGACGCACGGCACGGCCGGCGGGCGAGGAATGACGGGAGGCGTCCGACGGTGAGCGACGACAGCGGCGGCAAGCGGATGCGCCGCCGCGCCAGACATGGGCGAGGCGGCCCCGGTGCGGGCGAGAGATCCAAGGGATCCCCTGTGCCTGCGCAGGACTGGGGGCCTGACGCACCGAACGACCGGGAACTCCTCGCCCGGCACGTCGAAGGCGACCCCGAAGCCTTCGGCGAACTCGTACGACGGCACCGCGACCGGCTCTGGGCCGTGGCGATACGCACCCTCGGCGACCGCGAAGAGGCCGCCGACGCGGTGCAGGACGCCCTGATCTCCGCGTATCGCGCGGCCCACACCTTCCGGGGCCAGTCCGCCGTCACGACCTGGCTGCACCGCATCACCGTCAACGCGTGCCTCGACCGGGCACGCAAGGCCGCCTCCCGCCGCACCCAACTCACCGACGACACCGAGCGCCTGGACCTGCTCCTGGAGCCGCATGAATCCGCGGCCCTCCCCGCCGAACGCCAGGACCTCAACCGGCAACTCGTCGCCGCCCTCTCCCAGCTCCCCGCGGAACAGCGGGCGGCCCTCGTGCTCGTCGACATGCAGGGCTACCCGGTCGCGGAAGCAGCCGAAGTCCTCGGCATCGCCGTCGGGACGGTCAAGAGCCGCTGCGCCCGCGGCCGCGCGCGGCTGCTGCCCCTCGTATCCCATCTGCGCCCCAGCGGCGAGGAGAGGGGTAGGTCACAGACGGGCGGAAGGAACCGGACCAGAGAGCCATCCGTCCCACCGCAGGAAGGCGTCACGCAACGACCCGGAGCCGTGAAAGGAGGAGGAGAACACACATGACATCCACCCCTTTCACGTCCGGCGCGCGCAGCACCGACGGCCACCCGGACGTCGCGGAGATCTCCGCGCTCAATGAGGACCTGCTCCCCGCGGACCGTTCGTCGGCGCTTCACGCCCACCTCGCCGACTGCCGCCTCTGCGCGGATGTGCTGGTCTCGCTGGAGGGGATCCGGGAGACGCTGGGGGCAATGCCGAACGCGGCCCCGATGCCCGAAGACATCGCAGGGCGGATCGATGCCGCTCTAGCCACCGAGGGGCTCGGCGCATCCTCGGGGCGCGACCCGTCCACGGTTTCACGTGAAACAGGCGCCGCTTCTGCCGTCTCTTCCGTCCAGAGCGATCCGTACTCCAGATCCGTACGTGAGACAGCGTCGGAGGCGTCTCACAGACACACGGCTGGCGCGGTTTCACGTGAAACAAGCATCGCGCGTAGAGCCGCCGACCGCCCGGCAGGGCGCCCCGGGGGCGGAAGCAGCGGTCCGGGACGGCACCGTCCCGCCCGGCGAGCGCGACGTTGGCGCTCTGCGGTCCTCGCCGGGGCGGGCGCAGTCGTCGCTCTCGCACTCGGCGGCATCGTCATCCAGTCCATGGGCGACTCGGCACCGTCCACCGCGGGAGGCCCCAAGGGCGGACATACGGCCGCCGCGGGAAGCGCATTGGAGAAGCACGTCCACGGTCTACTCGCGGAGCATGAGTCCGGGGAGTCCACCGGCGGCGCCGGCGGCACCCCTTCGAGCGACTTCAAGACGAAGGAAAGCCCGGAGAACAGCCCGCTCGCGGGCGGAGCGAATTCCATGCCGTCCTGTGTACGCGCGGGCATCGACCGTACGGAGAAACCGTTGGCGATGGACGAGCACGCCCCGTACAAGGGACGCACCGCCTTCCTCGTCGTCATGCCGCACGAGAGCGACCCCAAGCGCGTAGACGCTTACGTCGTCGACTCGTCCTGTGTCGAGGGAGGGAACGGCGGCCCGGGCACCCTGCTCGCCAAGCACACGTACTCTCGCCGCTGACACGGAGCGCCCACTACGCCTGACGGGCCGCACCGATGGGAATGTCTGCCCCCTAGGATCCGTTGGGTGGGGTGAGAACCTCACAGACCGGAAAGCAGTCGGCAGACAAGGAAGACTCCCGTGAGCGACGTCCGTAACGTGATCATCATCGGCTCAGGGCCCGCCGGCTATACCGCCGCGCTCTACACGGCGCGTGCGTCGCTGAAGCCGCTGGTGTTCGAAGGGTCCGTGACAGCGGGCGGTGCGCTCATGAACACCACCGAGGTCGAGAATTATCCGGGCTACACCGATGGCATCATGGGTCCCGAGCTGATGGACCAGATGCGCGGCCAGGCGGAGCGCTTCGGCGCCGAGCTGATCCCGGACGACGTCACCGCGATCGACTTCTCCGGCGAGATCAAGACCGTCACCGATTCCGCGGGCACGGAGTACCGTGCCCGCGCGGTCATCGTCGCGACGGGTTCGGCGTACCGCGCGCTGGGGCTGCCCCGCGAGGAAGAACTCTCCGGACGCGGGGTCTCCTACTGCGCCACGTGTGACGGCTTCTTCTTCCGCAACCAGGACATCGCCGTCGTCGGCGGTGGCGACACCGCGATGGAAGAGGCGACGTTCCTCTCCCGCTTCGCCAACTCCGTCACCGTCGTACACCGCCGCGACGCGCTCCGCGCCTCCAAGGCCATGCAGGAACGCGCCTTCGCGGACCCGAAGATCAGCTTCGCCTGGGACAGCGAGGTCGCCACGATCCACGAGAAAGACGGCAAGCTCTCCGGCCTGACCCTTCGCAACACCAAGAACGGCGACACGTCCGAACTTCCAGTGACGGGCCTCTTCGTCGCGATCGGGCACGACCCCCGCGTCGACCTCTTCAAGGGCGTGCTCACTCTGGACGACGAGGGCTACCTGAAGGTCGACGCCCCCTCGACCCGTACCAATGTGCCGGGCGTCTTCGCCGCCGGCGACGTCGTCGACCACACCTACCGCCAGGCCGTCACCGCGGCAGGCACCGGCTGCTCCGCCGCCCTCGACGCCGAGCGCTACCTCGCCGCCCAGCTCGACGGGACCGAGCCCGCAGAGCCGGAGAAGACCGAAGAAGCCCAGGAGGCGGCCGAGACCGCGGTGGTGTGAGCCGACCGCCGCGGCCGTACGCAGACACAGACATCCACGCGCCACCCGCACCATCACAAGAAACGAGGAGAACAACCATGGCCGGTGCCACCGTGACCGCGACCGACGCCGACTTCGACGAGGTCGTGCTCAAGAGCGACAAGCCTGTGCTCGTCGACTTCTGGGCTGCCTGGTGCGGTCCGTGCCGTCAGATCGCTCCCTCCCTGGAGGCGATCGCGGACGAGCACAGCGACAAGCTGACCGTCGTCAAGCTCAACATCGACGAGAACCCGGCTGTCGCCGCCAAGTACGGGATCATGTCGATCCCGACGATGAACGTCTACAAGGGCGGTGAGGTCGTCAAGACCATCGTCGGCGCGAAGCCGCGGGCGGCGATCGAGAAGGACCTCTCCGAGTTCATCGGCTGAGGACGAGGAGTCGCTTCGTAGGAAGCCCTCGAAGGGACTCACGTGAAACGGCCCGGCGAACACCGCCGGGCCGTTTCACGTGAAACCAGCGTCTCGGCTCCCGCGTCGGCTCGCGGTTCGGCTTCTAAGTCCAACCGGCGCCTGCCCAAACTGACTTCACCCAACGGCCCTCTCAGCGCGCTCGCGGACGGCACGTTCACAGTGGCCGCAGCACCCGGTCCTTCTGGACCGCCCCCAGCAGTTGATCGAGAGCCCGCTCGACGTCCTCACGCCACGAGACCGTCGACCGCAACTCGAGCCGCATCCTGGGGAAGTTGTGATGCGGCCGTACGGTCTTGAAGCCCACCGACAGCAGATGTTCTGCGGGGACCAGACAGGCGGGCCCGGACCAGCGTGCGTCGCCGAACGCCTCGATCGCCTTGAAGCCTCGACGCAGCAGATCCTTCGCCACGGTCTGCACGATGACGCGGCCCAGCCCCTGCCCCTGGTACTCCGGCATCAGCCACGCCGTCATCAACTGGACGGCGTCAGGGGAGACGGGGCTCGTGGGGAACGCGACCGACCGAGGCACGTAAGCGGGAGGTGCGTACAAGACGAAGCCGACCGGCTTCTCGTCAACGTAGACGACTCGGCCGCAGGAGCCCCACTCCAGCAGCACCGCCGAGATCCATGATTCCTTCTCGACCTCCGGCCGCCCTGCTTGGACCGCTGCCTCGCCGCTGACGGGATCGAGCTCCCAGAACACGCAGGCGCGGCAACGCCCGGGAAGGTCGGTGAGGTTGTCCAGCGTGAGCGGAACGAGCTGTCGCCCCATGGATCCATCGTATCCATGGGGCGACAGTCATCACGGTTCTTGCGCGGCGATATCGGCGAAGCCGGTTCCCGCCGCTCGCGCGGTTCCCGCGCACTGCTTCAGTCGTCGTTCTCCTCCGCCTCCGCGTCGGCCGACTCATCCTTCTCAGCTTTCAGTTGCTGTCCCAGCACGCGGCCCTCACCGGGGGCCAACTGCCCAAGGATCCGGTCGAGATCGTCTACCGAAGCGAACTCGACGACGATCTTTCCCTTCTTCTGGCCCAGGTCGACCTTCACTCGGGTCTCGAAGCGGTCAGAAAGGCGCCCGGCCAGATCATCCAGGGCGGGGAGACCCGCTTCCCCGCACGCGGACCCTTCGACTTCGACGAGCTCTTCGGCGAGGAGCTCGTCATCGTCACGATCTCCTCCACAGCACGCACCGAGAGACCTTCGGCGACGATGCGATGGGCGAGGCGGTCCTGCTCCTCACCATCCTCCACGGAGAGCAGTGCACGCGCATGCCCAGCCGACAGGACACCGGCGGCAACACGACGCTGCACCGAAGGCGAGAGCCGCAGCAGCCGAAGCGTGTTGGAAACTTGCGGACGCGAGCGGCCGATCCGGTCGGCGAGCTGGTCGTGAGTGCAGTTGAAGTCCTTCAGCAACTGGTCGTAGGCGGCAGCCTCTTCCAGCGGATTGAGCTGTGCCCGGTGGAGGTTCTCCAGGAGTGCATCCAGCAACAGCTTCTCGTCGTCCGTTGCCCTGACGATCGCCGGAATGCGCTCCAGCTCCGCCTCGCGGCAGGCACGCCAGCGCCGCTCACCCATGATGAGTTCATAGCGCTCCGGGCCCAACTGCCGTACGACGATGGGCTGGAGCAGCCCGACCTCTTTGATGGAGGTGACGAGTTCCGCCAGAGCGTCCTCGTCGAAGACCTCGCGCGGCTGACGCGGGTTGGGCGTGATCGCCTCCAGCGGCACCTCTGCGAAGTGCGCCCCCACGGGCACAGCTTCATCAGTGCCGCCATCCGCCTCGGCTGCAGACGATGTTTCACGTGGAACCTCGTCCTGCGCCTCGCTGTCTCGTAGCGCAGTCACCTTGGCGGCCGCCACACCACGATCCGGTGGAATCACGGGGACCGCACTCGGAGAGGTCGCGCCGTTGGCGTCGACTGAAGGGCTCCCCTCCTCGGCCCCGGATGCCGGCGCCGCCGGGATCAGCGCCCCAAGTCCCCGGCCCAGCCCCCTACGTCGATCACTCACTGCGTCCCCTCCGGCATGGTGCTGTTCTGCTGTTGCTGCAACTGCTGAGCCGACTCTTCGTGGCGCTGTTGCACGTTCGGATCCCGCAACGCGATCTCACGGGCAGCCTCCAGATAGGACAGCGAACCGCTCGACCCAGGATCGTAGGTCAGAACCGTCTGTCCGTAGCTGGGAGCCTCCGAGATACGTACGGAACGAGGAATGTTCGTCCGCAGTACCTCGGCACTGAAGTGGCTGCGAACCTCGTCCGCCACCTGTGAAGCCAGACGGGTCCGGCCGTCGTACATGGTGAGGATGATCGTAGAGACGTGCAGCCGCGTATTGAGATGGCCCTTGACCAGATCGACGTTACGGAGCAACTGGCCCAGCCCCTCCAGCGCGTAGTACTCGCACTGGATCGGGATGAGCACCTCGGCACCGGCCACCAACGCGTTGACCGTCAACAGGCCCAGCGACGGCGGGCAGTCGATCAGTACGTAGTCCAGCGGCTGCTCGTACGCGCTCAAGGCGCGCTGGAGACGACTCTCGCGCGCCACCAGTGACACCAATTCGATCTCCGCACCGGCGAGATCGATGGTGGCGGGCGCACAGAAGAGACCCTCTACGTCAGGCACCGGCTTGACGACGTCGGCCAGCGGCATGCTCTCGACCAAGACGTCGTAGATCGACGGCACTTCCGAATGGTGGTCGACACCCAGGGCAGTTGACGCGTTCCCCTGGGGGTCCAAGTCGATCACCAGGACCCGGGCACCGTGCAAGGCCAGGGAGGCGGCCAAGTTCACGGTGGTGGTGGTCTTGCCGACCCCACCCTTCTGGTTGGCCACGACCATGATTCGTGTCTGCTCGGGCCTCGGGAGGCCTTCGCCGGCACGGTTCATCGCCTCTACCGCCTGCTGGGCGGCGCGACCGATCGGCGTATCGTCCATCGGAGGCGGAGTTTCACGTGAAACATCCACCGATTCCGAACGGGGGCCGGGGACCGGGTCGGCCATCGGTCCCGCGGTATTGGCGTCGGACCGCAACGGTTCACTCTCCTCGACATAAGGCTCGTGCTGAACAGAGCCTGCCATGCTTTCGGTGTCATGAACCAGCGAGCCCCGCTCAGTTGTGGATGAATCCACTGAGGAGCGGGGCTTGGACGAGGATTTCCGGTCGCGCTCAGCAGCCTGAGCGCGACCGCGGCTGATGATTCCTTGCAAGAGAGAGCGGCGTTTCACGTGAAACACGATGCACACTCGGGCACCGCACACCAGGACGACACACCGTAACGCATAGTCTTAAGAGCTTTTTTGGAGTAAACGGACATCCACGTCCGGCGGGATCAGCGTCGACGCCGTCCACTCCGTGATGCGCGTCCCCGTGCCTTCTGCGCCTTCGCTCGTCGTGCGGCGAAGCGCACACCGCCGGGGCTCTCCCCGACCTCCGCCCGTACGACCGTCGAGAGCGGATCAACCACCCCGGCGCCCACCTGCACCACGGATGTGTCCACGACTCCGAGCTTGTGCAGCGCGTCCCGCGCGCCCTTCAGCTCTTCCTCCGCGGTGTCGCCCTTGATCGCGAGCATCTCCCCGTACGGACGCAGCAGCGGGATGCCCCACCCGGCCAGCCGGTCCAGCGGGGCCACCGCCCGAGCGGTCACCACATGGACGGGCTGGAGCGTGCCCAGCATCTCCTCCGCACGACCACGCGCCACCGACACATGGTCGAGGCCCAGGAGTTCGACGACCTCCTCCAGGAAGGTCGTACGGCGCAGCAGAGGCTCCAGCAGCGTGATGTCGAGGTCCGGCCGCACCAGGGCGAGCGGGATTCCCGGGAGTCCAGCGCCGGAACCGACGTCACAAACGGTCACGCCTTCCGGCACGATCTCCGAGAGGACCGCGCAGTTCAGCAGATGCCGCTCCCAGAGCCGCGGCACCTCTCGCGGTCCGATCAGCCCACGCCGTACGCCCACATCGGCGAGAAGCTCGGCGTAGCGCTCCACATCGGGCAGGTACTTCCCGAAAAGCCGGCGGGCCGCCTCGGGCGCCGGCGCGAGTTCCGACAGCTCACTGGTCTTCGCCGGGCCTCCTTCGGGCGGCCCGGCCTGCCCCACGGACCCGTCGGTCACGGCAGCACGACCACGCAGCGCTGTGGCTCCTCGCCCTCGGATTCACTGCGCAGTCCGGCCGCCTTCACGGCGTCATGGACGACTTTGCGCTCGAACGGCGTCATCGGGCGCAGCTTCACCGGCTCACCGGAGCCCTTTGCGTCCTGCGCCGCCTTCGCGCCCAGCTCCGCGAGCTCCTCACGCTTCCTCGCCCGGAAACCGGCGATGTCCAGCATCAGCCTGCTGCGGTCGCCTGTCTCACGGTGCACCGCCAGCCGCGTCAGCTCCTGAAGCGCCTCCAGCACCTCGCCGTCACGGCCCACAAGCTTCTGGAGATCGCGGCTGGAACCGTCGTTGATGATCGACACCGCGGCGCGATCGGCTTCGACGTCCATGTCGATGTCGCCGTCGAGATCGGCGATGTCGAGAAGACCCTCCAGATAGTCGGCCGCGATCTCCCCCTCCTGCTCAAGCTGAGACAGCGAGTCCGTCTCTTCGGCAGCAGTCGTGCCAGTGGTGTCCGTCGTCTCCGTCACGCCGTGAGCTCCTTCTCGCTACTTCTTGGAGGGATGCTTGGGGCGCTGCGCTCCGCCCTTGCGCTGCTGCCCCGACTTCTTCTGACCGGCCTTCTGTCCGGACTTCTGCCCGGCCTTCTTCGGCTGCTGAGCCGTCGCGCCGCCGGAAGCCTTCCCGGAGGTGCCGTCGTTGCCGCCGTCCTTCTTCTCCAACGACGCCGAACCGCCCTGGGCGCCGGCCGAACTGCCCTGCTGACGCTGGGACTTGGTCTGCCTCTTGGGCTGCTGCCGCCGGGTACGCGCAGCCTCCGCGGCCTCGCGTGCCTCGACCTCCTTCGGGTCTTCCTTCAGCTTGCCCGCGGCCCGCAGCTTCTCCTGACGCTGCTTGTACGCCAACGAGCCCGGCGTCGGGTTGCGCTTGATCACGTACATCTGCTGCCCGAGCGTCCAGACGTTGGTGGTCAGCCAGTAGACGAGAACACCCACGGGGAAGTTGATGCCGAAGACAGCGAACATGATGGGGAAGACGTACATCAGCATCTTCTGCTGCTGCATGAACGGCGTCTTCACCGTCAGGTCGACGTTCTTCGTCATGAGCTGGCGCTGCGTGTAGAACTGCGACGCCGACATCATGATGATCATGATGACCGTGACGACGCGCACATCCGTGAGAGCGGCGCCAAGCTCCGCGACCTTGTCGGCGCTGTCGAGGAACTTCGCGGCGATGGGAGCGCCGAAGACCGACGCGTTACGGGCGCTGTCGACCTGCTCCGCGGTGAGGACGCCCACGGGCCGGTTGTTTGCGATGTGGTTCAGCACCTGGAAGAGCGCGATGAAGAACGGCGACTGCGCCAGGATCGGCAGGCAACTGGAGAGCGGGTTCGTCCCGGTCTCCTTGTACAGCTTCATCATCTCTTCGGACTGACGCTGCTTGTCGCTCTTGTAGCGCTCCTGGATCGCCTTCATCTTCGGCTGGAGCGCCTGCATGTTCCGGGTCGACTTGATCTGCTTCACGAAGAGCGGGATCAGGCAGATCCGGATCAGCACCACCAGGCAGAAGATGGACAGACCCCAGGCCCAGCCGCTGCTCTGGTCGAAGACCAGGCTGAACAGCGAGTGGAACTGGACAATGATCCAGGAGACAGCGGTATAGAGAGGACTCAGGATCGTGTCCAGGAAGTTCATCAGGCTCCTTGGGCGTTGGACTGGGTCCGGTACTGCTGCCAGCGGTAACGCAGCCGCTGGTGCCAAACCGGATGCTTCCGGGCGGGGACGTGGTCGACGCCTCCGGGGGACCACGGATTACAGCGCAGAATGCGCCAGGCCGTCAGTGCCGTCCCCTTCACAGCGCCATGACGCTCGATGGCCGCGTAGCCATAGTGCGAACACGACGGGTAGTACCGGCACACCGGCCCGAGCATCGGACTGATGGTCCACTGATACAACTTGATCAACCACAGCAGCGGGTACTTCATGACGGAGGCCTTCCAAGCAGCCGCCTGAAAGCGGCGTCCAGGTCGCGCACCAGCTCGTCATGGCTTGCCTCACCCGCGCCCGGCAACGCCCGTACGACAACCAGGCTACCTGGGGGCAACGCGGTCAATCGCTCGCGCACCAGATGCCTCAGCCGCCGGCGGACGCGGTTGCGTACGACCGCATTGCCGACGGCCTTGCTCACGACGAAACCCGCACGGGCGGGGGAAGCATCTCCCCCCGCCTCGTGCGGGTCCGATGAGCTGCTGTCGCTGCGGAGGTGGACGACGAGAAGCGGGCGGCCCGCCCTGCGTCCTCGGCGTACCGCGACCGCGAAGTCCTCGCGCCGCCTCAGCCGGTTCTCGGTAGGCAGCACGTCATGGACCGGAGGTCAGGCCGCTCAGGCCGACAGGCGGCTGCGACCCTTGCTGCGGCGGTTCGCGATGATCGCGCGGCCGGCACGGGTACGCATGCGCAGCCGGAAGCCGTGGGTCTTCGCGCGGCGGCGGTTGTTCGGCTGGAAGGTGCGCTTGCTCACTCGGGGGCTCCAGGAAAGCTTCGTGTCCCACGGCGACCGCGGGAGATGGGCTGTGGCGTCGACCGGCTGTCACCGTGCGCCCACGAGCAGCTCGCAACGCCCGAGTGTGCACCGCTTCAGATCCGTGAAGAGTCTCATGGATCTTGCCCATCGGAGGCAGGCGGCAGCAGCCGTCGACAACTCGACCTCGTTACGGTACGCGCGGCTACGCCATTCGGTCAAACCGCCGAGACCCCGCACAGGGCCCGCGCGAACCCGCCCGGCGGCGGACCGGGTGGTCATCGGGCAGCCACCGTGAACCGCGGCAGTGACGGCACGCCACCGGGGCCTGGCCGACGCTCATGCACAGCCTGTGGACAACGACTTGAATGCTGCGCGCCGCCCTGACTACCGTGACTGAACTTCCCATCCCTCCCGACCGTCCGCAGAACCACACAATCGTGGGAAGTAGCCGGCTGCACCGACCTACACACCCGGCACCACACCCCCAGCGATCGAGAGAAGCGTGACCCGTGGCCGACCTGCCTGCCGATCTTGCCGCAGTGTGGCCACGAGTTCTGGATCAACTCCTCTCGGACGGCCAGGGCGTCGAAGCCAAGGACCAGCGCTGGCTGCGTGAGGCCCAGCCGCTCGTGCTCGTCTCCGGCACCGCCCTGCTCGGCGTGCCCAACGAGTACGCGAAAGGCGTCCTCGAAGGGCGTCTCTCCCCGGTGATCAGCGATGCTCTCAGCCGGGAGTGCCAGCAGCCCATCCGGCTCGCGATCACCGTGACGGGTCCCGCGCCGGACGCCCCCGGGCCGAGCACGTCCAACGACGCGGCGAGCGCCGCCGCTTCCGCCTCCGGGTCCGAATCACAGCCGCCTGCCCCGTCCGTACCGGCACAGCACTCGCCGCCACCGCCCGACGGCAGTGCGTCCGGCCCCGCCGGACACGACCACGGCGGCGGATACGACAACGCCGCGTACGACAGCAACAACGCGTATGACAACGGCGGTTACACCGGCGGCGGGTACGAGGGCTACGAGAGCCGCGACCTGCCGAGTCCGCGCGCCGCCTACCCGGAATACCCGGAGGCGCCGAGACAGCCCGGCGCCTGGCCGCAGCAGCACCAGCAGGCACAGCACGATCAGTACGCACCTCAGAGCCAGCCGCAGCAGCAGCGGTACGAGCAGCACTACGACCAGCCGCGGCCCCCGCACCAGCAGCAGTACGAACGGCCTCAGCCCAACTCATACGAGTCCTACGAGCACCAGCGCCAGGCGCAGCAGCAACTCCCGCCGCCGCAGGGCCAGTTGCCGCAGCCGCAGGTGCCGCCGCAGGGTCAGCCGCCGGCGCCCCGCTACGACGGCCCGTCCCAGCTCCCCGCCTCCAGCGGCGCCCCGGGCCCGCTCGCCGCGCAGCCCGCACCGGCCACCGGGCCCGGCGAGCCGACGGCGAGGCTCAATCCGAAGTACCTCTTCGACACGTTCGTCATCGGTGCCTCGAACCGCTTCGCCCACGCCGCGGCCGTCGCCGTCGCCGAGGCCCCGGCCAAGGCGTACAACCCGCTGTTCATCTACGGGGAGTCGGGCCTCGGCAAGACGCATCTGCTGCACGCGATCGGCCACTACGCCCGCAGTCTCTATCCGGGTACGCGTGTGCGGTACGTCAGTTCCGAGGAGTTCACGAACGAGTTCATCAACTCCATCCGCGACGGCAAGGCGGACGCGTTCCGCAAGCGTTATCGCGACATGGACATCCTGCTCGTGGACGACATCCAGTTCCTGGCCGACAAGGAGTCGACGCAGGAGGAGTTCTTCCACACCTTCAACACGCTGCACAACGCGAACAAGCAGATCGTGCTCTCCAGCGACCGGCCGCCCAAGGCGCTGATCACCCTGGAGGACCGGCTCCGCAACCGCTTCGAGTGGGGCCTGATCACCGATGTGCAGCCGCCGGAGCTGGAGACGCGCATCGCGATCCTCCGTAAGAAGGCGGTTCAGGAGCAGCTCAACGCACCCCCGGAGGTGCTGGAGTTCATCGCGTCCCGCATCTCGCGCAACATCCGCGAGCTGGAGGGCGCGCTCATCCGGGTCACGGCCTTCGCCTCGCTCAACCGGCAGCCCGTGGACCTCGGCCTGACCGAGATCGTGCTGAAGGACCTGATCCCGGGCGGCGAGGACGCCACCCCCGAGATCACGGCGTCGGCGATCATGGCCGCCACGGCGGACTACTTCGGGCTCACCGTCGACGACCTGTGCGGCTCCTCCCGCAGCCGCGTGCTGGTGACGGCCCGTCAGATCGCCATGTATCTGTGCCGCGAACTCACCGATCTGTCACTGCCGAAGATCGGCAGCCAGTTCGGCGGGCGCGACCATACGACCGTGATGCACGCCGACCGCAAGATCCGTGCGCTCATGGCCGAGCGGCGCTCGATCTACAACCAGGTCACCGAACTCACGAACCGCATCAAGAACGCCTGAGCGCGCTCGTACCGCCGCCGCTGGCAAGGGCGTCGAGGCTGCCGACGGCGTCGGTGGCGCCGGGCCCTCGGCCGCATCGCTCACATCTGCCCGTGCCGGACGTAGGGCCGCTCCGCTCGCCGTGTCCCATACGTGTCCCATACGTCTGTGGGAGCCCGCCGCCGGCGCCTGCTCGAACCGTCAGCCCCCGTGGAGCCAACTCCGCGGGGGCTCTTGGCTGTTCGATTCCGGTCGCCGCTGCGGCCGGTTCCCACAGGTAAGAGCCGAATGAGACGTCCACACCCTGTGGGCTCCGTGAGTTGTCCCGAAAAGCGTCCACAGGCAGGGCCGGTGAAAGCTGTTCGGGGAGGTCAGAGGGCTGTGGACTTGTGAGCATCCGCGGTCCACAGGATGTGGAACCGTCAACTGGGGGTGCGGGGCGGGGACTTCTGTCCACCGCCCGCCCACAGCCACCCGCACCCCTATCCCCAGCTTCTCCACAGAGCTGTCCACTGTTCGGCAACACAACGCGCCTGCTCACTGGTCCGAGTGAAAGCGGTCACACCGCGCCCCCCAGAACCCTGTGGGAAACCTGGGGACAACATTGAAGACGGCTGTGGGGAAGATTCGGGGGGCTGTGCACCGGCTGTGCAGAACTTTTCGCCGTCCACAGAAACCGTCGTCCGTCCACCGGTGGCGCCCACAGGAGCGGTGGACAGAATTCGCGGGCTGAGCTGGGGAAACGGACTTATCCACGGTTTCCACAAGCCCTACTACTACGACCACGGATATATAGCGGGGAATCTGTTTCGAAGTGGGGGCTGTGCACAACTCAGCGCTCTCGACTCCTACCCACCCGCCGACGACTTGACCCACACCCACGCCGACTGTCGGCGGCGTGCGTCAGACTGGACCCCGGCAACGAGCCGACGACGACAGGCAGCACGGCGAGCAGCCAGCAACAGCAGGAGGCGGCTGAAGGTGAAGATCCGGGTAGAGCGCGATGTACTCGCGGAGGCGGTGGCCTGGGCGGCGAAGAGCCTGCCCGCCCGTCCGCCCGTACCTGTCCTTGCGGGCCTGCTGCTGAAGGCCGAGGACGGTTCCCTGAGCCTCTCCGGCTTCGACTACGAGGTCTCGGCGCGGGTCTCGGTCGAGGGCGAGGTCGAGGAGGAGGGCACGGTCCTGGTCTCCGGCAGGCTGCTCGCCGACATCTGCCGCTCCCTCCCCAACCGCCCCGTGGAGATCTCCACAGACGGTGTACGGGCCACGGTCTCCTGCGGCTCGTCCCGCTTCACCCTGCACACGCTGCCGGTCGAGGAGTATCCGGCGCTGCCGGAGATGCCCACCGCGACGGGCACCGTGCCGGGCGAGGTGTTCGCCTCCGCGGTCTCCCAGGTCGCGATCGCCGCCGGCCGTGACGACACGCTTCCGGTGCTCACCGGCGTACGGATCGAGATCGAGGGCGACACGGTCACGCTGGCCTCGACGGACCGTTACCGCTTCGCCGTGCGGGAGTTCCTGTGGAAGCCGGAGACGCCTGACGCCTCGTCGGTGGCGCTCGTACCGGCCAAGACGCTGCTGGACACGGCGAAATCGCTCAGCGGCGGTGACAACGTCACGCTGGCGCTGTCGGGTTCGGGCTCGGGCGAGGGCCTGATCGGTTTCGAGGGCGCCGGGCGGCTTACGACGACCAGGCTGCTGGAGGGCGATCTGCCCAAGTACCGCACGCTGTTCCCCACGGAGTTCAACTCGGTGGCGGTGATCGAGACGGCGCCGTTCGTGGAGGCGGTGAAGCGCGTCGCGCTGGTGGCCGAGCGGAACACGCCGGTCAGGCTGAGTTTCGAGCAGGGTGTGCTGACGCTCGAGGCCGGTTCGAGCGACGATGCACAGGCTGTGGAGCGTGTGGACGCGGAGTTGGAGGGCGACGACGTGTCGATCGCCTTCAACCCCGGTTTCCTGCTTGAGGGGTTGAGCGCGATCGACTCCCCCGTCGCGCAGTTGTCGTTCACGACGTCGACGAAGCCGGCGCTGCTGAGCGGCAAGCCCGCGAAGGACGTCGAGGCGGACGAGGCGTACAAGTACCTGATCATGCCTGTGCGGCTGTCGGGCTGAGCGTGCTCGCGGGCGGCCGGGCAGGGCCTGTGTACGGCTGTGCCGCCGCCGTGTGAGGGCCGCCGGTCCGCCGGACCCGTCCGTGCCCTTGAGGTTCGCGCAACGGGACCCGTGCCTCAGCCGGTTCGTGCCGTAGCCGCTGGTCAGCACGTATGAGCAGATGGAGTCCACAGTTGTGCGCGGACCCTGTGGGCGTAGGCTCGGGCTCAGGTACGAAACGTGAAAGAAGGGGCACTGATGGAGCTCGGTCTCGTCGGTCTCGGCAGGATGGGCGGCAACATGCGCGAGCGCATCCGCCGGGCCGGCCACACGGTCGTCGGCTACGACCGCAACCCTGATGTCGCGGATGTGCGGAGCCTTGAGGAGCTGGTGGCGAAGCTTGAGGCACCGCGCGTCGTGTGGGTCATGGTTCCGGCGGGGGCTGCCACGCAGTCGACCATCGATCAGCTCGCGGAGCTGCTCTCCCCCGGTGACGTCGTCGTCGACGGTGGCAACTCCCGCTGGACGGAGGACGAGCAGCACGCCGGGGAGCTGGCGGCGAAGGGCATCGGCTTCGTCGACTGCGGTGTCTCGGGCGGTGTCTGGGGCCTCGAGAACGGCTATGCGCTGATGTACGGGGGCGACGCCGAGCATGTGGAGCGTGTGCAGCCGGTCTTCGACGCGTTGAAGCCGGAGGGCGACTTCGGCTGTGTGCACGCGGGCAAGGTCGGTGCGGGGCACTTCGCGAAGATGGTCCACAACGGCATCGAGTACGCGATGATGCAGGCCTTCGCGGAGGGCTGGGAGCTGCTTGAGGCCGTCGATTCGGTGACGGACGTGCGCGAGGTGTTCCGTTCGTGGCAGCAGGGCACGGTCATCCGTTCGTGGCTGCTGGATCTGGCGGTGAAGGCGCTGGATTCGGACGAGCATCTCGCCGAACTGCGCGGTTATGCGGCCGATTCGGGTGAGGGCCGGTGGACGGTGGACGCGGCAATCGATCACGCGGTGCCGCTGCCGGCGATCACGGCGTCGCTGTTCGCTCGTTTCTCGTCGAGGCAGAAGGATTCGCCGCAGATGAAGATGGTGGCGGCGCTGCGGAACCAGTTCGGCGGTCATGCGGTCTCGGCGAGCGGCGCTCATGTGGACGGTGACACTCCGGGAGCGGACGTCCTTCCGCCGGTGGGTGGTTGACGCCTCCGATGCATGTCACGCATCTGTCGCTCGCCGACTTCCGTTCGTACGCCCGGGCCGAGGTGTCTCTCGGTCCGGGCGTGACGGTGTTCGTGGGGCCGAACGGCCAGGGCAAGACGAATCTGGTGGAGGCTGTCGGCTATCTGGCGTCGCTGGGGAGCCATCGGGTGTCCTCGGACGCTCCGCTGGTGCGGGCGGGTGCGCAGCGTGCCGTGGTGCGGGCGGCGGTGCGGCAGGGCGAGCGGCAGCAGTTGGTGGAGCTGGAGCTGAATCCGGGGAAGGCCAATCGTGCGCGGATCAACCGGTCTTCGCGGGTGAAGCCGCGCGATGTGCTGGGGATTCTGCGTTCGGTGCTGTTCGCTCCGGAGGATCTGTCGCTGGTGAAGGGCGATCCCGGTGAACGGCGGCGGTTTCTGGACGAGTTGGTGACGGCGCGTTCGCCGCGGATGGCGGGGGTGCGTTCCGATTACGACCGGGTGCTGAAGCAGCGCAACTCGCTGCTGAAGTCGGCGGTGCTGGCGCGGCGCCACGGCGGGCGCAGTGCGGACACCTCGACGCTGGATGTGTGGGACGAGCATCTGGCGCGTGTGGGGGCGGAGTTGCTGGCGCGGCGGCTGGAGCTGATATCGGCGCTCCGGCCGCTGGCGGACAAGGCGTATGAGCGGCTGGCGCCGGGGGGCGGCCCGGTGGGGCTGGAGTACCGGGGGGCTCCCGCTGCGGCTCCGGCGGGTGCCGGGCGCGGTGGCGGCGACAGTGACGGCGGTGGCGGTGACGAGAACGGTGCTGTTTCTGCCGTGTCGGCCGCGGAGTTGTACGAGGGTCTGCTGGGGGCGCTGAGGGATTCGCGCCGTGCGGAGCTGGAGCGTGGTGTGACGCTGGTGGGCCCGCATCGGGACGATCTGGTGCTGAAGCTGGGTGAGCTGCCCGCGAAGGGCTACGCGAGTCATGGTGAGTCGTGGTCGTTCGCGTTGTCGCTGCGGCTGGCGTCGTATGAGCTGCTGAAGAGCGAGGGGCATGAGCCGGTGCTTGTGCTGGACGACGTCTTCGCGGAGCTGGACGTCCAACGCCGGGCGCGGCTGGCGGAGTTGGTGGCGCCGGGCGAGCAGGTGCTGGTGACGGCGGCGGTGCCGGAGGATGTGCCGGAGGTGCTGGCGGGGGTGCGTTTCGCGGTCGCGGGCGGGGAGGTCGTCCGGGATGAGTGACGGGCCGCAGCGGGAGGAGCCGCCGAGGGACGAGCCGCGGCAGGAGGCGCTTCGGGAGGAGTCGCCGGGCGCCGAGCGGCCGCAGCCGGGCGAGCCGACGGGTGTGGATCTCGCGCGGGTGGCGTTGCGCGCGGCGAAGGAGCAGGCGCGGTCGCGGGGTGCGGCGGCGCAGCAGAAGAAGGATGTGCGGCGTGGGCGGGGGCCGCGTTCGGGTTCGGGCCGTGACGGGCGGGATCCGCTGCCGTTGGGCGCGGCGGTGCGGGGGCTGATCACCGAGCGGGGCTGGGAGGTTCCGGCGGCGGTGGGCGGTGTGATGGGCCGCTGGCCGCAGTTGGTGGGTCCGGAGGTGGCGCAGCACTGTGAGCCTCAGCGGTACGACGAGGAGCAGCGGGTGCTGACGGTGCGGTGTGATTCGACGGCGTGGGCGACGCAGTTGCGGTTGCTGGCGCCGAGGCTCGTCGCGCGGCTGAACGAGGATCTGGGCGAGGGGACGGTCGCGTTTCTGAAGGTTCTGGGGCCGCAGGCGCCGGGCACTCGCAGTGGTCCGTTGCGTGCGCCGGGTAGCAAGGGCCCGGGGGACACCTACGGGTGACTGGTGACGGCGCTCACCGTGATGGGACGTTGACAGCCCGAAGCGCTGAGTGCCCCTGTGAGCGATCTGGCCCCCCGGTGTGCATATGGGGAGTCGGTGGACGCCAGTTCAGGACGGCACATGCGGACTCAGGCACCGGCAAACCCCCATTCAGGCTGCCGCCACCGGTACACTGGTCGAGAACCCGCCCAGTTGCGGAACATGTCGAACGACGCAGCCGCTCCAGACTTCTGGAGTCGGCCTGTGCTGTGCCAGAAAGGGCGCTTCGTGGCCGATTCCGGCGATCTCAACGAGTACGAGAACAACCCCACCGAGAGCGAGACCGGCACCGGGACGGGGAGCGGCACGCAGACGGACGCCGCCCTGGTCGACGGCGCGGGTGCGGGGGTTCCTCCGGTGGGACCGCCGGTCTCGCCGGTGACCGCGGAGGAGGAGCCGTCGTACGACGCGAGCGCGATCACGGTCCTGGAGGGCCTTGAGGCGGTGCGCAAGCGGCCCGGCATGTACATCGGTTCGACCGGTGAGCGTGGTCTGCATCACCTCGTGCAGGAGGTCGTGGACAACTCGGTCGACGAGGCGATGGCCGGTCATGCGGACACGATCACTGTGACGCTGCTCGGCGACGGCGGTGTGCGGGTCAAGGACAACGGCCGCGGTATCCCGGTGGGCATCGTGCCGTCCGAGCAGAAGCCCGCGGTCGAGGTCGTGCTGACGGTGCTGCACGCGGGCGGCAAGTTCGGGGGCGGCGGCTACGCGGTCTCGGGCGGCCTGCACGGTGTGGGCGTCTCGGTCGTCAACGCGCTGTCCCAGCGCCTGGCGGTGGAGATCCGGACTGAGGGCTACCGCTGGACGCAGGACTACAAGCTGGGCGTGCCGACGGCGCCGCTGAAGCGCAACGAGCAGACGGACGAGACCGGTACGACGGTGACGTTCTGGGCGGATGCGGACGTCTTCGAGAGCACGGAGTACTCGTTCGAGACGCTGGCCCGCCGTTTCCAGGAGATGGCGTTCCTGAACAAGGGCCTGACGATCGAGCTGGTCGACGAGCGTCCTGAGCATGTCGACGAGGAGGGCAGGCAGCTCTCGGTCCGCTACCACTACGAGGGCGGCATCTCGGACTTCGTGCGCTATCTCAACTCCCGCAAGGGCGAGTTGGTGCATCCGACGGTGATCGACGTCGAGGCCGAGGACAAGGAGCGGATGCTCTCGGTCGAGATCGCGATGCAGTGGAACAACCAGTACAGCGAGGGTGTGTACTCCTTCGCCAATACGATCCACACGCATGAGGGCGGCACGCACGAGGAGGGTTTCCGTGCGGCGCTTACGGGTCTGATCAACCGTTACGCGCGGGACAAGCGTCTGCTGCGCGACAAGGACGACAACCTCACGGGTGAGGACATCCGGGAGGGTCTGACGGCGATCATCTCGGTGAAGCTGGGCGAGCCGCAGTTCGAGGGCCAGACGAAGACGAAGCTGGGCAACACGGAGGCGAAGACCTTCGTGCAGAAGATCACTCATGAGCATCTGAGCGACTGGCTGGACCGCAATCCGAACGAGGCCGCGGACATCATCCGTAAGGGCATCCAGGCGGCGACGGCTCGTGTGGCGGCGCGGAAGGCCCGTGATCTCACGCGCCGCAAGGGCTTGTTGGAGACGGCGTCGCTGCCGGGCAAGCTGAGCGACTGCCAGTCGAACGACCCGGCGAAGTGCGAGATCTTCATCGTGGAGGGCGACTCGGCGGGCGGTTCGGCCAAGTCGGGCCGCAATCCGGAGTTCCAGGCGATCCTTCCGATCCGGGGCAAGATCCTCAACGTGGAGAAGGCCCGTATCGACAAGGTGTTGCAGAACGCCGAGGTGCAGGCGCTGATTTCGGCGTTCGGCACGGGCATTCACGAGGACTTCGACATCGCGAGACTTCGCTACCAGAAGATCATTTTGATGGCGGACGCCGATGTCGACGGCCAGCACATCAACACCCTGCTTCTGACGCTGCTGTTCCGTTTCATGCGTCCGCTGGTGGAGGCGGGGCACGTCTTCCTCTCCCAGCCGCCGCTGTACAAGATCAAGTGGGGCCGGGACGAGCATCAGTACGCGTATTCCGACCGGGAGCGCGACAGCCTCATCGAACTCGGCCGTGAGCAGGGCAAGCGGATCAGGGACGACTCGATCCAGCGGTTCAAGGGTCTGGGCGAGATGAACGCCGAGGAGCTGCGGATCACGACGATGGACGCCGATCACCGGGTGCTGCGTCAGGTGACGCTGGACGACGCGGCGGCGGCGGACGACCTGTTCTCGATCCTGATGGGCGAGGACGTGGAGGCGCGGCGCTCGTTCATCCAGCGAAACGCCAAGGACGTCCGCTTCTTGGACATCTGAGCCCGGAGATCCGAGCCCGGACGTCCGAGTCCCGCATCCGCGTGGGCGGGCCGCTCCGGCGCCGCCCAAGGCCCGTACCCCGACGTGGAGTCCGGTGCGCCGCACACTTACTGAAGGACTTGAGCTGAGCAATGGCCGACGAGATCACTCCCACTCCTGACAGCCCCGAGGGCGAGCAGGGCCCCGAGCCGGTGGTAGCCGGCGATCCCGCGCCGGTGCAGATCGAGGGCACGGCTTCGCGCGTCGATCCGGTGAGCCTCGAGACCGAGATGCAGCGTTCGTATCTCGACTACGCGATGAGCGTGATCGTCTCGCGTGCGCTGCCGGACATCCGTGACGGTCTGAAGCCTGTGCACCGCCGAGTGCTGTACGCGATGTACGACGGCGGCTACCGCCCGGAGAAGGGCTTCTACAAGTGCGCTCGTGTGGTGGGCGACGTGATGGGCACCTACCACCCGCACGGCGACACCTCCATCTACGACGCTCTGGTGCGGCTCGCGCAGACGTGGTCGATGCGGATGCCGCTGGTGGACTCAAACGGCAACTTCGGTTCGCCGGGGAACGATCCGGCGGCGGCCATGCGGTACACCGAGTGCAAGATGGCGCCGCTGGCCATGGAGATGCTCCGGGACATCGACGAGCAGACCGTCGATTTCCAGGACAACTACGACGGCCGCAACCAGGAGCCGACGGTGCTGCCGTCGCGCTTCCCGAATCTGCTGATCAACGGCAGCGCCGGCATCGCGGTCGGCATGGCGACCAACATCCCGCCGCACAATCTGCGTGAGGTGGCGTCGGGCGCGCAGTGGTATCTGGAGCATCCGGACGCCACCAACGAGGAGTTGCTGGAAGCGCTGATCGAGCGGATCAAGGGCCCGGACTTCCCGACGGGTGCGCTGATCGTGGGCCGTAAGGGCATCGAGGAGGCGTACCGCACGGGCCGCGGCTCGATCACGATGCGGGCGGTCGTCGAGGTCGAGGAGATCCAGGGACGGCAGTGCCTGGTGGTGACGGAGCTTCCATACCAGGTCAATCCGGACAATCTCGCCCTGAAGATCGCGGAGTTGGTGAAGGACGGCCGGGTCGGCGGCATCGCCGACGTACGGGACGAGACGTCATCCCGTACCGGTCAGCGGCTGGTGATCGTCCTCAAGCGGGACGCGGTCGCGAAGGTCGTACTCAACAACCTGTACAAGCACACCGATCTCCAGACGAACTTCGGCGCGAACATGCTGGCGCTAGTGGAGGGCGTGCCGCGCACGCTGTCGCTGGACGCCTTCATCCGGCACTGGGTCGCCCACCAGATCGACGTGGTGGTACGCCGTACGCGGTTCCGGCTGCGCAAGGCCGAGGAGCGGGCGCACATCCTGCGTGGTCTGCTGAAGGCGCTCGACGCGATCGACGAGGTCATCGCGCTGATCCGGCGCAGCCAGACTGTGGAGGACGCGCGCGGCGGCCTGATGGGCCTGCTGGAGATCGACGAGATCCAGGCCAACGCGATCCTGGAGATGCAGCTTCGCCGCCTCGCGGCCCTGGAGCGGCAGAAGATCACCGCCGAGCACGACGAACTCCAGCAGAAGATCGACGAGTACAAGTCGATCCTGGCCTCCCCGTCCCGTCAGCGGCAGATCATCGGTGAGGAACTGACGGCGCTGGTCGAGAAGTTCGGCGACGACCGCCGTACGAAGCTGGTGCCCTTCGAGGGCGACATGTCCATCGAGGACCTGATCGCCGAGGAGGACATCGTCGTCACGATCACCCGTGGCGGCTATGTGAAGCGCACGAAGACGGACGACTACCGGGCGCAGAAGCGCGGCGGCAAGGGCGTCCGGGGCACGAAGCTCAAAGAGGACGACATCGTCGACCACTTCTTCGTCTCCACGACGCACCACTGGCTGCTGTTCTTCACGAACAAGGGCCGTGTGTACCGGGCGAAGGCGTACGAGCTGCCCGACGCGGGCCGTGACGCCCGCGGTCAGCATGTGGCGAATCTGCTGGCGTTCCAGCCGGACGAGCAGATCGCGGAGATGATCGCGATCCGCGACTACGAGGCCGCGCCCTATCTGGTGCTTGCGACCAAGTCGGGCCTGGTGAAGAAGACTTCGCTGAAGGACTACGACTCCCCGCGCTCCGGCGGCGTCATCGCGATCAATCTGCGGCAGATGGAAGACGGCCGCGACGACGAGCTGATCGGCGCGGAGTTGGTCTCCCCCGAGGACGATCTGCTGCTGGTGAGCCGCAAGGCGCAGTCGATCCGCTTCACCGCGACCGACGAGGCGCTGCGGCCCATGGGGCGTGCGACTTCTGGTGTGAAGGGGATGAGTTTCCGTGAAGGTGACGAACTCCTCTCGATGAACGTCGTCAGGGCGGGTACGTTCGTCTTCACCGCCACGGACGGCGGTTACGCGAAGCGCACGGATGTCGACGAGTACCGCGTGCAGGGCCGGGGCGGACTGGGCATCAAGGCCGCGAAGATCGTGGAGGACCGAGGTTCGCTGGTCGGCGCCCTGGTCGTCGAGGCGAACGACGAGATCCTCGCCATCACGCTCGGTGGCGGTGTGATTCGTACACGCGTGAGTGAGGTCAGGGAGACGGGCCGTGACACGATGGGCGTCCAACTGATCAACCTGGGCAAGAGGGATGCGGTGGTCGGCGTCGCCCGTAACGCCGAGGCCGGTCGTGAGGCCGAGGAAGTGGAAGCGGCGGTGGAGCCCGGCGGCGCCCTGGGCGAGGAGCCGGAGGCCACGTCGAGCGAGTCGGACGAGCCGGACGACGAGGAGTAAGGCGTGAGCGGTGCCCAGCCACAGCCCCGTGCGCAGCAGGAGACCGGTCCGCGGCAGCCGCAGGCGGAATCGCAGCCGCTGCCGCAGGCACAGCCGCAGCCTCATGCGCAGGCGCACTCCCACCAGCAGACCCAGGCTCATGCCCAGGCCCAGCAGCCGCAGCCGCATCGGCCGCCGCAGGCGTATCCGGCTCCGCCGGTGAATCCGCCGACGGTCGGCGGCGCGGGCATGAGCGCGGGTTCGGGTGCGGGTGCGCCGGGCGGCCCGATGCCGGGCGCGGACGCCAACGGCACGGCTGGTGAAACGGGTACGGGCGTGGGCTCGGGCACCGGTACGGGCTCTGGTACGGACGGTGCGGGTTCCGGGGCCTCGGGCTCCGGCGCCGGCACCGGTTCCGGTACGGGCCTGGGAGGCGTGACCGGAAGCGCGGGGGCTGTGCGCCGCCCGCGCACGGGCGCCCGTACGATCCCGCGCACCCGCAAGGCGCGGCTGCGTGTGGCCAAGGCCGACCCGTGGTCGGTGATGAAGGTCAGCTTTCTGCTGTCGATAGCGCTGGGCGTGTGCACCATCGTCGCGGTCGCGGTGCTGTGGATGGTGATGAACGCGATGGGCGTCTTCTCGGCCATCTCCGGCACCGTCAGCCAGGCCACGCAGTCCGGCGACGCGGGCGGCGGCTTCGACATCGAGTCGTTCCTGTCGCTGCCGAGGGTGCTGCTGTTCACGACGGTCATAGCGGTGATCGACGTGGTGCTCGCCACCGCTCTGGCGACGCTGGGCGCCTTCATCTACAACCTGTCGGCGGGCTTCGTCGGCGGCGTCGAAGTCACCCTCGCCGAGGACGAGTGAGGGCCGCGGGACCGGTTGTGGAGCCCCCGGAACCGATTTGGGGGCGTGGATGGAAGTGCGCTAATCTTTCGGTGCAGCGCGGGGCTATAGCTCAGATGGTTAGAGCGCATCCCTGATAAGGATGAGGCCACAGGTTCAAGTCCTGTTAGCCCCACCAGCGAAAATGGGCACCGTGGGATTCCCACGGTGCCCATTTGACACCTACGTCTGACACCAACGGCGAGGTCAGCCCAGGAGCGGGTCTTCCAGTAGCTCAGCGAGCATCGAGACGGCTTCCCGCTCGCCGTCGCCGACCACGTGCGTGTAGATGTCCATGGTCATGCTGATCTGGCTATGCCGCAGGATCGCCTGAGCGACCTTGGGGTGAACCTTCAAGAAGGCGAGCAGGGTGCCGCAGGTGTGCCGAGCGAGCCGGACCGTGATGCGCCGGACGCCAGCCCGCTTCACCAGGCGATCGAAGGTACGGGAGAAGCCCACCGGATCGGTAAGCCCGCCGTGCTCCGACGAGAAGATCACGTCATGGCCAGGTGCCTGGTTCCAGTGATCACCGGCAATCTTGCGCTCCAACCCTTGCAGATCGCGGCGTTGTTCCAGGGCGCGGGCACAGAACTCCGGCAGAGGCAGGGCGGCTTGTGAGGACTCCGTCTTGAGATCCTTGAGGACCAGGCCGGCACCCTTCTTGCGGTGCACCTGCTTGACCGGCGTGAACTGGCGGTTCTCAAAGTCGACGTCTTGCCAGCGCAGACCGAGCAACTCACTGCGGCGGAGACCGAGAACGAGCACCAGGACGCACGCCGCGTAGAAGCGGTGAGCGCGGACCGCGCGGAGAAACGTGATCGCCTCGGGCGCGCTCCAGGCCGAGCCCTTGTCCTTGCTGACCTTGGGCATGTCCACCAGCAACGCGACGTTTCGGGCAAGGATCTCTTCTTTGATCGCCCTGTTCAGCGCGTTCCGGAGGGTACGAAGCACCTCGAACCGCGTCGCGGCGGGAACTTCCTGTCGCGTGAGCGCCGCCATGAAGGCCCGCACCTGCGCGGCGGACAGGCGCGCAAGCTGCTTCTTCCCCAGGTGTGGACGAAGGTAAAGCCGTACCTTCGACTCGTACTTGGCGTAAGTGTTGTCGTCCCGGTTCGGCTTCACGATGTGGTCAATCCAGTAATCGAGCCATTCCCCCAATGACCAGGCACGGGAAGGCACCGGGATGCCGTTGCGCTCCTGCTCTTGGAGCTTGCCAAGCTTCTCGTTGGCTTCGTCCCACGTGGCGCCATAGACGTACTTGCGGACGCGGTTGCCGTCCGTGTCGGTGACGTACGCGCGTCCCTGGTAACGACCGTCCTGTCGCTTTGAGATCGAACCTCCGCCGTTGGGCCGTCTCTTCGCCATCAGCAGCCTCCTTCGATCCGGCTGCGGATGAAGTCGCCAACGGAGTCAGCCGGGATACGACGGCAGCCATCGACCTTTAGCGAGATGAGCCGGTGTGTGCGGATCAGGTCGTAGACCTTGGTGCGGCCGACCTTGAGCCGTGCCATGACTTCCGGCACGGTGAGCAGTTCGGGCGTGGCCGTGGTCATGCGGCAGCTCCTTCCATGTCGGCCAGGGCTTCTCGTGCGGTGTCGCGGTTGAGCTGGAGGTCGCGGGCGATGGTGGCGGCGAGGGCGGATTCGCCGGGGCTGTGGCCGTGTCCGGCGTAGGTCCAGTCGGCGAGGACGAGCACGGTGTCCGGCTCGATGTCGTCGAGGCCGAGGACTTGGGCTTGTTCGGCAGCGCGGTAGTCGGCTCGTGCCTGCCGGAGTGCTCCCAACGTGGTGGAGTAGCGGCGGGACTTGGTGGAGAAGTGGCCGCGGAAGCCGAGCATGTGGGCCCAGGCCCACAGCCGCCGGTCCGGGTACAGGCGGTCGAGGTCCCGGCAGGCACGGATGAGGCGCCGGGTGTGGTCGGGGACGTCGTGCCGGTCCAGTTCGGCGAGTTCGCCGATGCGGCGGTCAAGGGTGCCGGTGGTCTCTGCTGCCTTGGTGGCGTACTTGGCGACGTAGGCGGCGACGGCCTGTTCGGTCAGTTCGGAGCCGTCGCCGAAGGCCCGCACGGGTCGGATGTCGAGCTGGGTACCCCAGCGCAGGGCGCGGGCCGGTTGGTCGCCGGAGGCCGGGACCGTGACGGTGGTGTACGCGTGCTCGGCTGCCCTGCGGATGGCGTCTTCCAGCAGTTCGACCCGTGCCCAGGAGGGCGGTGAATCCTCCGGTCCGCCAGCCCCGTCGAGGCGTACGACCGCGTGGAAGTGGATGGCGCCGCGACGCTGGAACTCTGCGACCTTGCCGTAGGAGATGCGGCAGACCTCGCGCAGTTCGCGCTGTGTGAGTCCGGCGCGGGCGGCGATCTCGCGGCGTAGACGCACGGTGAAGCGCTGCCAGAGCTGTCCGGCGTGGTTGTTGAAGAGGACGGCACCGGCGTAGTCGTACGAATCGGGATCGAGCGGTGTACCCAGGGCCGGGTCGTCGTCGCTGTGGCGGATACCGCAGCGACAGCGGCCGGAGTCGGGGCGATTGTGCACGGGCCCGAAGCTGGGTGCGGTGAACGTGGCGAAGACGCGCGGGTGTTCGCGCACCGTGGCGGGGATATCGCGGCGGTCGTCTCCGGCGAGTCCGGCGCGGATGAGGTGGTAGGTGTCTCCGGCGTACGTGCGGGCGCAGGAGGGGCAGCGGGAGGCGCGGCGGTTGCCGCACGCAATGCGCAGTCTCCCGCCGGGCTCCTTCTCGGTGCTGTAGTGGTGCAGCGTTTCGCCGGTGGTGCGGTCTTTGGTCAGGGTCCAGCCGGTCAGGTGGACGGGGTTGGAGCAGCCGCCGGTGCGGCGGATCTGGTCTTCCCAGCGGGCGAAGTCGGCGGACCCGGCCACCCTCAGCGCGTCGCCGAGGGTGATCGGGTCCAGGCCCGCGATGGTCGCGGGCTCGGTCATGCGCGTCCCCCAGCAGCAGCGGGGGCGTTTCGCCGGGGCTTGGTCTTGCCGGTACCTCGGCAGGCAGGGCAGGCGACTCGGAACGTGACGCGGCTGCCGTCATCGTGCAGTTGACCAGTGGTGACCGCCACGACGGGGAAGCCGTAGCAGCAACGGCAGAGCCGACCCGGAGCGTTGGCCCGGTGGGTCATGATGGGTGTCTCCTTTTCGATCTCGGTCGGGAAGGGGCAGGGCTCTCGGGGCGGCTGATGCTTGGCGGTATCGGGGCCGCCCCGAGGGCCGGTCAGTAGCGCTTGTGCTGCGAGTTGAGGAGCGAGCGGAGCACCACCGCGCACATGGTCACGGAGACCGCGGTGACGGCGACGGCCAGGAGCAGCGCGACCAGGACCGCGGCGATGATGAGTGCGACGGCAGCGCCACCGCCGACGACGGCGGCCACTGCGCCGGGCGTGAGCTGCACGGTGCGACGAGGAGCGGCCGGCAGGGAGACCGGCGCGGTCTCGTAAGTGCGGTGAACGTCGTTAGATGTCACGACAGTTGGCGAGGCCGGAGCTGTCGGCACGGGCGTGGTCGGGTACTTGGGCCGGAACATGCGGCTCTTCCTCCTGTCAGTCGTTGGTGCCGTTGACGACCTCGGTCCCGGTGCGGGTGCCGGAGTCGATGGCGGGGGCGAGGAAGGTGTCTGCCAGCAGGAAGCCGCCCAGGAGCAGGACGACGACGAGCCATATCGGCGGCCGGAAGAGGCGGATGCCGAAGTAGCCGACGAGGGCGAGCACCAGGACGAGCGGCAGTTGGACGGTCATGGCGTGATCTCCTTTCAGCGGACGGCGCAGCGGTGGGTGCGGGCAGCGAGTTGTGCCGCGGTTCGGGTGCCGTAGTCGGCGGACCAGCCGCAGCGTTCTGCGGTGCATACGGCCGCGTGCCGGGTCTGGCCCGCACGGCGGTTGCGGTGGGTGCCGATCTGCACGGGGCCAATGCGTTGGACGGAGTGGAAGAAGTCGCGTGCGGGCATGGGGAGTTCTCCTTTCAGGTCAGGTGAGCGGCGATTGCGTCGGCCATCGGTGCCGGTACGCCGAGCTGGGCGCGCAGCGCGTCGGAGTCGATGGGTGAGCCAGTGCGGGCGTGATGGGCGTCGGCGAGCTTGCGGGCGTGGTCGACCAGTGCCGGAGGTACGGACGGCAACGTCGCCGGAGGTGCAGGGGCGGCCGGATCGCTCAACTCAGCAGTGGAATCGGGGAGTTCGGGCACGTCCCGCTCCACCGTCGTGACCGGCTCGGCGGCCTCGTCGGCAGAGGGTGGCGACGTGCCACCGATGGGCTCTGCTCGGTCTTCCGCGATCGGTGCGTGCGCCAGCAGGGTTCCGCCGAAGAAGGCGAGGGCGGGCCACCCGGCGACGAGGATGCGCAGCCAGCCAGGCACGGCTTCCAGGTCGAGGAGCCCGGCGGTCGCGATGTTGGCGCCGAGGGACGCGGCGAGCGCGACGACGAACCAGCACCAGGGCAGCCGTGCCGAATCCCCGGTCTCTTGCAGTGCGCGGATGCGCCGCCAGGCCGCGACAAGCAGCAGGTCCACGCTGATCGGGTAGGCCCAGGCTTTCCAGCCGTCCTGTCCGGCTGCACGCGCGATGTCATGCAGGTGTGCGAAGGACAGGGCACCGGCGATCACAGCCTGGATCAGTACGGCGTCCACGCGCGGCAGCCGGGTCATGATCGATTCACCTCCTGTTTCGGGCATGGGAGGGGTAGGGACGTGGCGCGAAGCGGTCGCGCCGACCGTGTTGGGGAAGGGGTCAGGCTGCCTCGGAGACGCGTTCCACAGCCTTGAGCGCGGGCGCCAAGCTCGGCCGGTAGTCGGCCAGTTCGGGAAGCTCCGGTGTGCGCGCGGCTTCCGCATTGCAGACGTTCACTGCTTGCCGAAGCGACGTGTACGGAGTGCGGGTGATGACCCAGCCGCCAGACGAGTCCCCGACAACGGCCGTACCCGGCCGCTCAGTTGGGATCTGCGTGGTGGCGAGCACGGCATCCGGAGAGATGTCCGCGAACGCCATGTTCGCCGAGGCTTCGTCGTTCACCCGGTGGGCGACGCGTCCGGTGAGCTGGGCACGGAGCATCGTGATGCCCTTGCCGAGTTCCGAGCCGAAGCGCTGCCCGCAGATCTCCACGTAGATACCGGCTGCGCGGCCGAGTTGGACCAGCCGCACGAGCGCCGTGACGATCCGGTCGCGTCGCTTCTCCTCTTCCTTGCTTGCGAAGAGGGCGAGTTCGGCGACCTCATCGATCAGCAGAACCACCGGCAGGGGCCGCAGGTGTTCGGGCAGTCCCCAGATATCGGCGGTGATCTCCGCATCGGGTACGTCCGCGCTGATGCGCTGTTCGGCGCGGATCAACTCGTAGATCCCGTCCATGCGCTCGATGAGCGCTTCGAGCAGCCCCAGCGCGTCATCCTGGTTCGCCGCCAGAGCGGAGAACCGGCGTGCGAGCGGCGCGAGTTCCACACCGTTCTTGCAGTCGATCCCGACCAGGGCGACCGGCTGCCCGGCCAAAGCGGCAACGAGCCGCCGCTGGTAGACGGACTTCCCCGACTGAGTCGCACCCAGGTTGAGCGCGTGGGGCACCTCCCGGTAGTCCCGGTAGTGCACGGCCCCGTCCTCACGCAGGGACACGGGAACTCGCAGAACACCGGACTCCGCCCGCGCAGGCATCTGCACCCGCTTGAGCACGTCATAGCCGGTCATCCGCAGCTCGACGACACCCGCCTTGATCTCTCGGCACGAGACTCCCTGCATCGTGAAGGAGTGCCGCAGCCGGTCCGTCGAGGCGATGAAGTCGTACGCGTCCTGTCCCGGCCGGAGCTTGATGCGCAGCACCAGGCCGGTACGTGTCGGCCGTATCCCGAGGATGTGCGGCACGCGAGAAGACGGCGCCACGGTACGGGTCGCCCGCGCCAGCGCGAGCCGCATGCGGGACGGCGGAACGGTGAGCCCGCAGGCTTCCATGACCGAGCCGTATCGGACGAGGACCCGAACACTGGCTATGAGGACGCCTATGCCGAGCCAGTACCAGGCGGGGCGGCGCCACCGAAGCAGCAGCGCCAGCCCACCGGCGATCAGTGAAGTGATCAGTACGGCCGTCATGTTCAGGCCGCCTGGTTCTGTCCGGCCTCGGCGAGCGAGGTGACGGCCACGGCCCGGAAGGCGATCCCATGCCGCTTCTGGCCGTTGAACTCGTTCTCCCACGTGCGAGCCCGAAGGTTCGTCACCGCGACGGGCGTTCCAGGGGTCAGGCCCTCCGGGATGCCGGTCTCGGGCACCGAGACGTTGTAGACCTCGGCTTCGCCCTCGTCGGTGACCATCAGTCCGATGGTCATCATCTGCGCGCCGGTTTCCCGGTCTACGGCGATCTCACCGGTCTGCCGGTTCACGAGCTTCTTGGCAGGCGGTACGGCGACGAAGACGATGGCGGTGTTTGTGTCGATCTTGAAGGACGGCACAGTGAAGCAACTCCCTTGCGCAGCGCGCCATAAAGGCACGCATAGCTGACAAATGACTACGCAACGGGAGGTTGACCGCATACGGACTGGGCGCGATACGCTGCCTGAGCGTTGACTCCAACAACGCACCCGGCCTGAGTGGGCTGCCTCCCGCTCAGGCCACATCTGTGTCTGTGGCCTTGTTGCTCGCGCGCCGGTTCAGGTCTGCCTACCTGTCCGGCGCGTTCGCTTGTCCGCTCAGCAACTCCGTTGGCAGCGAAGGGCGTTGCGAACACTCACCACTGTAACCCGTACTCTAAGTATTGTCTAGTACTTCAAGTACCAATCCGTACTCCAGGTACGCCTAGCTCCGTGACCAGCGACCGAAGCTCATCGGACGGAGGCTGGCTCATGGTCGCGAGGTCCGCAACGAGCTGCTTGACGGCAGGCAACGCACCGACGAGCTCGGGTGACAGTCGCTGTGCGGCCCTGATCGCGGCGACGGATTCGCCGATCTGCCGACGCTGTGCATGAGCCCGGGCGACATCGAGATGGAACCTGGTCTGCCGCTCGGACGAGAGCCCGGAAGCATCCACGCGGCCAGCGGCGCGGAGCGCGACACCCGCGTCCCCCAAGTCGACGGCCACGGCTACTTCGTAGAGGTCGACGTTCGCCGGGCCGAACTCGGTGTTGTAGTCGTTCCGACCTGGCCCGACCGTCGCGGCCATCTCGCGTGCCGTACGGATGAACTCATAAGCCTCGTCGGCCTTGTTGGCCTTTCCGGCCGCCACCGCCCTTTGCAGGGTGAGAGCACCGCGCAACGCGGTTGCCTCGACATCACCGGACGCCGCAAGCGACTCCAGCGCGTCGGCGGCACTGCCCGACGCCTGCGCGGCCTGTTCGTAGTGCCGTGCGCCGAGGAAAACGATCGACAGCCGGAACTCGCCTGCCGCCATGAGCAACGGGTCGTTCGCACGCTCGGCGGCCACAACGGAGCGGTCCACGGCGATCCATGCCGCCTCGGGCTCGCCCATGTTCGCAAGAGCCGCACTGCACGTGTGATACACGGTGGCCAGCAGTCGGAACAGCTCCGGGCGGTCGACCTCCGGGGCGGAACGTGCCGCGGACTCCGCCTGCGGCACGAGATCTTCCAACAGCTCAGCCAGATCCGCGTAGTTGCCCTCATGCGTCAGAGACCACGCGCGGTCGGCATCCTCACGAAGCTTGTCCAGGTCCGGCGGCTCGTGTTCGCCGAGGATCGCCTTCAACGAATGCGCCGCGCTCAGCGCGAGACGAAGTCTGCTGGCACCGGGCGGTTCCGCGACCGTCGAGGCGACGACGGGCGCCTCGGCTGCCAACTCCGAGACGGGAAGGTCTAGGACCTCCGCCACCTTCTCCAGGACCGTCATGCGGTCGATACGGCGAACTCCCCGCTCCACCTGGGAAACCCATGCCTCTGAGCGGTCCAGGAGCGCGGCGAACTCCTTCTGCGAAAGCCCGCGACGCTTCCGGTTGAACGCGATCTTCCGGCCGAGTGCCTTCTCGTACTCAGGGCTCACCCGTTCACGCCCTTGCCGGACACGAGGTCCAACTTGTCGACCTCGGTCGACGCCAGGTACTGCTCACGAGCAGTCAGGAACTCCATCACGTAGCTCTGCGACTCATGCACCTCGAAGGCGTCCCTGTCCGCGTACAGCTCGTAGAAGATCCGCTCCAGCGGGCGCCCTTCCACGCGGTGCACGGTGTAGATCAGCGTCCCTGGTTCGTTCGCCTTGATCTGTTCGCCGGTTCGCGAGACCAGCTCGTCGAACTGGGCTGCCGCTTCCTCGTCCTTGCAGGTGAAGCGCACCATCAACCCGAACATGCGGTGATCTCCTTCCTGATCGTCTTGGGCACCCCCTCCCGCGCGTGAACACCTGTCCATGAATGACCCGCACCAAAAGTACGGTCTCGCATTCAAAGTACTCACACACCGAGTACGGTGCTAGTACTTATTGTACGGCTCTCTGGGGTCTCGGGTCAGCCACTTGGGACAACAGGACCGGAGAGCCGCTGGTCAGTGCCATGGAGGAATACCATGCCCACCTACTGCCGCACCTTCCCGGGACACGTGGAACAGGTCGGCTGCGCTCGCCGCTGGGCCCGCGAAGTCTTAACCGGATGCTCCTGCGCTGGGGACGCAGTGCTGATCGTGAGCGAGCTGGGCACCAATGCCGTCACGCACACCACGAGCCCCGACTTCCACGTCACGATCCACCGGGCACGAGGTTCTGTGACGATCACCGTCACCGATCACGGAGGCAGCACCACCGCTCCACACCTGGCGAAGCCCTATGACCACGGCGTGCACGGCCGCGGATTGGCCGTCGTGACAACCCTCGCCACCGATGTGCGCTTCACCAGGAACGCGCACGGGCACGAGGTCGCAGCGCACCTCGCCTCGGAGGTGCCCGCATGCTGACACCGCCGGCATCGCGCCGCCCCGGGTTGATTCACCGGGGCCGACCGGTTCCGTACATCACGCAATGGAGCGGAGAACGCCCAGCACGCATGCCGATGGTCGTGCGACGCGGCCGGATCGCCTACGCCGACCAGCGCCCCTACGACCGCGACTCCCAAGGCGTGCTCTGGCCCCGCATCCCCTCCCAACCGGGCAAAGGCAGGCCGGAGTTCGGAATGGTCCACGCCCTCCGGCAGCGCAACGCGATGGAGCAACTGCTCTGCCAGGTCTGCGCACAGCCCGCCGACCGAAACGACGACGGCATCCTGTGGCTCCTCTCGGAAGAACTCGACACCACCGACGAGGACATCGTGACGCCGCATCCACCGGTGTGCCTGCCGTGCGCCCACGCTTCGATCAGCACATGTCCGCATCTACGGCGCGAGTTCACGGCGGTGCGCGTCCGCGCCTGCGAGGGTGCAGGAGTACGCGGAGCCCTCTACGAACCGGCCGACCCTCACCCGGTCCCGGTCGACGCCATCGCGGTCGCGTTCGGTGACCCCCTCATCAACTGGGTCCGCGCAGGCCAACTCCTGCTGAGACTCACCAAGTACCGCCGCATCGAGCTACCGGAAGACGTCCCCTGAGGTAGCTGTCCAGCGCACCGCAGCAGACGCACCACGCTCCCCAGCGCGATAAGACTTTCCCTACTTCATCAAGGGCTCGCTCCGCTCGCCGCGCGGCCCGGCTTGCCGCCGGGCCGACGCTCATGTCTCCGCCCCGCTCCGGCCCGGCCGCCGGCCCGCGCACGGACGCGAGCCACAAGAAGAGGGATGCATCGTGGCTGGGGCGGTCGGCTCCACGGCTTTAGGCAGCCACCTTGGGGCGAGGCTCTAAGATCAGGGGCTCACTTCGGGCTATTGCGGGCAGGTAAGGAGACTGCCCGAGCCGCGGAAAGCTTACGAGCCCCTGATCTCTCGCCCCAAGGCAGCTCCAGCCCAAAGCCGCTACGCCGACCTAGTGGTCACGCTGGAGCTAGTCGGTCCTGCTTGAACCTCACGAGCTACCGACAGGACGAGGTGACCGAAGTGCTCGGTCATGGTGTTGTATCGGCTTCGGACCAGGTCGACGGGAAGGTCTGGCGGTCGAAGGCCCATGAGCTGAGCGCTGGTACTCCGACTCTCGCTCACGAAGTGCCGGAGATGCGTCGCAACGTCGCGACCTGCAATCGTCATCACGGGACCCATTCGGCGAATCACCTGGATCTGCGCGGTCATGACGCCTTCAAGTGCTTCAAGAACTCTGACCCCATCTTCTGCCTGGTTCTCCACGCAGGACACCAGATCGGCCAGCTTCATCAGGAAGTCTTCGGCATCTTGCAACAGCTCCGCATAGGCCGACCGACGCTCCTGACGAAGCCAGTGCTCATGCTGGTCGCTGGCTTGCTGAGCCGCCTGCTCAAGAGCGGCACGAGCCGATCGATCGGCGGCTTCCCGTGCCCCACGGATAGCGGCATACCCACCCGTGATCGCTCCTCCTAAAGCACCGATCAAACCGACGACAGCAGCCAAGACAGCAGCCCACCCAGGATCCACGGCAACCCTCCCCTCCCGTAACGGCTACTGCTGACCGTGGAGCCTACAAGGCTGTACAACTAGTCACACTCCGCTCGAATCTCGCACCGAAGTACAAGCCGTGATGTCCGCCGGGGGGCCGTCCCTGGGCCGTGTGGGGGTGCTCAACGACGGCCAACGCTGACAACTGGCGACGGCGCCACCCGAACGAGCGGTGGTGACTCAGAGTAGTCAGGCGTGTAGCCGCATTGCGCTCTACCCCCCAACGCGTTACGTTTTATCTACTCCTCCCCGTCGTCCGGGCATAGCCCGCACTGGCGGGGATTATTCGTTCTGGGGGGGCCTTGAGCGACAGGGTCGTCGTCTTCTACGACTATCAAAACACCTACATGCAAGCTCGCCGGCTCTACCACCAGAGCTGGGAAGACTGGAGCAAGGGCCAGTTCGATCCCGTAGCCCTTGCCCGGCACCTCGCCGCCGACAGCCCGTACGACCGCCACCTCCATCAGGTGCGCATCTATCGCGGCCAGCCCGACGCGACCAAGCAGCCTGGCTCCTACGGGGCCTCGCGGCGGCAGCATGCCCAGTGGGAGAGCGATCCCCTTGTCAAGCTCGTCACCCGGCCCCTGCGCTACCCATCCGCATGGCCCAAGGAGCGACCCCAGGAAAAGGGCATCGACGTCCAGCTCACCCTGGACTTTGCGGTCATGGCCACTCGCGGCGAATACGACGTTGGGATCATGGTGTCGGCCGACACCGATCTGAAACCCGCACTCGAATACGTGGCCGAGTTGGCGACGGCCTCCCGAGGTTGGCCACGAGCAGAAGTGGCAGCCTGGTCTGTCAACGGTCAGCACTGCCGGCGGCTTGCCATCAGGCGCAAGAACCTCTACTGCCACTGGATAGGCGAAGACGTCTACAAGAAGGTCCAAGACAAGACCGACTACACCCGCAGTGCCTGAGCAACCAAAGGGCCTCTCCAGGGAGAGTCAAGGCTCATGGGCTCAGATGTCCGGTCAGGTCCTGAGACCAGCAGCGCGCCCAGCCCTTTCGACGGAGGTTGTCAAGAGGGTCCCCATGCGCTGACACCAACCGCTGACACCAACAGGGGCGGACACCGGCGGTTGGGACCGAACGTCGATGGACCACTCATCCAGGTCCGCAGCGGGTTGACCGAGGTTCGCGACCCCACGTAGTCGACCTGATAAGGATGAGGCCACAGGTTCAAGTCCTGTTAGCCCCACAGGAGAAGATCGACGAGAGCGGGTGTTCCCCAGATGGGGAGCACCCGCTCTTTGTTGGGGCCCGATGAGGGTGTTGACGGGGTCGCGGGCGTGGCGCCTGTGGAGCTGCGTACGATCGCGCGTCCGCGGCGGAGACCTGTGAGCACACTTCGTGTGCTGCCGCCAGCCGACCTCCCCGGCGTCTGCCGTGCCGGTCACCCGGCACCGGAGCAGGCCGGGCGCCGTGCGGCGTGGTTGCTTCCTCTGCTTTTCATGACGGCGAATCATCTTCCCGGAGCGAAGAGGCGACCGGCACAGCCAGCGTCGGTCTGCCGATCCGCGACAGATGCACCTGCTGGCCCAGCAACGTCGACCAGCAGCAGCGGCTACGCGCCCGCGTCTCGGCGTCACAGCATCATCCGGAGTGATCACGAAGCCATTCACCCTCCATGGAAGATGGGACTCTCCGCATGAAGACAGCATTCAGACGGGGCGGCCTGAGCGCCGCCGTCGGCCTGACACTCGGCCTGGCACTCCTGCCCGCGCAACAAGCGCAAGCAGCGACCTCGGTTCCCTGCAACGACATCCCCGCCCTCAAAGCCGCCATCAACCAGGCGAACACGACCGGAGAGAGCATCACCCTCGCCTCCGGCTGCACCTACACCCTCACGACGCCGGACAACGATGAGAACGGACTCCCGGTCGTCACCGGCAACGTCCGCATCTCCTCCAACGGCGCCACCATCCGCCGCGCCTCGAGCGCCGCCGACGACTTCCGCATCTTCGAAGTGGCAGACGGAGGCAGCCTCACCCTGAACCGGATCAACATCACCGGTGGAAAGGTCGATGAGAATTCGGGCGGCGGGGGCATCCTCAGCAGGGGCCCGCTCACCCTCAACGGCGGCACTGTCAGCAACAACACGGCGGGATTCGGCGGTGGCCTCCGCCACCAGCAGGGCCTGCTCACTCTGAGCCAAGCCATCGTCGAGAACAACCACGCCATCGAGGGTTCAGGCGGCATCCATCTCGCCGGAGGCACGATGGCCATGACGTCCGGGGCATTGCGGAACAACGTCTCCGACGACAACAGCGGCGGCCTCCTGAGCGACCAGGGCACCAGCGCCTCACTCATCGGCACCACCGTCAGCGGCAACACCGCCGTCACCACCGGCGGCGGCCTCGATACCTTCGAGACCGCGCTGCTGCGGATCACCTCCAGCACCATCAGCAACAACAGGGCGGAAACCGGCGGCGGCCTGTACAACGACGACAGCACGGCGGCGCTCAGCACCACGCGAGTCACCTCCAACACCGCGACCGGGGGCCCGGGAAGCGGCGGAGGCATCCGCGAGAACAGCGGTGAGGTCACCCTCGCCGGAGGCTCAGTCACCGGCAACACACCTGAGAACTGCGCCCCGCCCGGCAGCATCCCCGGCTGCACAGGCTGACCACCAAGTCCACGTCACAGCCGAGCGTCTTGCTCTACGGCCGTTCGGCTCCGCGGCGCATGACCTCCGCCCGGCCGTAGATGCCGGGCAAGGGGCCTGCGCCGAGCCGGCCAGACGGGCCGACGCCACCGAAGCGTGGCGTCGGCTCCACTGGCGATCGTTGAAGTGGCCGTTGCGGCCGTCTCGTTGAGGCTGCCTTGCGCTGTGCGGCCTCAGCGGGAGACGGCGGTCACGCGGGATCGGAAGACGGCGGTGCGTGAGGTACTTGGTAGTCGTCTGAACACGGAGCGCGGCGAAGCTCGGCCGTAGCGCCCTCCTCAGCGAGTCAGCCCCCCGGCGCCGACACGTCGATGATCGCGCGGGCGCCGCCGCGTAGCAGTTCGGTGCAGGCGCGGGTGCCCAGGTCGGCGGCGGATTCGGCGGAGGGGGCGCCGAGTTGGGTGTGGGCCGTGTGCCGGCCGTCGGGGGTGAAGACCATGCCGTGGAGGGTGAGCCGGCCGGTGTCGTCCGTGGTGCAGTGGCCTGCGACGGGCGAGTTGCAGTGGCCGTCGAGGCCCTGGAGCATCGAGCGTTCCGCTGTCGCTTCGGCGTGTGTGCGGGGGTCGTCGATGAGGCGCAGCATGGCGAGGACCGCGTCGTCGTCGTGGCGGCAGTGGACGGCCAGTACGCCCGCGCCGACGGCCGGAAGCATCTCCGTGGGCGGGAATTCGTAGCGGATGCGGTGGGTGAGGCCGAGCCGCAGGAGGCCTGCCTTGGCGAGGACCATGGCGTCCGCTTCGAGGCCGTCGCGCAGGCCGTCGAGTTTCTCCAGGCGGGTGCCGACGGCGCCGCGTACTTCCGGGGTGCGCAAGTCGGGCCGCTGGGCGAGGAGTTGGGCTCTGCGCCGTACGGAGCTGGTGGCGACGGCCGCGCCGTGCGGGAGGTCCGCGAGGGAGGCGGCCGTCGAGGCTTCGGGTACGAGGAGCACGTCGAGTGGGTCGGCGCGGGGCGGGGTCGCGGCGAAGACGAGGCCGTCGGGCAGGGGTTGGTCGCCCGGTACGTCCTTGAGGCAGTGGACGGCGACGTCGACTTCGCCCTGCTGGAGGCGCAGGTCGACGTCCTTGACGAACAGGCCCTTGCCGCCGGCCTCGGTGAGGGAGCCGGTCCAGGTGTCGCCGGAGGCGGTGATCGGAACGGTCTGGGTGGCCAGTCCCGGCACGCGGCTGCGCAGCAGGTCCGCGACGTGGCCGGCCTGGACCAGGGCCATGGGCGAACTGCGGGTGCCGATGCGGAGGGTGCGTTCGACGAAGCCGGGGATGTCGGTCACGGCGTCGGGATTCCTCTCGGGGGGTGGATCTCAACGTAGGGCGGACCGGTGTTTCTTGGGATTCATGACGTTGCGTGTCGCAGAGGGCACGTGGGGTGTGGGGTTCGGGATGCGGTGCGGGCCGAACCGGCGCACCCTTTTGCGTATGGTTGCGTCGATCGTCGTGCATCCGCCCGCACCCACGGGCGGGCGCCGTATCACCGCTGACAGGGCCGATGGGGACGAGCTCGGATTCGCCCGCGGGATCGAGGATCTGGTCGGGATACTGCGCCGTGCGGGGCTCGATCCGGATCAGGTGCGTCTCGACGACCCGGTGCTGATCGAATGGCGGGGCGGCAAGGCCGACGTGTGGGAATGAGCGATTCCGGGGCGTTGCGCGGCGGGGGCGGCGCACGCCGTAGGCGGACGCTCGTGCTCCGGGGCGGACTCCGCGGTCGGCCAGGCCCGTTGGGTATCATCGGGCGCCAGATGGTCCCAACGTCTCTCAGAAGGACGAGGTAGCGCGGTGAAGAAGCTTCTCCTGGTCGCACTGGCCGCCATCGGCGGGCTCCTCGTGTACCGCCAGATCCAGGCGGACCGCGCCGAGCAGGATCTGTGGACGGAGGCGACCGACTCCGTGCCCGCAGGTTCGGGTGTGTGAAACCACGACGTTCGCTCAGCGAGGCCCCGTCCGTCAGGTGAATTCCAGGCGGGCGGGGCCTCTTCGTGTGCCGGTGCCTGGTCGGAAGGGCGGGAGCGGTGTGTTCCCTGCGCCGTGAGCGGTCCTCACGGGCGTTGCCGTTCTGTGACGGACCGGACCTTGCAGTGTGCTTAAGCAAAGCAATAGTGTCTCGCGCAAAGAAGGCAGCGGCACATCCGCTTGCGAGGGGGACGGGGGACACATGCGTGCATGGCGAGGCAGCGGCCGAAGGAAGAGTCAGACGGCGGGTCTGCTGGCGGCGGGGGTGCTGTTCGCGCTGACCGCCTCCGCGCCGGCGTCGGCGGCGAAGGATGCGACTGCAACCGTTGCAGACGGCAATGGTTCGATGCTGATGCTGCTGGACTCGTCCGGTTCGATGGCGGACGGCGACGGCGAGGGCGGCACCCGTATCGCCTCGGCACGCAAGGCCGTGGGCACGGTCGTCGACAGCCTGCCGGACGGCTATCCGACCGGCCTGCGGCTCTACGGTTCGCAGCATCAGAAGGGCTGCACGGACACACGGCTCGCCGAGCCCGTACGGCCGCTGGACCGGGGTGCGATCAAGGACGCGGTGGCGAAGGTGCGGCCCAAGGGCGACACCCCCATCGGCTACTCGTTGCAGAAGGCCGCCGACGACCTCCCCGAGACGTCCGGCGAGACGGGGGGCCGCCGCACGATCGTGCTCATCTCCGACGGTGAGGACAACTGCGGGGACCCCGAACCATGCGAGGTCGCCGAGGAGTTGGGCAAGAAGGGCATCGGCCTGCGGATCGACGCGATCGGCTTCAAGGTGCGCGGCAAGGCACGCGAGGAGCTGGAGTGCGTGGCGCGGGCGGGGAACGGCGCGTACTACGACGCTCCCGACGCGGACGCGCTGGCGCGGCAGTTGCAGCGGGCGGGCCGCCTCTCGGTGGACGGCTACCGCCTCAAGGGCAAGAGGATCGAGGGCGGTGCCGAGTCGGGCGAGGCGGCGGCCCTCGGCAGCCGTTCCGGCCAGTATCTGGACAGCATCGGGCCGGGCGAGAAGCGCTGGTACGCGGTGCGCATGGACGGTTCCCGCACCGCGGACTTCGCCGCGACGGCCGTGCCGGAGCCGGGCTCCGCGGTCGGTGAACTCGACGGCCTGCACACCGAGCTGGTCGAACCCGGACCGCCCGCGAGCAGTTGCGACACCAACACCGAGAACTTCGGGCAGAGCGAGGGCGGGGTGCCGCTGGTCTCCGCTGTGAGCCGCATTCCCGGGCGTGACGGCTCGACGGGTCGGTGCGACCGGGGGCCGGGGCGCTATCTGCTGTCGGTGGAACGGGTGGCGGGCCAGAGCTCAGGCTCCGGCTCTGATTCCGCTTCCGGCTCCGGCTCCGCGAGGTGGCCGCTGGAGCTCACGTACACCGTGGAGAAGGGGCTGAAGAAGGGCACGACACCTGCCGGTTCCGAACCCGAATTCGGCGAAGGCGGCAAGGACGCCAGGCTGCCGCAGGGCAGCGGGAAGAAGGCACACGGGGGCACCGGCTTCAACGACGCCGCCAGGATCGGCAAGGGCGTATGGCGGGACAAGGTGCTGCCGTCGCAGACACTGTGGTACCGGGTGCCGGTCGGCTGGGGCCAACAGCTCCGCTACGACGTGGAGTTCAGCAACGAGCCGACCGCCGACGAGTACGGCTCGGAGTACTCCTTCAGCCGTGCCGACACCTACTCACCGCACCGGCAGATCATTCCCGGCGGCATCTCAGAGTTCACCACCAAGACGCTGTACAACGGGCGTCCGGGCAAGGTCTCCGGAGGCACGGTCCCGGTGTCCTGGACCAACCGCTTCGAGAGCGCGACGCATGTGGTGCCCGTGCACACCGACGGCGACTACTACATCGCGGTCACGCTGGGCGCCGGCGCCTCGCGCATCGCGGAGAATCCCGACATCGGCGTGACGCTGCGCGTCGATGTGAAGGGCCGGGCAAGGACCGGGCCGCAGCACGGCGCCCCGGCAGCGAAGACGTCACCGGCGGACGCGGTCTCCTCCGACGGCAAGGACGGCGGCGGAGACGGCGCCGCCGCGCACGGTGCAGGATGGAGCGGCCCGCTGCTCGTCGCGGCGGTGGCAGGCGGGACAGGTCTGCTGCTGCTGGCCGGGCTCGCCTGGTGGTTCGTAGCGTCACGTCGCGGCGCGGCAACGCCCGCAGGCGGACCCGGAGTCCACGGGACCGGCGCCGGAGCCGGACCCGGAGGCGGGCCCGCCCCCGGAGGCGGCGACGGCGGGGCGGACATGGATGCGAGGAGGGGGAGCGCGTGGTGACGCGTCACAAGGAGCCGGTCTCCGGCGGGAGTTACGGGCCGAGGACGAGCGCGCGACCGGGAACGGATACGACCTCGCGACCGGGAACGGGCACGGGAGAGCGGGCAGGCGCGCGGCGGGCCGTCGCCAAGCCGGTGGCGGCGGCGGGCGCGGCACTGTGCGTGCTGGCGGCGCTGCCGGGTCAGGCGGTGGCGGTACCGGCCGACGACGCCAAGAACGTACCGGCGTACCGCATCGACGAGGACGCCAAGAAGATCAAGGGCACGGCAGGCAGCGGAGACGGGCCCAGGATCGAGCCGGGCACGTACACCGACACCATCGGCCGCGGCGAGAAGCGCTACTACCGCGTGGACTTGGACGCGAAGTCGAGCGCGTTCATATCCGCGGTGGCAGCGCCCAGGCCGGGAGCGCGGGTGGAAGGCGTCGGCGAGGGCCTGAAGATCGAGCTGACCAACGTCGACGGCAGCGCGTGCAACGGCTCGACGCAGCCGCAGTTCGCCGCCGAGGGCGAGGCGTATCCGATCGCGGACTACGCGACCCGGATCATGGGCGCCAACGACGAGTGCCAGAAGGCCGGTCCGTATCTCTTCTCCGTCGAACGTGAGAGTCCCGCGACCTCGGACCCGGCCCGCTGGCCGCTGGAGATCCGCTACATGTCGGAACCCGGCCTGAAGGGCGGGCCCGGCGCGGTGCCGTCCGCCCCCGGCGACGGCACCGGTTCCGCTGAGGAGACGCCCGCACCCGTCACCGCGGGCGACAGCAGGAAGGCACACGGCGGCAACGGGTTCAGCGACGCCGGGGCCCTCTCCGAGGGCGTGTGGAAGGACCGCGTCCGCCCCGGCGAGACACGCTTCTACCGAGTGCCGGTCGACTGGGGGCAGCGTCTCAACTCCGCGGTGGAGCTGGGCAGTGCGGCCTCTCCGGGCGAGTATCCGCCGACGATCTACGACGGGCTGGGGGTCACGGCGTACAACCCGGCCAGGGGCCAGTTCGACGGTGCGTCCTTCGTGCCGTACTCGGCGGACAAGTCGGCGCAGGCGGGCGTCTACACGCCGCCCGTGCAATTCGGCAGCCGCTTCTCCTTCTCAGGCAACGAGCCGTGTGTGGCGGGCTGGCACTATCTGGCGGTCTGGGTCTCCCCGCAGCTCGCGAAGTACTTCAAGTCGACGGCGCCGCTGACCCTGCGCATCGACGTCATCGGCAAGGCCGGGAAGGGGCCCCGGTACGCGGGGGACGCCGGGGCGGCCGGATTCGGCGTGGACGAGGACGACAGGGAGCAGGCGGAGAAAGGGCAGAGCGCGGCGGACGCGGAACGCAGCGGCACTCTGCGCACCGTCGCCTACGCGGGCATCGGCACGGGCGTGCTGCTGATCCTCGCCCTTGCGGTGTGGACGCTGACCGCGCGACGCCGTGCGGCAGCCGGAGCCGTGCCGTCAGCCGGGGGACCCGTCGTCACCGGTGGTCTGCCGGGGCAGAGCGGTGGGGCGGGCGGAGCGCAGTCGGGAACGGTGCCGCTCTGGCCGCAGCAGTCACCACAGCAGCAACCGCCGGGGCCGGGACAGGTGCCGGCGCACGGTCAGCACGGCCTGCCTCAGTCACCGGGCCTGCCTCAGTCACCGGGCCAGGGCCAGACGTAGGGACAGCCGGACGTAGCGGCGCCGGACACAGGGACAGCCGGACACAGCGGCAGGGGCCGCCGTCGGTCTAAGGTGCGCGGCCGTCCCGAGTGCCGTGGCGGAACGCCCGGTTCAGGAGACGGCCAGCGCCCAGATCCCTACGGTCAGGCACACCAGCGCGACGATCAGGACCGGGACCGCGACCTTCGGGGGCGGTCCCGGTCTGCGTATGGGCGCCGTCGCGGAGGGCGCCGCGCCCGCGGGCCGACCGTAGGGGCCGGTCGGCTGGGGCGGCGCAGCGTAAGCCGCGGGCGAGTGCACGGGTGCGGAGGCGGGCGGGACGGGCGCCATGGGAGCCGCGTCCGCAGTCGCGGGGCTCGGGCTCGGCGCCGGGGTCGGAGTGGGAGTCGGCGGGGTGCTCGGCTGCTCGGGGGCGCCGAACGCGCCCTGCGGCGGGGCCAGATGGAAGCTGCCCGTGGGCGAAGGGGCCGCCGCGGGTGCCTGCCCAGGAGCCGCAGAGCCCGCCGAACTGCTTGCCGAACCGGCCGCTCCGCCGCTCGCCGAACCGCCCGCCAGCGGGCCGTCGGGCCCGAACCCCTCGGGCAGCGGCCCGAGGTGGTCGAACACCTCGACGGTCTCCTGCTCGGCGGTGGCGTCGGGAGCGAGCATCTCCGCCGCCCCGGCCAGCGCCTTGCGTGCGCCCGTCGCCGTACGGAACCGCTGCTGCGGATCGGGCTGGAGGAGCTGCCCCAGCACCTGCCACAGCGGCTCGGGTACGCGCTCCGGTGCCGGGGGCACGCCCTGTTCGTAGCGGGCCACCATCTCGAGCGAGTCGGGCTTCTGCCCGGTCAGCAGGTAGAGCGCGACGAGGCCCACGGCGAACAGGTCGGCGGGGAAGTCCGGCTCGGCGCCCATCAGTTGCTCGGGAGCGAAGTAACCCGGCGTGCCCACCACGAAGTTGGTCTCGGTGAGCCGCGGCTCGCCCTTGCGCATGGAGATCCCGAAGTCCGACAGGCGCAGATGGGGACGCCCCCTGCCGGTGGGTTCCAGAAGGATGTTGGCGGGCTTGATGTCGCGGTGCACCACGTCCTCGGCGTGCACGGCGGTCAGGCCCGCGAGGAGCTGGTCGAGCAGGGTGCACACGAAGGTCGGGGGCAACGGCCCGTAGTCGCCGATGAGATGGGACAGCGACCCCCCGCCGACGAGGTCCATGGTGAAGAGGACCTTGTCGTCGTCGGCGGCCCAGCTCGCCGGTGCCAGCACATGTGGATGGTCGATGCGCAGGGCCTGTTCGCGCACGAAGCGCAGCAGCGAATGGGCATCGCTCTGCTGGAGCACCTTCGCGGCGACGTAGCGTCTGCGGCGCCGGTCCCAGGCGCGCCACACGGCGCCCACGCCTCCGCGCCCGATCGGGTCCGCCAGTTCGTACCGCCCGGCGAAGACCTCACCCATGACGCTGTCCCCCTGTGCCTGTGCTTCTGCCTCTGCTCTTGCGGCCCATCGAACGCCGCTCTCCGTACGCCCAGTGCTGCTCAGCGGCTCCGCTGCCCGGCGACGTCACGGCCCAAGCGATGTCACAGCCCGGCAGTTCAGCGGTTCAGCGGCTCAACTGCCGCCCGGTGGCTGCTTCCTGCCGCGTCGGCCGTGCCTGCTCCCGCTGTCGCCGCCCGTGCCGCTCGCGTCAGCTCTGATGCGACTCGTAGTGCTTCACGGCGTCCGCGGTGCGCCCCGCCCCGTAGACCCGGAGGAACTCTGCCAGCTCCGGGTGCGTGGACGCGAGCGCCGAGGACGCGTCCAGGATGTCCGCCGCGTCGGAGACGGAACGCAGCAGCGCCTGGATCTCACGTACCACCCGCTTCACCGGGGTCTGCGACGCCGTGCCCGAAGAGGCCGTCTGCGCCTGGCTGTTGAGGACGCTGCCGCCCGCGCTGCGGCGCACCTCCTCCATGCGCTGCGTCGCGTCGGCCGCGCTGACCTCCCCCCTGGCCACCTCCGCCGCAAGCTCTTGCAGGGCCTGCACCCGCTGTACGACGGCGGGGTTGCCGATCTTCGCGCGCTGTCCGCTCATGAGCTGGGACAGCATGGGCGCGGAGAGGCCCAGCACGGTCGCCAGCCGCGCCTGATTCAGGCCGAGATCGTCGATGAGCCGGCGGAAGAGGGTCCCCAGCGGCTCGCCGTACCACTGACTTTGCAGCTCACGCGCCTTGGCGGTGCTTTCCTGCTGTGCTGCGTCCATCACGTCTCCCCTGGACTCCCCTGGCACTTCGCTGACGCGAACTTGCCGTGCATCCTACGGAGGGTCGCCGACAGCGGGCGATACCCGGTCGGAATTGGCTGCGGGGAGCCGGTACTCTTGTGCGCAGCGGGGCCTTAGCTCAGTTGGTAGAGCGCTGTCTTTGCATGGCAGATGTCAGGGGTTCGACTCCCCTAGGCTCCACGAGTGCGAGGGCGACCGTCCGCGGAGGCGCGGAGGGTTCGCCCTCGCCGCGTTTCCAGGGGCTTCGCCGGGCGGTGGCTCCAAGGCGTGGTCGCCGGGGCTGCCCGCACCGCTGCCCGCACGCCCGGCCCAGGGCGGTCGTTCGGGCCCATCAGGCCGTCGCCGCATGGACGTTGTGCGTGCCGGGGCCGACCGTCGCGGCGCCCGGCCGGTCCCGTACGAGCCCGCCCGTACAATCCTTGCCCGTACGACTCCGGCCCGTAGGCGTCCAGTCCGTGACTGCCCGACCCGTACGAGCCCCCGACCCGTACGAGCCCCGGCCGTACGAGCCCCACCCGTACGGAATACGCCCGGAATACGACAGGCGCCGTACGGCCCTTGCCCCGCCCGGAACGCGGTGCGAAGGCCCGCCCTGCTCTTCACCAGCGCGAAGAACCCCACCGCCACGGCGCTCTCGGCGCTGCTCCGCGACCTCGACGCCGCTGCCCGTACGGCATGGCCCCGAGGGCGCGACCCCGACGCCGCGGCCCCGAAGCCACCCGCGCAACCGTCACCGCCCCCGGGCACGCAGAAAGCGGTCCGCGCCCTGGGAGAGATCCACCAGCGGCGGCGGATAGTCCAGCCGGGCCCGTTCCCGCTCGGGCAGCGTCCAGGGCCGGTGCACGGCCGGGCCCTCGACGGCGGCGAGTTCGGGCAGCCAGCGGCGTACGTACTCGCCTCGCGGGTCGAACCGCCGTGCCTGGGTGAGCGGGTTGAGCACGCGGTTCGGCCGGGTGTCGTTGCCGGTGCCCGCGACCCACTGCCAGTTGAGCTGGTTGTTGACGATGTCGCCGTCCACGAGCAGGTCGAGGAAGTGGCGGGCGCCGACCCTCCAGTCCGTGTAGAGCGTCTTGGTGAGGAAGCTCGCCGTCAGCAGCCGCGCCCTGTTGTGCATCCAGCCCTCGTGGAGGAGTTGCCGCATCGCCGCGTCGACGAGGGGATAGCCGGTGCGGCCGTCCCGCCAGGCGGTGATCTCCCGCTCGTCGTGGCGCCAACTGTCGCCGCGCGGGCGGTAGTCCTCCCACGAGGCGCGGGGCCTGGCCGCCAGGACCTGGTGGTGGAAGTCACGCCAGGCGAGCTGCCGCACGAAGGCTTCCGCCCCCTCGCCGCCGGTCTTCCTCGCGCGGTGGACGAGTTCCACGGCCGAGAGCGTGCCGAAGTGCAGATGCGGCGAGAGCCGCGACGTGGCGTCCCCCGCCAGGTCGTCGGCCCGCTCCGCGTACTCGCCCATCGACTTCTTGCGCCACGCGTCGAAGCGTGCGCGGCCCTCGCTCTCGCCTCCGGCCGCGACCCCCGGCGACACCCCCTTCACATCGGCCCGCGACGGCACCGGCTCCGAGCGGACGTTCCCGGGCACCCGTACGGAACGCGGCGTCCCCAGCACCGGCCGCAGCCTCTCCGCGGACCAGCGCCGGAAGTACGGCGTGAAGACCGCGAAGTGGTCGCGGCTCTGCGGCGTCAACCGGCCCGGCGGCTGCGCCGTGACGACCGCGTCGTGTACGTACAACTCCCGGCCGTCCGCCTCCAGCAGGCGCCGCAGCCTCACCTCGCGGCGCTGCGAGTAGCCGCTGACGCCGCCTGCCACATGGACCTGCCGTGCGCCGCACTCCGCCGCCGTCTCGCACGCCACGGCGGCCACGTCACCGGTGCGCAGCACGAGACGCCCGCCCCGCCGGCGCAGCTCCCGGTCGAGCCCGTTGAGGCAGTCCATGAGGAAGGCCCGCCGGTTCGGTACGTCGAAACCCGCCGCGCTGATGCCCGTATCGAGGACGAACAGCGGCACCACCTCGTACGCGCAGTCGAGCGCGGCGCGCAGCACCGGATTGTCGCGGACCCGCAGATCAGAGGTGAACAGGGCGACGGAGACGCTCATCGGACTCGTCCTTCCTACGGCTTCCGGTGCACGGGCGGGCGTCGGCCGGAAACCCGCGCGGGGCGTCGCCGGCGGCCCGTCCGTGACAGCTCACCACGCAGGAAGCGCTCAGCCTCGGCGGCGCAGCGCGCCCGGCCACCACACCGCCGGACCGATGTCACGCGCGAGTGCGGGAACCAGCAGCGAGCGGACGACGAGCGTGTCCAGCAGCACCCCGAACGCGACGATGAAGGCGATCTGCACCAGGAAGGACAGCGGAATGACCGCCAGCGCCGCGAAGGTCGCCGCGAGCACCACGCCCGCCGAGGTGATCACCCCGCCCGTAGTGGTCAGGCCCCTGCGGATTCCCGCGCGGGTGCCGTGCGTCAGCGCCTCTTCGCGTACGCGCGTGAGCAGGAAGATGTTGTAGTCCACGCCCAGCGCCACGAGGAAGACGAATCCGTAGAGCGGCACCGAGGCGTCCGTACCCGTGAAGCCGAAGACGTGGGGGAAGACGAGAGCGGAGATCCCGAGCGTGGCGAGGTAGTTGAGGGCGACCGTCGCCACCAGCAGCACCGGTACGAACAGCGCCCTCAGCAGCACCGCCAGGATCGCGAGGATGATCAGCAGTACGACGGGCACGATGAGCGCGCGGTCGTCCTCCGCGGTCGTCTGGATGTCGTGCTGCTGCGCGGTGTAGCCGCCGACGAGCGCGTCCGCTCCCGGGACGCCGTGCACCCGCGAACGCAGCCTCTCCACCGTCTCCTTGGCCTCGTCGCTGGAGGCGCCGCCCTTGAGAGTGGCGTCGATGAGTACGCGTCCGTCGGCTACGAGCGGTTCGCCCTGCCCGGGGCGTCCCGACCGTGTGACGGGCGCGGCCGAAGCGACGCCTTCGGTCTGCTCGGCGGCACGTACGACGGCGCGCGTGCGTCCGGCGTCGGCGACGATGACGGCCGGGTTGCCGGAGCCGCCGGGGAAGTGCTCGCCGAGGGTGCGCTGTGCGGCGACGGAGGGGACGTCGTCCACGAAGATCTCGTCGGTGGGGACGCCCGACGAGTCGAGCTGCGGTGAGAACGCGGCACACGCGGTCAGCGCCACGAGCGTGGTCGCCCAGACGCGGCGCGGAGTGCGGTCGACGCGGTCGGCGACACGGGCCCACAGGCTGTTCATGGGCGCGGCGGTCGCGGCCCGGTCTCCGTCGGGGCTCTTGCCCTCCGGCGGTTCGCTTCCGGCGTCCTCCTCGTCGGCATCCCCGTCTTCGGCTGCCCCGTCTCGGGCGGGGTCGCGTTCGCCGGTCGCCGGGCCGTCCGGTTCGGGCCGCGCGGGCCAGTACGCGGCGCGGCCCACGAGTACGAGCGCCGCCGGGAGGAACGTCAGCGTGCTGATGACGGCGCAGACGATGCCGATGGCGCCGACCGGACCCAGCGCGCGGTTGTTCGTCAGATCGCTCAGCAGCAGCGCGATCACGCCGAGCGCGACGGTCGCGGCGCTGGCGGTGATCGCACCGGAGGAGCGGCGCAGCGCCGAGCGCATCGCCCCGAACCGGTCGCCGTGTACGGCGAGTTCCTCGCGGAAGCGGGCGGAGAGCAGCAGCGCGTAGTCGGTGGCGGCGCCGATGACGAGGATCGAGAGGATGCCCTGGACCTGCCCGTCGACCCGTACGACGTCCTCCTTCGCCAGCTCGTACACCACCGCACAGGCGAGGGACAGCGCGAAGACGGCGCCGAGAATGACGATCAGCGGCAGCAGGACGCTGCGGTAGACCAGCAGCAGGATCAGCAGCACGACGACGAGAGCGACCACGAGCAGGATGCCGTCGATGCCGGAGAAGGCGTCGCTCAGATCGGCCTGCGTCGCCGCCGGTCCCGCGATCTGCGCCTTCGTACCCTCGACGCGGCTCGCGGCGTCACGCACGTCGTCGAGCACGCCCGGCAGCGCGTGTCCCAGATCCCCGCGGAGCTGGACAGCTCCCTGGAGGGCGAGGCGGTCGTCCGCGGTCACGGCGGGAGAGGGCCTGCCGACGATGCCCTTGCCGCCGGTCAGCGAGGCGAGGGCGCGGGTCGCGGCCTCGCGCTGCTGCCGGTCGACCTTGCCCTCGCGCACCGTCCATACGACGACCGCGGTCGTGGTGTCGGCCTCCTGGAAGGACTTCTGTGCGTCCATGGCCCGCGTGGACTCGGCGCTGCGCGGCAGGAAGGAGGACTGGTCGTTGGTGGCTACGTCGCTGAGCTTCCCGGCGTAAGGGCCGAGCAGACCGCCGAGCACGAGCCATACGACGAGCAGCAGGGCCGGTGTGATCCAGCGGGTGAGGTGCTGAAGGCGCCGGGAGGGCCGGGGGCGCTGAGGGGACGGCATCTGAGGTTCCTCGCGGGCGTGGCCGGAGCCGGTGGACGACAGACCGGTGCGTGACGGGCCGGTGCGCGGTCGGCGAGTGCTGCGCTCCGGACACGGGCAGCGGCCGAGGCTCCGGACGGGACATCGGAACCGGCACCGGTGAGGTCGCACCGCGCTCGGCGGTGTGTGAAGCGGGTGAACTGAACTTCGAGCCTACGCAGTCGAGTTCGGGCCGCCGGCGTCCGCCCCCGCCTCCGCGCTCGGACCCCCGGAGCATGGTCGCCCGGCCCCTGCGACGAAACGGGCCGGCGGACATCCGTGATGCCCGCCGGCCCATGGCCGCCTCCGGCCGTGAATGTCCGCTCCGCCCCGCCCGTCCCCGGCGTGCGCCGGTGAACTCTCCTAGCGCCCGTGCTTCTTGGCCCTCGCCTCGGCTTCCTTGGCCTCCTTCGCCTTGGCCTCGACCTCGGGGTCGAGCTGGCCGTCACCGGCCCGGCGTTCGGCCGCGGCCGCGCCGCCCACCGACGACAGCGGTGCACGGTCGCCGACCTCCGTGGCCTCCGGCGGCTCGACGAGCCAGTCGGGGTTGGCCTGCTTGTCCCACCAGCGCCAGGCGGCGTACGCGCCTCCGGCCAGCAGGCCCAGCAGGCCCAGCCGCCTGGCCAGACGGCCCCTGCGGGCACGCTTGTCCCGCTTGCGCATGAGCTTCTCGACCTCCTTCGCCGAGATCTGCCCTCGCAGGGCGGCGAACGCGGCGGCACCGCGCGACGCGGCCTCGTCCCGCACCGGCCCCGAGGCGCTGCGGGCTTCCGCGACGGCGTTCTCCACGCGCGGTGCGGCGTAGTCGGCCGCCTTGCGCGCGGCCTTGCGGGTGCGTTTGGCGGCCTTGGCCGCCGCCTTGTCGAGTTCGGGCGGAAGGCTCTTGCGTGCCTTGGCGATACGGGGCACGACAAGCTGGTCGTACCCGTCGCGAGCCGAGGTACGGGCCTGCCGCGCGGCGTGCGAGACCTTCGGTCCCAGCCGCGCTCCCGCCTCGTGCGCGTACTGCACTGCGGCGTCCCTGGCGGACCCTGCGTAGGGTGCCACGACCTCCGCTGCGTGCCGCACGCTTTCCCTGGTGTTCCCGGTCGCGGCGCGCACGGTGTCCCTGCGGGTCACGGGTACCTCCTCCTCGGTGGCATGTCACGGGCTGGTCGGTCCTCCCCCGGACACAGTGTCGTTTTCCACCCGTTTCGAAGATCATGCCTGGCTGCGTCCACTCAAGCGCGCTGTGCGGGGGCATCCGGGTCACCGCCGCGTACTCCGGGCCGACCCGGTCCGTGGGAGGATCGGACGGGTCAACGCAGACAGATGGAAGGTAGATCGTGGCCGAGCAGCTCTACGCCACCCTGAAGACCAATCACGGCGACATCGAGGTACAGCTCTTCCCGAACCATGCGCCGAAGACGGTCAAGAACTTCGTCGAGCTCGCAGAGGGCTCGCGTGAATGGACCCACCCGGAGACCGGCAAGAAGACGCACGACCGGCTTTACGACGGCACCGTCTTCCACCGCGTCATCAGCGGATTCATGATCCAGGGCGGTGACCCGCTGGGCAACGGAACGGGCGGCCCGGGTTACGAGTTCGGGGACGAGATCCACCCGGACCTGGCCTTCAACAAGCCGTACCTGCTGGCGATGGCGAACGCCGGGCCCGGCACGAACGGTTCGCAGTTCTTCGTCACCGTCGGGGCCACCGCCTGGCTGACCGGTAAGCACACCATCTTCGGCGAGGTGACGGACGCCGCCTCCCAGAAGGTCGTCGACGCGATCGCGGGAGTGCAGACGAACCCGCGCACCGACCGGCCCCTTCAGGACGTCGTCCTGGAGTCGGTCACGATCGAGCGCCGCTGACGCGTCGCCCGGCGCGCAGGGACTGTGCGGCGCCTGAGAGCCGCGTAAGGACCGCGCGCCGCGGAGGAGGCGCGAACGGGCCGTGTGCCGGGAACCGTTCCGCCCCGCCCGACCGTAGGAGAAGGCGGGGGCGGAACGGTTCCGCTTCGCAGGACACTTCAGAAGAGGCCGCACGGAGACGGCACGAGACCGCGCGAGGGGGAGGGAAGGGCCGTGGAGGACCAGCACCGTACGGAGCCCCGGGTGACGTACTGCTACCGGCATCCGGAACGGGAGACCGGCATAAGCTGCGTCCGCTGCGAACGCCCCATATGTCCTGAGTGCATGGTCCCGGCGTCCGTCGGCTTCCAGTGCCCGGAGTGCGTGAAGGACGGATCGGGCACCGGGCACCCGCCGGGGGCCGCCGCGCCGCGCACGATAGCGGGCGGTGTGATCGCCGCCGACCGCCGCCTCGTCACCAAGATCCTTCTCGGTGTCAACGTGGCGGTCTTCGTCGCCGTGCTCATCGCGGGCGACCGGCTCGTCGACGATCTGCTGCTCTTCGGCCAGGCCGTCACCGAACCGTACGGACCGGTCGAAGGCGTCGCGCAAGGCCAGTGGTACCGGCTGCTGACCTCGATGTTCCTGCACCAGGAGGTCTGGCACATCGCGATGAACATGCTGGGCCTGTGGTTCCTGGGTCCGCCGCTGGAGGCAGCGCTCGGACGGCTGCGCTACAGCGCGCTCTATCTGCTCTCCGGGCTCGGCGGCAGCGCGCTGACCTTCCTCGTCTCCGCCCCGGGACAGGCGTCGCTCGGCGCCTCCGGCGCGATCTTCGGGCTGTTCGGCGCCACGGCCGTGCTGATGCGCCGCATGAACTACGACATGCGGCCGATCCTCATCCTGCTCGGCATCAACCTCGTCTTCACCTTCACCTGGCAGGGCATCTCCTGGCAGGCGCACATCGGCGGTCTCGCCGTCGGCGCGCTCATCGCCTACGCGATGGTGCACGCCCCGCGTAAGAACCGGCGGCTGGTGCAGTACGGATCGTGCGCGGCGATGCTGCTGCTGATCGTGGCGGCGTGCGTCGTACGCACGCTTCAGCTCGTGCCCTGAGCGGGCCGGACGTGACCGGAACTCTGACCGGCGTGCGGGCCTGCTCCGCGCAGGGCGCTGATCCGCTTCTCGCCGACCGTTGACGACCGGCCCTGACCGGGGCTTTCGCCCTGTTGTCCACAGCGAGTTCCGGATCTTGTGCACCGCGTACGGAACGGCTGTCCAGAGTCGCTCACAGGTCCGTTTTCCCTGGACAGCAGGGGGGACGGGAGAGGGGTGACCGGGATGACCGATAGGACGGGCGTCAACTCACGCAGGGTTATCCACAGATCTTGTGAAAGTTATCCAGCCCTGTGGATCAGGCTGTGGATAACTTTGGGCGCGGGCAGGCTCAGCAGCGGTTACGTCGCTGCCGTACCGCGCGGCACCGCCCCCGGACCCTGCCGGAGCGGTGCCGTAGCCGATGCCGGGGGAGGCGCAGGAGCGTGCCTACCGGGGAACCTCCCGGGCGCCGCCGGGTGCTGCTCTCACTGAACGGGCGGCTACTTCCACTGAGTGGAGACGACGAACCCCGCCGCGATGAAGCCGAAGCCGACCACGATGTTCCAACTGCCGAGCGTCTCGACGGGCAGCTTGCTCTGGGTCACGTAGAACAGCACGATCCACGCCAGACCGATGAGGAACAGCGCAAGCATCAGCGGCGCGACCCACCTGCCGCCCGTACCACCGAGGCTGATCTCGGTCGCCTTCTTCTCCGGAGGCGGAGTGAAGTCTTCCTTTTTGCGGATCCGTGACTTCGGCACGAGAGTCTCTCCTGTCGACGGCTTCCCTTACCGCGATGGGGCCCCCCGGAACGTCGACCGAGGGGGATGTGACGCTGTGGTGGTCCGTTAGCGTAGTGCTTCCCCGCGGTGGAGGGAGACGAGGGTAGTGACCAGATTGCGAATCCGTCCCGCACGGCTGGCCACCCTGGGGGTCTTCGCCCTCGCCGGTCTCATCTTCTGGATCAGTTTCAACACCGCACATGGTACCGATCTGCGTACCGACTCCTCGATGCTCCGGCTGTCCGACCTCATCCAGGAACGCAGCCGCAAGAACGCCGAACTCGACGCCTCCGCCGCAGCGGTACGCGGCCAGGTCGACCGCCTCGCACGGCGCGACAGCGGAAGCAGCGACGAGGAGAACCGCAGACTGGAGGGCCTGGAGAAGGACGCCGGCACCAAGAAGGTTGCCGGAGCGGGACTTTCCGTGACCCTCGACGACGCACCGCCCAACGCCACCGCGCAGATCCCCGGAGTCCCCGAGCCGCAGGCCAACGACCTCGTCATCCACCAGCAGGACCTGCAAGCCGTCGTCAACGCCCTGTGGAAGGGCGGCGCCGAGGGCATCAAGATCATGGATCAGCGGCTGATCTCGACGAGCGCCGTGCGATGCGTCGGCAACACCCTCATCCTCCAGGGGCGCGTCTACTCACCGCCGTACAAGGTGACCGCCGTCGGCGACCAGGAGTCGCTCCAGAAGGCGCTCGACAGTTCGCCCGCGATCCAGAACTACCTCCAGTACGTCGACGCGTACGACCTCGGGTGGAAGGTCGACGAGCGCAAGTCCGTGACCCTGCCCGGCTATTCGGGCACAGTCGACCTGCACTACGCGAAGCCGGCCGGGTGAAGCGGGCCCTGGCTCGCGGTCTCTTGCCCGACTGGGCCACTTCGCCACCGCGCGGGCCCGTACTCTGGTGGGCGCGCCCTGAAGGCGGGATACGACGGTGAGGGAACGGTAGGGAAGGGACGGCACGCTGGGATGTACGGCTGGATCTGGCGGCATCTGCCCGGCAACACATGGGTGCGGGCACTGTGCTCGCTCGTGCTCGCGCTCGGAGTCGTTTTTCTGCTGTTTCAGTACGTCTTCCCCTGGGCGGAGCCGCTGCTCCCCTTCAACGACGTGACCGTCGACGGCGGTGGAAGCTGATGGGCGCCGCCCGCATCCTCGTCGTCGACAACTACGACAGCTTCGTCTTCAACCTCGTGCAGTACCTGTACCAGTTGGGTGCCGAGTGCGAGGTCGTACGCAACGACGAGACCGAACTGCGCCACGCGGACGACGGGTTCGACGGCGTGCTGCTCTCTCCCCCGGGCCCGGAACGCCCGAACAGGCCGGTGTGTGCGTCGAGATGGTGCGGCACTGCGCGGCGAGCGGCGTGCCCGTCTTCGGCGTCTGCCTCGGAATGCAGTCGATGGCCGTCGCCTACGGCGGCGTGGTGGGGCGCGCGCCCGAGCTGCTGCACGGCAAGACCTCGCCGGTCTCGCACTCCGGGGCGGGTGTGTTCGCGGGACTGCCCTCGCCGTTCACGGCCACGCGCTACCACTCCCTCGGCGTCGCCGACGACGGCGTCCCCCCGGCCCTGGAGGTCACGGCACGTACCGACAGCGGCCTGGTGATGGGGCTGCGCCACCGTGAACTGCCCGTCGAGGGCGTGCAGTTCCACCCCGAGTCCGTGCTGACGCAGTGGGGTCATCCGATGCTCGCCAACTGGCTTGCCGAGTGCGGCGACGCGGGCGCCGTCGAGCGCGCCGCCGGGCTGTCCGGGGTGCGGGTCGCCGCTGCCGCTGCCGGGGGCACGGCCGCGGGGGGCAGGTGACGGGAATGCCCCCCGAGGGGGACGACGCCTACGGACGGCCCTACGGCGATCCTTACGGGAACGCGTACGGCGATCCTTACGGCGAGCGGGACGAGGACGATCCGTACAGTCCGCGGGGCTCCGGCGGGAGTTGGCCGCAAGGCACGTACGGAGAGTACGGGCAGGGCGCGGACTACGGGCAGGGCGAGGACTTCCAGCGCGCGGTCGACGCGCTTCAGGACCCGCTGAGCGATCCGCTTCCGGGGCAGGGCACGGGGGGCGGCGCCGGTCGGAACGAGCGTGCGGCGAGCGGGAGTTACGAGCAGCAGGGGGCTCACGGGCGGCACCGAGGGCAGCAGGGGTACGACCCGGGCTACGGGCAGCCGCAGCCACAGCAGTCACCGCAGCCACAGCAGGGACGGCAGTCAGCCTCGCAGGAGGGCTATCAGGCGCAGCCGTACGAGGGTCCGGGCTTCGGCAGCCAGGGCTACGCGGGCCAGGGTTACAGCGCGCAGGGATACCTGACTCAGGGCCGCGAGGCCCAGGGGTACGAGGCCCAGGGGTACGCCGGGCCGGGCCGTCAGGACGCGGAGTACCCGGCGCGGGACTTCCCGGCGCAGCAGTCCCCGGGGCGGGGCTACTCGTCGCAGGGATACGGGGCGGAGACATACGAGCCGGAGACATACGAGGGCTGGGGGCGGCAGGGCCGGCAGGAGCAGGACGGCGGCCTCTCGCCCTGGTTCCGTCCGCACCGTGAGCCGGCCGCCGGTACGAGTGCCGGAACGGGTTCCGGAGCGGGTGCGGGCACGGGTCTCGGTACGGTGTCCGGCGCCGGCGCCGGATCGGGACCGGCGGCAACGCCCGGAGCCGGAGCGGGAGTTGGGTCCGGGGCCGGACCGATGGCCGGACCGGGGGCGGGGACGGCGCCTGGACCGGGAGCGCGCACGCCTCCGCGCGAGGCGCCCGGCGGGCGTCACGGCTCCGGGCAGGGCGCTTCGGCCTCGCCGCGGCAGGAGTACGGCGCCGGGCGCCAAGTCCCCTACAGCGGCGGCCAGTCGGGCGGGCAGCCAGCCGGTCCGACAGCCGGGCAGGCGGGCAGCCGGTCCGAGGGGCCGCAGCAGTGGCAGGCCGCGGCGGGCACGGCCGCCGGGCCGCCCGTCACCGGGCAGCGGCGTGCGCCCTCCCCCTGGAACCGCGGCGCCGCCGCCCCCGCAGCTCGGCCCCAGACCCAGCCCCAGACCCAGCCCCAGACCCCCGGGGCAGACACACCGCAGCACGGTGCGCGGCCTGGTGCGCAGTCCCGGTCGCAGCCACAGGCGCCGCAGACCGACGGGCCGCGCGCAGGACAGCGCCGTCGCAGTGCACCGCTCTCCGAGACCGCGGCCATGCCCGTCGTGGACGAGTCCGCCGTCGCACCGCACGCCGCCGACACGGACGCCCCGGCGGCGGGTTCCCGTACCGACTCCCGTATGGACCCCCGCACTGGCTCCCGTACCGGCCGTGAAGTCTCGTCCTCCCCCTCAACCGGGCGCTCGCCCACGGCAGTTGAAGGCGACGACGACAAGACGAACACGAGCACCGTCGGTCTCGTCCGGCCGGGTTCGGGGGAGTTCGGCGGGCGCGCCGCGCGGCGTCGTGCGGCGCAGCGCCGCGGCAAGGGCGGCAGCCCGCAGCAGCCCGCCCGTACCGCCGGGACCCGGCTTGAGGCCAGGCGTGCCGAGCGTGCCCGCCGAGAGGGGCCCGCGATCATCGCGAGCCGTTTCCTGGGCGAGGTGTTCATATCGGCAGGCGTGCTGATGCTGCTCTTCGTCGCCTACCAGCTCTGGTGGACGAACGTACTCGCCGGGCAGGAGGCCGGTGGTGCGGCGCAGTCCCTCCAGGACCAGTGGAAGGGCGGGGGCGGAAAGGGTAAGTCCGGCCTGGACCCGGAGCGCAGGGCGGACGACTTCGCGCCCGGCGAGGGCTTCGCGATCCTCTACCTGCCCAAGCTGGACGTCAGGGTCCCCATCGCCCAGGGGGTCTCCAAGCCGAGGGTGCTCGACAAGGGTCTCGTCGGGCACTACGACAAGCAGCCGTTCAAGACGGCGATGCCGTGGGACAAGAAGGGCAACTTCGCACTGGCCGGCCACCGCAACACCCATGGTGAGCCGTTCCGTTACATCAACCGCCTGGTCGCGGGCGACGACATCGTCGTGGAGACCGCGACGAAGTTCTACACGTACAAGATGGCCAACCGGCTGCCGTCCACATCCCCCGCCAACACCAGTGTGATCGAGCCCGTTCCGCAGGGTTCCGGTTTCCGAAAGCCGGGCCGCTACGTCACGTTGACCACGTGCACGCCCGAATTCACGTCGAAATACCGGCTCATCGTCTGGGGCAAAATGGTCGAGGAGCGTCCGCGCAGCAAGGGCAAACCGGACGCTCTGGTCGAGTAGGGGACGGCAGAAACGGGGCGGGACAGCGGTGTCACAGACCGAACACGACAGGGGCGGGGGGCCCGGCGGCGCCGAGTCGTCCTCCCCGCAGCCTCATCCGGCGTCCCGGCGCGGACGCCGCGCACGCCGTCGCCGTCTCTCCGCCGTTGTCGGCTTCGCCGGTGAACTCCTCATCACCGCGGGCGTGGTGCTCGCGCTCTTCGTCGTCTACTCGCTGTGGTGGACGAACGTGCTGGCCGAGCGGGACTCCAAGCGCGCGGGCGACAAGGTCCGTGAGAGCTGGCTGCGCGACCGCACTCCGGGCGCCCTCGACACCAAGGACGGCATCGGCTTTCTCCATGTGCCGTCGATGTCGCCGGACGATGTGCTGGTGATGAAGGGCACCGACGCGAAGGAGCTGAACAAGGGAGCGGCGGGGTACTACACGAAGCCGGTCCGCTCGGCGATGCCGCAGGACCAGTCGGGCAACTTCGCCCTGGCCGCCCACCGCGACGGGCACGGCGCGAAGTTCCACAGGATCGACAAGATCGAGAAGGGCGACGCGATCGTCTTCGAGACGAAGAACACGTGGTTCGTCTACAAGGTCTTCTCGATCCTGCCGCGTACGTCGAAGTACAACGTGGACGTGCTCGATCCGGTGCCCGAGGGCTCCGGCAAGAAGACCGACGGTCGCTACATCACGCTGACGACGTGCACGCCGGTCTTCACCTCCAAGTACCGGTACGTGGTGTGGGGGGAGCTGGAGCGCACGGTGGACGTGGACGCGGACCGTACGCCGCCGGAGGAACTGCGCTGACGGACGGGCAGTCAACTGCGGCTGCGCACACATGAGTTGAGAGGCCCCTGAGTCGAGATGCCCTGAGTCGAGAAGACGGGCGGCCTCCGCCGCGCCCCACATCCGTACTGACACCCGTACGCACGCGACATCCGTACACGCACGACATCCGTACACACATGAACGCGCCCCCAGCAGCCGATGCCGCGGGGGCGCGTTCAAGTGCGCCGGGGGCGCCCGGTGCCCGGTGTCAGTAAGGCGCCGGGCCCCGGTGCCGCTCCACTAGTGCTTTCTCTTGGTGCCCTTGCTGGGGGCCAGCCCGTCCGGGCCTCCGAAGATCCCGTCGTCGCCGTCGTCACCGCCGTCGTCGCCCGGCTTCCCCGGCTGGGCGAAGATGGTGACGGTGTCGCCCTTCTTGCCCTGGGTGTTGGCGGGCGGGTTGGTGGTGAGGACGGTCGCGTCGTTCTCGTCGGGCGCTCCCTGCACCTGCACCTGGAAGCCCGCCTCCTCCAGCGTCTTACGGGCGTCCGCCACAAGCTTGTTGGTGACGTCCGGGACGGTCGCGGGCTGGTTGTCGGGAGCCTTGGCCACGGTCAGCGTGACCTGGTCGCCGGCCTTGGCCTCCTCGTTGGCGGCCGGGTCCTGGGCGAGTACCTCGCCCGCGGCCTTGTCGGGGGCGTCCTGCTCCTTGCGTGCCACCTCGAAGCCGCGGTCCTCCAGCAACTGCTGTGCCGCGTCGAACTGCTGGCCAACGACGTTGGGAACGGCCGTCGTCTGCTCCTGCGCGACGGTCAGGACTATCGTCGACTTCTTCGGCGCCTTGCCGCCGCCGGGCGGGTTCTGCGTCAGTACGGTGCCCGGCGTCTCGTCGGACTCCTGGTTCTTGCGGCGCACTTCGAAGCCGGCGGACTCCAGCTCCTGCTTGGCGTTGGGGAACGACTTCCCCTCCACGTCCGGGACTTGCACCGGACGCGGGCCCTTGGACATGTTCAGGGTGACGGTGTCGCCCCTGTCGATCTTCGAACCCTGCTTGGGGTCGGTGTCGCAGACGGTGTTCTTCTTCTGATCGCAGAACTTGCTGCCGCCCTTGGTGACCTTGAAGCCGCCGTTCGCCGCCAGCTCCTTGGCCTGGGCGTAGCTCTCCCCGGCGAGGTTCGGCACGTTCGTGGTGTCGCCGGGATTGCTGAACAGCGTCCTGCCGATGAAGATCGCTCCGACGAGAATGAAGATCGCCGCGAGCACGAGCAGGATGGTGGAGAGGTTGCTGCGGTCCTGCCCCCGGCGCCGGCCGCCGCCCCTGCCGCCGTCGTCGTAGTAGCCGCCGTTGTCGTCGCGGACGGGCGGCATCATCGAGGTCTGGGCGTCCTGCGCACGCAGCGCCGTGGTGGGCTGGTCGTCGGGGTAGCCGCCGTAGCCGACGGCGCCCATGGCCGCGGTCGCCGCGACGGGCTGGCCGTCGAGGCACGCCTCGATGTCGGCACGCATCTCGTCGGCGCTCTGGTACCGGTAGTCCGGGTCCTTGATCAGCGCCTTCATCACGATCGCGTCCATGTCGGGCGAGATCTCGGGATCGAAGACGGTCGGCGGCTGCGGATCCTCACGCACATGCTGATAGGCCACGGCCACGGGGGAGTCGCCCACGAACGGCGGCCGATTGGTGAGGAGTTCGTAGACCAGGCAGCCCGTGGAGTACAGGTCCGAGCGGGAGTCGACCTGTTCGCCCTTGGCCTGCTCCGGGGAGAGGTACTGGGCGGTGCCGATGACGGCGGCGGTCTGCGTCATCGTCATGCCGGAGTCGCCCATCGCACGCGCGATGCCGAAGTCCATGACCTTGACCTGGCCGGTGCGGGTGAGCATGACGTTGGCGGGCTTGATGTCGCGGTGGACGATGCCGCTGCGGTGCGAGTACTCCAGCGCCTGGAGGATGCCGACGCACATCTCCATCGCGCGCTCCGGCAGCAGTTTGCGCCCGGAGTGCAGCAGTTCGCGGAGGGTGGAGCCGTCGACGTACTCCATCACGATGTACGGAATGGAGACGCCGTCCACATAGTCTTCGCCGGTGTCGTAGACAGCGACGATGGCCGGGTGGTTCAGCGACGCGGCCGACTGTGCCTCTCGGCGGAAGCGGGCCTGGAACGAGGGGTCACGAGCCAGGTCGACGCGGAGCGTCTTGACCGCGACGGTCCTGCCCAGGCGCGTGTCATGGGCGAGGTACACCTCGGCCATGCCGCCGCGGCCGAGCACCGAGCCCAGCTCGTACCGGCCGCCGAGGCGACGCGGCTCTTCCATAGTCTCCAGCCCTCTCCGTTCGTCCGGGCCCGTATCTGACGTACGGCACGGCGGTGTGCTGCTCGGGATACGGTACCCGCCCACACGTGCGGGTCGGTCGTGAGTGAGGTGACGGACGTCACCATTTGCCGTGCCCGCGCGGGAGTTTCGGTCACCTCTCGCGGGGCCGCCGCGGGGACTTCCGGACCGCGGTGTGCACGGGCGTCGGCCGGTGTCGGATTCGTCATCCCTGGTCCTCGAGCACTGCGTTCATCACGTCCTTGGCGACGGGGGCGGCGAGCTTGCCTCCCGCGATGTCGCTGCGGAGAGTGTCGGAGCCCTCGATGACGACGGCCACGGCCACGGGAGCCTCACCGTTCTTGTCCTTCGCGTATGAGATGAACCACGCATACGGGTTCTCGCTGTTGTTCTCGCCGCGCTGGGCGGTGCCCGTCTTGCCGCCGACGGTGACGCCCGGGATCTGCGCGCTGGTGCCGGTGCCCTTCTGTACCACGGTCTCCATGCCCTGCTGGAGTTTCTGTGCGTTCTCGGAGGAGACCGGCTGGCTCATCTCGGTCGGCTTGTGCTGCTCGACGACGTTGAGGTTCGGGGCGACGAGCTGGTCGACCATGTACGGCTTCATCAGCGAGCCGTTGTTGGCGACCGCGGAGGCGACCATGGCCATCTGGAGAGGGGTGGCGCGGTTGCTGGCCTGGCCGATGCCGGCCATGGCGTTCTGCGGCTTGTTGTCCTCGGGGTAGACGCTCTCGGCGGCACGGACGGGGGTGTCCAGCTCCTTGTCGTTGAAGCCGAACTTGTCCGCCGTCTTGATCATTTCCTCGTTGCCGATGCTGTTGCTCATCTTCGCGAAGACGGTGTTGCAGGAGAAGCGCAGCGCGTTGCGCACCGTGGCGTTCTCGCAGGGGATGTTGCCCTCGTTGCCGAGCTTGGTCGTCGAGTCCGGGAGCTGGTACGGGTCAGGGGTGTCGGTCGCCTTGTCCAGGTCGTACTCGCCGCTCTCCAGACCCGCGGCGGCCGTTACGACCTTGAAGGTGGAGCCGGGCGGATAGGTCTGCCGCAGCGCCCTGTTGAGCATCGGCTCGTCCTCGTTCTTGTTCTTCTGGAGCTTCGACCACGCGTCGGTGTCGGAGTCTCCGTTCCCGGCGATCGAGGACGGGTCGTAGGACGGGGTGCTGGCGAGAGCGAGGATGGCGCCGGTCTTGGGGTTTATCGCCGCGACGGCGCCCTTCTTGTCGCCGAGGCCCTCGAACGCGGCTTTCTGCGCCTTGGCGTTGAGCGTCGTGACGACGTTGCCGCCCTTCTGCGGCTTGCCCGTGAGCATGTCGATGGTGCGGTTGAAGAAGAGCCGGTCGTCGTCGCCGGTGAGGATGCCGTCGTTGAGGGCTTCGAGCTGGTTCGCGCCGAAGGCCTGCGAGGCGTAGCCGGTGACCGGCGACCACATCGGGCCGTTCTTGTACGTGCGCTTGTAGCGGAAGTCGCCGCTCTTGGTGTCGGTCGAGCCGGTGATCGACTTGCCGTCGACGATGATGTTGCCCCGCGGCTGGGAGTAGCGCGCGATGGCGACGCGTCGGTTCTTGGGATCGGTCTTGAGTTCGTCGGCCTGGACGAGCTGGATCCAGTTGTCGCGTACCAGCAGGGCGAGCACCAGCAGGCCGCAGAAGATCGCGATCCGGCGCAGTGGCTTGTTCACTGTGCATCACCTCGTGCGGGTAGCCGGTTCACGTGCGCGGTCGGGTTCGTGGCGGTCATGTCCGAGGGGGTCATGTCCGAGAGGGCCGTCTCGTACGGGGTGGCGTACGGGGCCTTCTTGAACACGGCCTTCGTGTACGGGGCGGTCCTCGCGTCCGGGGCCGGGCTCATGGGCGTACCACCTGGGTCATCTCGGCGTCCGGCGAGGGAGCCGGTGCCGGGGCGGGCCGCCGTGCCGTGTCGCTGATCTTCAACAGGATCGCCACGAGCGCCCAGTTGGCGATGACGGACGAACCGCCCTGCGCGAGGAACGGCATCGTCATACCGGTGAGCGGGATGAGGCCCATCACGCCGCCCGCGACGACGAAGACCTGGATGCCGAAGGCTGCGGAGAGGCCGACGGCGAGAAGCTTGCCGAAGGGGTCGCGGGCGGCGAGGGAGGTGCGGATGCCGCGCTCCACGAGCAGCCCGTACAGCAGCAGCATGGCCATCACACCGGCGAGGCCGAGTTCCTCGCCGACGGTGGCGAAGATGTAGTCGCTCTTGGCGGCGAAGCCGATGAGCCGCGAGAAGCCCTGCCCGAGCCCGGAGCCGAGCACTCCGCCGGAGCCGAAGGCCCACAGCGCCTGCGCGGGCTGCTCCGACCCGTTCTGGAACGCCTGCATGGGGTCGAGCCAGTCGTCCACGCGGCTTTGCACATGCGGCTCGAAGCTGGCGACGGCGACGGCGCCCACGACGGTCAGCCCGAGCCCGAAGACGATCCAGCTCGTGCGCTCCGTGGCGACGTAGAGCATCACGACGAAGAGACCGAAGAACAGCAGCGAGGTGCCGAGGTCGGTCTCGAAGACGAGGATGAGGACCGACAGTCCCCAGATCACGAGGATCGGGCCCAAGTCGCGGCCGCGCGGCAGATACAGGCCCATGAAGCGGCGGCTGGCGAGCGCGAGTGCGTCGCGCTTGACCATGAGGTAGCCGGCGAAGAAGACCGCGATGATGATCTTCGCGAACTCGCCCGGCTGCAACGAGCCGACGCCGGGGATCGTGATCCAGATCCGGGCGCCGAAGCGGGCCGGGAAGAACACGGGAAGGATCAGCAGGATCAGCGCCGTCACCATCGAGATGTACGTGTAGCGCTGGAGCACGCGGTGGTCCTTGAGGAAGACCAGTACCGCGACGAACAGCCCGACGCCGAGCGTCGACCACATGAGCTGCGTGGGCGCCGCGGCGCCGCCCGGCAGCGGTTCGAGGTCGAGCCGGTAGATCAGCACGAGGCCCATGCCGTTGAGCAGCGTGGCGATCGGCAGCATCAGCGGGTCCGCGTACGGGGCCCAGCGCCTGACGACCATGTGCGCGACGCCGGCGAGCAGGCACAGGCCCGCGCCGTAACCCAGCATTCCGGCCGGGAGTTCGCCGTCCTTGGCGAGCCCGACGTTGGCGTAGGCGAAGACGGGGATGAGCACGGCGAAGATCAGCAGCGCCAGCTCGGTGTTGCGGCGGCTGGGAAGGCCCCCCGGGGAGACCGTCGTATTGCTGCCGGTGTTGGTCATGATGTTGCTGCTCATAGCTGCCGGAGCCCCCCTACGGCGCGGTGCACTGCTTGGCGAGCTGCTGCTGCTTCTCCGAGAGCTTCGGGCTGGGCGACGGCGACGGGGAGTCGCTCGCCTGGCCCTTGCCGTCGCCGGGCTCGTTGGCCGAACCGGCGCCCTCTGACGGCTTCTTGCCGGCGTCGCCCTGCTTGTCCGGCTCGTCCTTCTTCTTGCCCTCGTCGGCCGGGGGCTGGACGCGCTGCTCGGCGACGATCCGGCAGACCTCGGCCTGAGCCTCCAACTCGTCGGCCTTGTCGCGTGCTTCGCCGGAGCTGCTGGCCGCGATGGTCTCGCGCACCTGGTTGCGCTGGTAGCCCGGCAGGTACTTGAGTTCGACTCCGGGGCGGTCCTGGTAGACCTCGTGCAGGCTGATGCCCGCCAACTCCTGGCTGATGCCCCGGTAGAGCGCGATGTGGTCGTCGTTGGCGCCGACGTAGTACTGGGTCTGGGTCCAGCGGTAACCGCCGTAGAGGCCGCCGCCGACGACGATGGCGACGAGCGCGATCCACACCGACCGGCGCAGCCACTTCCTGCCGCCGCCGTGCTTGACGAAGTCGTCCTCGGTGTACGTGCCGAAGCTGCCCCCGGGCGGACCGGCCAGGTTGCCGCTGCCGGGCGGCCCGAAGCCCTCGCCCCCGGGGTTCTGCGGCGGCACGGACTGGCCCGCGCTGCGGCCGAGTTCGGCGGCTCGCGCGGCGGGCGTACTCATCGCACCGGCACCGCCGAGCGGCGTCTGCGACTCTGCGACCGCGCCGACGACGACCGGGGTGTCGTTCAACTGCCGCCCGAGAGCGTCGTTCTCGTCGACGTCGACGACGTCCGCGACGATGCACGTGATGTTGTCGGGGCCGCCGCCGCGCAGCGCGAGCTGGATCAGCTCCTGCACGGTCTCCTGCGGGCCCTGGTAGCTGGCGAGGGCTTCCTCGATGGTCTGCGGACTGACGACCGTGGGCAGCCCGTCGGAGCAGATGAGGTAGCGGTCCCCGGCTCTCACTTCCCTGATGGACAGGTCGGGTTCGACGTGGTCGCCGCTGCCCAGCGCGCGCATCAGCAGTGAGCGCTGCGGGTGGGTGGTGGCTTCCTCCTCGGTGATCCGGCCCTCGTCGACGAGCTTCTGCACCCAGGTGTGGTCCTGGGTGATCTGCGTGAGCTGACCGTCGCGCAGCAGATACGCGCGCGAGTCCCCTACGTGTACGAGCCCGAGCGCGTGCGTCCGGTCCACAGCAGCGCGGTGAGCGTGGTGCCCATGCCTTCGAGCTGCGGGTCCTCCTCGACCATGACGCGCAGTTGGTCGTTGGCGCGCTGCACGGCGACGCCGAGGGAGGTGAGGATGTCCGATCCGGGGATGTCCTCGTCGAGTTGGACGATGGTGGAGATCACCTCGGAGCTGGCGACCTCTCCCGCGGCCTGCCCGCCCATGCCGTCGGCGACCGCGAGCAGGCGCGGGCCGGCGTATCCGGAGTCCTCGTTGTGGTCCCGGATCATGCCGTCGTGAGATCCGGCGGCGAAGCGCAGTGACAGACTCATGCGCACCTCGCCCGTCGGCTCCGGATACATCCGCACGGTGCCCACCCTCCGGTCGTCATGATCTGTAACTACTTCCGCAGCTCGATGACCGTCTTGCCGATACGGATCGGCGCTCCGGGCTGGATCGGCGTCGGTGTGGTGAGTCGGGTCCGGTCGAGATACGTGCCGTTGGTGGACCCGAGATCCTCGACGATCCACTGGCCGTCACGGTCCGGGTAGATCCTGGCATGCCTGCTGGAGGCGTAGTCGTCATCCAGCACGATTGTGGAGTCGTGAGCACGGCCGAGCGTGATCGTCTGCCCCTGGAGGGCGACCGTGGTACCGGTCAACGACCCTTCTGTGACGACGAGCTTGCTCGGTGCGTTCCGCCCGCGCCCGCCGCCGCCGCGGCGCCCCCCTGCTGCCTCGGGGGCTGCTGGCGCTGCTGGGGCCGCTGGCCCTCGGCCCGCCGTGCCGCGCGCTGCGTCACGCGCGTACCGAACAGATCGCTGCGGATGACCTGCACGGCCACGATGACGAACAGCCACAGTACGGCGAGAAAACCCAGCCGCATGACCGTGAGGGTCAGCTCTGACATGCCCCCGCTTCACCCTTCGGCTTGCCGGTAAATGATCGTGGTGCTGCCCACGACGATGCGTGAGCCGTCGCGGAGCGTAGCGCGAGTGGTGTGCTGTCCGTCCACCACGATGCCGTTGGTGGATCCGAGATCCTGGATCGAGGCCGGGTCTCCGGCACGGATCTCGCAGTGGCGGCGCGAGACTCCGGGATCGTCGACCCGCACGTCGGCCTCGGTGCTTCGGCCGAGAACGAGCGTGGGGCGGGAGATCTGGTGGCGGTTGCCGTTGATCTCGATCCAACGCCTCGTCTCCGCACGGGGCATCGCGCCGCCGCCGGAGCCGGGGGCGTAACCGGGAGGCGGCCCCGCGGGCATCGGCGGTGCGCCGGAAGGCCCGGGGCCCGGCGGGTAACCGCCTTGGCCGCCATAGGCGTTGTTGGGTGCGCCGCCCGCGCGCTGCGGCTGCTGCGAGGCGCTGGAGGCGAGGGTGCGGCTGCGTACGCGGTAGAGCCCCGTGTCGAGTTCGTCGGCCTTCTCCAGGTGGACCTTGACCGATCCCATGAAGGTGTAGCGCTGCTGCTTCGCGTAGTCGCGTACCATTCCGCCCAGTTCGTCGCCCAGTTGGCCGGAGTACGGGCTGAGGCGCTCGTAGTCGGGTGCGCTCAGTTCGACGATGAAGTCGTTGGGCACGACCGTGCGGTCGCGGTTCCAGATCGTCGCGTTGTTGTCGCACTCACGCTGGAGGGCGCCGGCAATCTCCACAGGCTGGACTTCGGACTTGAACACCTTCGCGAAGGTGCCGTTGACCAGACCCTCGAGCCGCTGCTCGAAGCGCTTCAGAACTCCCACGTTGCACCTCCTTCCCAGATGCCCTCGGCTCTAGTGCGCCTCCAGTGTCACCCGGGGGCGCCCGTGCTCTGTTCGTACGTCGGTCCGGTACTGCTTACTGATCGTATCCACGCGCGGCGGTAGCGGGTGGTTCCCCTGTGGGGCCCGACGCAGGAGTGTCACCTCTCACATCCCGCGTGCTTCCGCCCGCACGCCGTCACACCCTCGCATGGATCGCGGTCTCCCCGAAGCCAGTGTCCCGTAGTCGCGCACACACCTGCGGCGCTGATACGGATGTGAAGCCACCACGGCCAGCGTGCTAATCTTTTGGACGTCGGCAGGCGCTCCGCGGAGCCCCGTCGACCGCTCTCCCGCTCAGGTGGGAGGCACCCGATGCGCGGGTGGCGGAATAGGCAGACGCGCTGGATTCAGGTTCCAGTGTCCGAAAGGACGTGGGGGTTCAACTCCCCCCTCGCGCACAGAGAGACACCGACGGAACGGGTCTCTGCCAGTGACGAAATCATTGGCAGGGGCCCGTTTCTCGTTGAGCGAGGCGTCAACCGTCCTTTGAGCTGCGCGATATGCCACGTATCGGCCTTTTCTACCCATAAGGGCCCGTGCTGGGACGATGTCCTCAGCGCGGGCCCCGCTTGATGATCTTCAGTTGCTGCGGCCGGAGTTGATCAGGCCGGGGTGAGTGCCGGGTAGCCGGTCGGTGTTCACGTCCGGTCAACTCCTCGGGGCCGGGCCGGGCTTCAAGGCGTGCGGCCTCTTCACGGGTCGGTGGTGACTCCACCAGTTGCGATGAGGAGGCTCGTACGGGTCGTGACCCTGGTACGGGACGGCGCGCGATAGGTGCCCGGAAGATGCGTCCCAGGGGCGGGCGGTGATCGCACCGCCCGCCCCCTCATCCCTGCCGGTCTACGAGGACGTGGCCGCGGGTTCGGGCGGTACGGCTGCCGCAGGGGTCGCGAGGCGGCCTGAGCGGTGCAGTCCGTACAGGGCCGCGCCGCAGGCGACGCCGACCGCGAGCAGCGCGGCCCAGGGGATCGCGGCGATACCGGCCGCGCGGGCGGCGTCCAGCGCCCCTCCGGTCAGTAGATTCCCGAGCGTGATCCCGATGCCGCAGATGGTGTTGTAGAGCCCGTAATGGGTCGCTACGAGCCGGTCCCTGCAGAGGCGGACGATGGTGTCCATCTCGAAGGGATAGGCGATCATCGTCCCGATGGCCAGCAGCCAGGCGGCGAGGGTCGGGGGCACCGCCGCCAGCAGCCAGCGGCCGACTCCGCCGTCCGGCACGGGAATCGCCGTCGCCGCCAGCAGCGGGACGAACGCCGCCCCCATCGTCAGCAGCCCCAGGGTGAGGGCCTGGCCCGGCGCCATCCGCGTCTTGCACCATGCGGTGATCCTGGTCTGGCCGAGGATGGTGCTCAGTCCGGAGACGGCGAAGAGCAACGCCACCGCGGCGGTGCCGAACGCTCCCTGGCCTCCCAGCCGCCGTACCTCGAGCGGCAGTGCGAGATAGACCTGGAACTGCATGACGTAGAAGCCGATCATGGCGGTGGAGAAGAGCAGGAACGAAGGATTGGCCACGATGCTGCGCCACTGGGCCAGCACGCTCTCCTGCCGTCCGCCGTGGCTGTCCTTCGCGTCGTTGCCCCGGCGGGCGGGCAGCGCCCGGATCTGCACGATGCTCAGCAAGGTGAAGATCCCGGCGGAGACCAGGCAGGTGACCCGGAAGTCGATGCCGGTCAGCAGCATGCCCACCATCGGGCCGAGCAGGATTCCGGCCTGGTAGTAGATGTTGAACAGCGCGAAGGCTTCGATCCGCCGCGGCCCGGCATCCGCGACGAGGTACGCGCGGACGGCCGGATTGAACAGCGCCCCGGCCAGTCCTGTCGCCGCCGACGCCGCCAGGAGGGCGGGCACGGAGTCCACCAGGCCCAGGGTGGCGAAGCCGAGGGTGCGCAGTACGCAGCCGGCGACGATCAGCGGCTTGTAGCCGAGCCGATCGGCCAGAGTGCCGCCCACGAGGAACATGCCTTGCTGGCTGAAATTCCGGATGCCCAGGACGAGTCCGACCAGCCACCCGGCCAGGCCGAGCGTTCCCGACAGGTGCGAGGCCAGGTACGGCATCAGCATGTAGAAGCCGAAGTTGATGGTGAACTGGTTGGCCATCAGCAGTTGCGTGCTGCGCTCGTAGGAGCGGGTCTGCGCGATGACGCCCCTCATCGGCCCTCCTCCTCCGGTCCCGTCACGTCGGCGTCTTCGGGCTCGTGTGCGGCCGCTTCCGGGCGCAGGCCGACGCCCTGGCCCCCCGCTGGGGCCTGGGGGAGAGAGCCAGGGGGTCGACGACGGTGGTACACCGGGACCAGCGGGTGACGTCCTTCTCGTCCGGGCGGCCGATCACCTCCGGCTCGGGTGCGGGGGGCTCGTCGAGCAGTCCGTGGGCGGCGCAGTAGTCGTCGTCGAAGACCGTCCCCAGATAGCGCTGCGGGCCGTCGGGGAAGATCGCCGCGATCCTGGTCCGGGCGGGCAGCGTACGGGCCAGCCACCCGGCGACCAGGGCGACCGCGCCGACGCTCCAGCCGCCGGTGGCGTAGTGGGAGTTGGCCAGTTGGCGGCAGGTCCACACCGCCTCGCCCGGGGCCACCCAGTGCACTTCGCTGAAGCGGTCGTAGGCGACGTTGCGAGGGTAGATGCTGGAACCCAGGCCGCGCATCAGCCGCGGCCGGGCGGCCTGCCCGAAGATCGTCGAACCGATGGTGTCCACGCCGACCAACTTCAGCCCCGGGTAGAGCTGTTGCAGCACGCGGGAGACGCCCGCGGAGTGGCCGCCTGTTCCCACGCTGCACACCAGCACGTCGATGTGACCCAGCTCGGAGGCCATCTCCAGCGCGAGGGGCGTGTAGGCGGAGGTGTTGTCGGGGTTGTTGTACTGGTCCGGGCACCACGACTGCGGGTGCTGCGAGCGCAGTCGGTCCACGCGGTCCCGGCGGGCCTGCTGCCACCCGCCGGTGGGATGCGGCTCGCCGACGACGTCGACCCGGGCTCCGTAGGCGGTCAACAGCCGCGTCATGGAGGCTTCCAGACCCGGGTCGGTGACCAGCGTGACGGGGTGTCCGTAGACCATGCCGGCAAGGGCGAGGCCCAAGCCGAGGGTGCCGCTGGTGGATTCGACGATGCGGGCGCCGGGACGCAGATCGCCTCGTGCACGGGCGCGCTCGACCATGTGCAGGGCAGGACGGTCCTTGATCCCTCCGGGGTTGAAGCCCTCCAGCTTCGCCCAGAATCCGCGCCCGCCACAGGCGAGCGGCTCGGAGATGTGAAGGACGGGGGTGTTGCCGACAAGCCCGGAGAGGGCAGAGCGGGCGGGGGGTGTGATGTCAGTGGTCTGGGAAGGCATGTTCCGCTCTCATTCGATGATGGGCATCGGGTGCTCATCTCGCGCACCGGCCGCCGGGGGCACGGCCAGGAGGCTGTGTCCCTTCACGGCGGCACGCGGCAGTCGCCTCGTGCGGCTGCGTCGAAGCCGGCCTAAATCCGCCACCTGCACACGGCGGTGAGTCTGGAACGGCCGGAGCGAGCGTGGTCGGCGATGTCCGCGGGCGGTGGCCGCGTCGTGCTCGGAGTGACGGCGGCGGCGACCCGTGCCGCCGCGGCCGGAGGAGCAGTCAGCGTCGGCGGGCCCGGCCGGGCTTCGTTGCGACCCTCCTCGTCGTCGGCTCCGAGCAGCGAGCAGGACTCCCCGAAGGGGGGCGCCTTATGGGCCGCGGCCACATCGCCGCTTGAGACTTCGGCAGTGGCCGCAGGGGAACTCCCATGGCCCGGGCCATGGGAGTGCTCGGGACCGTGGAGGAGGACTCCGCAGTCGAAGGCCGCCAGGAACAGACCGCTCAGGAGAAGAGCGAGAAGGCGGCGACGCCAAGCCAGGGCAGGGTGAGCCCTGCGGGCATCGAGGGGGAACGGCACAGTGCCTCCGCGAAGCGACCGTCTCCCGCCCCGGGGGCTGGAAGACGACGGGATACATGGCGAAAGGACGGGGGCGCCGGGACAGCCGGTGCCGCATGAGCGGCGGGCGGCCGCATGGTGTGAACTCGCGTGTGCCACGACCCGGTTGACGGCAGTCGACAGGCTTCGGGCACGGCGCCCCGCGGAGAACCGCCGGAGGCTACATCCGCATCACGGCTGATGCCGTGATGTCCCGCGGCCACGGGTGAGCAGAGACGCCCCCACGTCGGGCAGGCGCCCAAGAGGGCTGCGTGGAGAAGGCAGTTCCTTCCAGGCGCGGGGAGAGGCAAGGGGCATGCACTCCCGGACCCGGCTGCGGCTGGCCCGGCACGCACTCCTGCATGGGGTGCGAGGGGTCATGCTCGTGGTCGTCCTGGCCGGTGGTCGCCCCCGGCTTCGCATGGCCGTCGTCCACAGCGCCGCCGGGCTCATGCGCGTCAACTGACGCGGCGGCCGCCGCACTTGCGGGAGAGAGATGGCCGACGACGCCCTCAGCGCTGACCCCGTGCCCGTAGAGAAGGCCGAACAGCAGCATGGCCACCAACAGCAGACGCCGTGACCCCGCTGACCAGCGGACTCGCGGCACACCGCGCAGCGACCGGGCCGTAACCATGGCGTGATCCTAACGTGTCCCTGACGCGGAGACAGAAGCACCTCGAGAACGCAGCGTGAACAGGAATCGGCAGGAGTCCGGTCCGGCGCCCGCGCCGTCACGCCAGCGGCACTCCCACGGTGATGTGGCGCCGCCGCGTCCCCTCCGGTTGCGCGGCCCCTGGCCGAAGTAGTCGCCCGCTCCGGCAACTTGGCATCGCTCACCGAGAGCGTTCGTCTCGCAGCGGCGCGGGCGGGAGCCAGGCGTCAGGGGTGGCGGTCGCCGCCTGCGCTTGGGCCGCCGCGGCAGGTTTCGCCGACCGGCCCGCGACAACCCGGACCCGTGCCGGGAGTCAGCAGTCCGGGAAGACACGGGAGGACGGCGTCATGACGGATGTGGTCGGGGCTGTTGCCGCGCTGTCGGCGGCTGTGGTGATGGCTCCTGCTCTTGCCCACGCGCTGGAACTGCCCGGCAAGCTGCGTCTGGACCGCGATCACTACTTCGCAGTCCAGCGGATCTACTCCCCGGGATTCACCGTCGCGGGCATGAGCGAGGTGCCGGCCGTCATCATGGCCGCGGTCGCTCTGGCGCTGACCGAGGCGGCGAGCGCGGACTTCACGTTGCGCGCGACCGGGCTCGCGGCCCTCGTCGGGATGCAGGCGGTCTACTGGCTGCGAGTGCACCCCGTGAACGGGTTCTGGCTGGCGGGCGAGGACCTCGACCGGTTCAGCAGGCGCTTCTTCTCGTTCGCGGCGCGGCGCCGGGAGCCGGCAGGAGAGGGCCCCGTGGAGTGGACCACGCTGCGTACCCGTTGGGAGTCCGGGCACGCCGTGCGCGCCGTGCTGTCGGTCGTCGGCGTCGTCGTTCTGGTCGTCGCGCTGGTGTGAACCGGCGACGGGGCGGAGCGCGTGCCAGGCGCCTGCCACTGCGCCTCCGGCTTCCGCATAAGTCACGGGGCGGAGGCGTCACGGCCGCAGGCGGTCGCCGACGGCGAGCGCCGCTGACAAGGCCCTCGCGTCTCCGGCGATCGACGGGTTCAGCAGCCCGGCCGCCGCCCGGCGGAAGCGCCGCCACGTTGTACGCCAAGGCCCCAGTCGTACGCCAAGGCCCAGTCGTACACGAAGTCCCGGAAGAGATCGGACCTGATCGTCACCAGGGCGCGGTCGGAGGGGCGACGGCACCGCAGCAGCCCACGGGTCCCTTCTGACGAGGCGGGGACGCCCGGAGAGCGAAAGGGAATACCCCTCGGGGGTATATCGTTGCCGTGGTGTACGACAGGCATCGGCACATGTCCGACGGAGGACCTCATGAATGCAAACCGTCACACCCAGGCTCCGCACGCCGGTCACGAGCCCTCCGGGCACGCGAGGGCGGGCTCCTCCTGGCGGACCGCTTCGCAGGCGACACTGCACTGCCTGACGGGCTGCGCCATCGGCGAGATCGTCGGTATGGCTGTCGGTACCGCCCTGCTGTGGGGCAACGTTCCCACGATGGTCCTGGCGATCGCCCTGGCGTTCGTCTTCGGCTACTCCTTCACCTTGTACGCGGTCCGCAGAGCAGGCGTGAGCTTCAAGGCGGCCGTCCGTGTGGCGCTCGCCGCCGACACCGTCTCCATCGCCGTCATGGAGCTGGTGGACAACGGGATCATCGCTGTGACTCCCGGGGCCTTGGACGCCCACCTGTCCGACGGACTGTTCTGGTCCTCGCTCCTCGGGGGCTTCGCGGTCGCTTTCGTGATCACCACGCCCGTCAACAAGTGGATGATCGGGCGAGGCAAGGGGCACGCCGTCGTTCACGCCTACCACTGACCAACCAGCCCGGGAGCGGCCCGCACCCCGCGCTGTGCGCGGCACTGCGAGCCGGAGACCAGTGGACAGCCGTACCGCTGCTCTAGGGTCGGCGCCAGGTAGCCGGTGGGCCGGGCCAACTGCCTGAGCGTTCCCCTAAGTTCGGAGTGCAGGTCGTTCAACGGCCGTACGGGGGCGTCGAGTACGGGCTCCCGGAAGGTCCACGAGTTTCCCGTGCGATGCGTGGCTCCGCCCGGCGACCCGGCCGGGCGGGGAGCTCCACGGTCTGAGTGCCGTGATCACTTGGCCGGTCGGGAGCATCCGACCCCGGGTTGTTCCGCCCTTGCTGTCATGTCGACGGCGCACATGCGTAGTGCGACGGCGGGTAGATCTGCACGGTGATCCTGCGAGGGGAGTGCCATGTCCGAGGCGATTCCGCGCAGTGCGGGCGCCGTCGCTCTCACCGTCGTGCTTGTGCTGTGCGCAGGCTGCTCCGGGGACGAGAAGCCCCCGAGGAAGCCGAGCTCGTCCCCGTCGTCCCGCGCGTCGGCGCCGTCCCCTCCCCGCAGCAGTGCGTCCAGCTCCTCATCGCCCTCGGCGCCCTCGACGACGGCCACCGCTCCCGAGGACACGGCACGTGCCACGGCTCAGCTCACCGAGAACTGGGAGACCCTCTTCTCCCCGGACCGGAGCGTGAAGGAGAAGGTGGCCGCGGTGGAGGACGGGCAGACGCAGGCGCTGATGATCGAAGCCTTCGCTCACGATGAGGGCGCTGAGCGGTTGCGCTCACGCGTCGAGGGGACGAGCTACGACTCCGCGACCGAGGCGGAGTTCACCTACACCTTGATGCGCGGTGGCGAAGTGGTGAAGTCGTCCGAGGAGGGCAGTGCCGTGCGTCAGGACGGCACCTGGAAGGTCTCACTGGAGACCATGTGCGCGCTCACCGAGTTCGGCAACGATGTGCCCCGCTCCGCGGAGTGCGACTGAGCGCCCCTCGGAGTCCTCAACTGCCAGGCTGCGGACGGAAAGACGGAAAGACGCCGAAGCCCGGCCCCTCTCACCGGCCCTCGCCCGTGGAGCCCTGGTGCTCCGTGCCGCCGTGCCGATGTGCGCCGTCGTTCCCGCGATCCCGGGCCCTTGTCGTCGCCCGGCTCTCCTGTATGGACAGGCGCCTGTGGAGACGGTACGTAACGTCGGTAAGAGCCGCATGCCCCCCGGTGAGGACGGACGAGATGCGGATGAAACGCCGCGGCATCACCCGGGCGATCGGCACACTCGCGGTGCTTGCCGCCGCCCTGTGGCTGGGAGCGTGGCTCGCGGAGAACTTCTGACCGCGCCGCGTCCGTGGAGCGGCGGCGGGTGGCCTGAGGGGCGCGCGTCAGCTTGGGGCGTGGTGGGCGAGGAGCGCGTGGGGGTCCGCGTCGCCGTCGGGGACGTGGTCGGTGTGGACGGTCGCGGCGGTCAGCCTGGGGACCGCGTGGATGAGGGCGTGCTCGGCCGCCACGGAGAGCCGGTGTGCCTGGACCACGGTCAGGTGCGGGTCGACCACGATGTCCGCCTCGGCGCGTAGGGCGTGGCCGATCCAGCGCATGCGGACCTGCCCGGTGTCCCGTACGCCTTCGACGCGGTGCAGAGCCTCCTCGGCGGCTTCGATCAGCCGGGGGTCCACGGAGTCCATCAGACGGCGGAAGACCTCGCGGGCGGCGTCCTTGAGGACGGCGAGGATGGCGAGGGTGATGAGCAGTCCGACGACGGCGTCGGCCGCTCCCCAGCCGATCGCGGCACCCCCGGCGCCGAGCAGGACGGCGAGGGAGGTGAAGCCGTCGGTACGGGCGTGCAGCCCGTCGGCGACGAGCGCCGCGGAGCCGATCCTGCGGCCGGTGCGAATGCGGTAGCGGGCCACCCACTCGTTGCCGACGAAACCGGTCACCGCCGCGGCGGCAACGGCCCACAGGTGAGTGATCTCGCGCGGGTGCAGCAGCCGGTCGATGGATTCGTACGCCGCCAGCGCAGCCGAGGCGGCGATGGTGATCACGATGACGATGCCCGCCAGGTCCTCCGCCCGCCCGTAACCGTAGGGGTAGCGCCGGTTCGCCGCGCGCCTGCCGAGGACGAAGGCGACGCCCAGCGGCAGGGCGGTGAGGGCGTCGGCCGCGTTGTGGACGGTGTCGCCGAGCAGGGCCACCGAACCGGACAGCGCCACGACGAGGGCCTGGATCACGGTGGTCAGTCCGAGGGCGGCGAGCGACAGCCACAGCGTGCGCATGCCCTCCCGCGAGGTCTCCATCGCCGCGTCGACCTTGTCGGCGGACTCGTGGCCGTGCGGGGTCAGCAGATGGGACGCCCGGTGACGGATTCGGGCCCGACGGCTGTGTCCGCGGTCGTGGCCGTTCCCGTCTCCGTGGCCGTTCCCGTCTCCGTGAACCTTCCCGTCTCCGTGACCGCGGGCGGCTCCGTGTGCGCCGCCGTGACCGTCCCCGTCCCCGTCTCCGTGGCCGTGGGCGTGCGGGGTGTTCCCGGGCCCGTGGTGCCTGCCGGGCGATGCGTCGCGGTGTCCGTGGCTGCCCTTGGGGTGGTGTCCGGTCACGAGGTCGTCTCCTGCTGCTCGGGTCGCGCGGCCGTCGTGGACAGCGCGGTGCCGTCGGACCATTATGTGCGTATGAGCGCACGCATGCATCTATCAGCAGCGCAGGGTTCGCAGCAGCCGGGAGACGGCGAGCGCCTCACGGTCGCTGCCGAGGTGCTCGGGCTCCTGGCCGACCGCACACGGCTGGCCCTGTTGCGGCGCCTGGGAGAGGGAGAGGCGGACGTCGGCACGCTGACGCAGGCGTGCGGGGCGAGCAGGACCTCGGCCAGTCAGCACCTGGCCCGGCTGCGTCTGGCGGGGCTGGTGACCACGCGCAAGGAGGGACGGCGTGTGGTGTACGCGTTGCGTCATGGGCACCTGCGGCGGCTGGTGGACGAGGCGCTCGGCGTCGCCGACCACCGGATCGGGCGGCTGCCGTCCCACGACTGACCGGCGGGCCGATCGGTTCGCCTTCCGGTACCGGGGGTCATGGCCGATGATGGGCCGCCATGCCGCTCACACGTCGAGGAACTTCCGCCCGGCAGGACGGTGACCCGCCGGGCGAGGCTCCGCCGGCTGCCGTACGGGCGGGACTGTTCGCCCTGGTCGGCCTGGCGCTGGGGGTGGCATCCCACCGTCTGCTGTCCGGGCAGACGGTGTCGTGGCCGCGGGTCGTTGCGGCAGGCGGACTGCTCTTCGCCGTCGGCCTGTTCGGCGCGCGGCGCCCGCGTTCCCTCACGGTGGTCACCGTTGCGTGCCTGACCGCGCAGGCGGTGCTGCACGAAGTGCTCGGCGGGCTCCATGTCACGCACCCTGCCCCCGTCGCGAGCGCCCGCGGTCACGGTCACCATTCGGCGTCCGCGGCGGACGGCGGCGGACTGCTCGCCGGGCACGAGGCGTGGCACGTACGGATTCAGCACTCGGCGGCGATGACGGTCGCGCATGTACTGGTCGCGCTTGTCATCGCCGTCGTGATGCACCGCGCCGACGTCGTGTGCTGGTCCGTGGCGGACGGCGGCGCCGGCGCCGTCGCGCTCGTCGTGGCCGGGATCGGCCGCATGTTCTCAGCCTGGGCCTGGACTTCGGCCGGATGCCGGCCCGAACCGGCTCCGCGACCGGGCATGAGCCGGGAGCGGTCGACGGCGAAGCCCTCGCTGCTCGCGGATGTGGTGGTACGTCGCGGGCCCCCGCACGGGTCCGAGATCGCCTGAACCCATGGGGCGGCCGGTGCCACCCGCTTCCACCACATGCTTGGAGCATCACCATGTCCCGAACGTCTCAGGCGGCCCTCGCGGGGCGCGTGGGCCTCGCGGCGGCGGCCACGACCGTCCTCGTGATAGCCGGCGCGGGCCCGGCCGCCGCACATGTCGAAGTCGAGTCCGAAGGCGCCCGCGCGCTCGCGAAGGACGTCACCATCTCCTTCGAGGCCGAATCGGAGTCCGACAGCGCAGGAATCACCAAGCTGGAGGTGACACTGCCCGAAGGCATCGACGCCAAGGACGTCACCTACGAAGACGGCCCTGACGACTGGAAGTTCAAGGCTTCCGGCGACGGATACACCGTGGAGGGGCCCGAGGTCGAGGTAGGGCGGAACGCCGTCTATTCGATCTCCGTACGCCGGCTGCCGGACACCGAGGAACTGGCGTTCAAGACACTCCAGAGCTACGACGACGGCCGCACCGACCGGTGGATCGAACTGCCGCAGCAGGGCGAGCCGGAACCGGAGACGCCCGCACCGGTGCTGAAGCTGGCCCCCGCCGAGTCAGGCGAGGCCACGCGGTCACCGGAGTCCTCCGGCGGCGAGAGTGCCGAGCCGTCTCCCGAGCAGGCCGACGACGCGGCGGCTCCGAAGGACGACGGCGGGCTTCCCACCGCGGTCTGGTTCGTCATCGTGGCCGGCGTCCTCGCCGTACTCAGCGCGGCAGGAGTGCTCCTGACGCGCAAGGGCGCCGGCTCCGGCGACTAGCGGCAGCCGCGTGGGGCGCGGACGGGTTTCGTTCCGTGCCCGAGCTCCCGTGTGATGATCTCCGGCTGCGGCGGCGCGAGTCGATCACGCGGGGCACAGCGTCTGGCGGCGTGGCAACGTCTGGCAACGGTGTAGCGGCCGTGCGCACCGGGACGGTGACGACGTAGAGCAGCGGCAGTGATCCGACGACCGCCGAGAGAAGCGTCGCCAGGGCTCCAGTAGCGCCGCCGTCACGTTCGGAAGAGCGCAGTGCGCTGCGGCCCCCTCGGCCTCAGCGGCCCGTTTCATCCCGATGTGTCGCAGTATGGTCTGTCGTACGGGCCGCGGGCGCACACGCCCGCCGGGGACAGAACGGAGCGGACGTGAGCGACGGCGCTGGTGGACGGTGGCAGTTCTGGGTCGATCGCGGTGGCACGTTCACCGACATCGTCGCCCGGCGACCGGACGGCGGACTCCTCACGCACAAGCTGCTGTCGGAGAACCCGGCCCGCTACAGCGACGCCGCGGTGGCCGGAATCCATGCGCTGCTCGGCCTGCCGGAAGGCCGGAGCGCCACCGCCGCCGACGTCGAGGCGGTGCGGATGGGGACCACCGTGGCGACCAACGCCCTGCTGGAACGAAAGGGCGAGCGCACCGCCTTGTTGATCACCCGCGGCTTCCGTGACGCGCTGCGCATCGGCTACCAGAACCGCCCGCGCATCTTCGACCGGAGGATCACGCTGCCCTCGGCGCTGTACGAGCGGGTGATCGAGGTGGACGAGCGGATCACCGCCGACGGCACCGTGCTGCGGGCCCCCGACCTCGACGCGCTCGCCCCGCTCCTGCGGCGCGCCTACGACGACGGAGTACGTGCCGTGGCCGTGGTCTGTCTGCACAGCCATCTCCATCCGGCGCACGAGATCGCCGTCGGCGAACTCGCCGAGCGCACGGGCTTCCCGCAGGTGTCGCTGTCCAGCGAGGTCAGCCCCCTGATGAAGCTGGTGCCGCGCGGCGACACCGCGGTCACCGACGCCTATCTCTCGCCGGTGCTGCGCCGCTACGTACAGCAGGTCGCGGGTCGACTGCGCGGCGTGCGGCTGATGTTCATGCAGTCCAACGGCGGCCTCGCCGAGGCGGGCCACTTCCGCGGCAAGGACGCGATCCTCTCCGGACCGGCGGGCGGAATCGTCGGCATGGCGCGGATGTCGCAGGCGGCGGGCTTCGACCACGTGATCGGCTTCGACATGGGCGGCACGTCCACCGACGTCTCGCACTACGCGGGCGGCTACGAGCGGGTGTTCACGTCGCAGGTCGGCGGCGTGCGGTTGCAGGCCCCGATGCTCGACATCCACACGGTCGCCGCCGGCGGCGGCTCGGTGCTGCACTTCGACGGCAGCCGCTACCGGGTGGGGCCCGACTCCGCCGGGGCACACCCCGGCCCCGCCTCGTACCGGGCGGGAGGGCCGCTGACCGTCACCGACGCCAATGTGATGCTCGGCCGCATCCAGCCCGCCCGCTTCCCGCACGTCTTCGGGCCCGGCGGCGACCAGCCCTTGGACGCCGGGACCGTACGGAGGCGGTTCGCTGACCTTGCGCGGGAGATCCACGAACGTACGGGCGACGACCGCTCCCCCGAGCAGGTCGCCGAGGGCTATCTGGAGATCGCCGTGGCGAACGTCGCCGCCGCGATCAAGCGGATCTCCGTACAGAAGGGCCACGACGTCACGCGGTACGCGCTGACCACCTTCGGGGGTGCGGGGGCGCAGCACGCTTGTGCCGTCGCCGACTCGCTCGGAATCCGTACCGTGCTGGTGCCGCCGATGGCGGGGGTGCTCTCGGCGCTCGGCATGGGCCTCGCGGACACCACCGCGATGCGTGAGCAGTCCGTCGAACTCACGCTCGCGGAAGGGCACATGGGCCGCATCGAGGCGGTCGCGGCCGAGTTGGAGTCGGCCGCGCGCTCCGAACTCCTCGATCAGGACGTACGAGAGGAGCAGATCCGTGTGACGCGGCGCGCCCAGCTCCGCTACGACGGGACCGACACCACGGTGCCCGTGGAACTGGCCGCGCACGGCGCCATGCTGGAGGACTTCGAGGCGAGGCACCGGGCGACGTACTCGTTCCTCATGGACCGTCCCGTGGTGGTGGAGGCCGTATCGGTGGAGGCGGTCGGTGTCACGCGGCAGCAGGGGCCGGGTGAACTCGGCGCGGCGGGCGCTAGGTCGGGCGCGGCCGACGGCGGTGGCGCGGCCGACGGCGGTGGCGCGGTCCGGGCAGCGGGCGCGGAGCCGGGCCGGGCACCGGGCGGGGAGTCCCAGGCGGAGACCGCGCCGCTCTGGACGGGCAGCTCCCCGTCGAGCCGGGCGTGGCGCCAAGTGCCGCTGCACCGCCGGGAGTCGCTGTGCACCGGCGACTCGGTGGCCGGCCCGGCGATCATCACCGAGCCGGACTCCACGACCGTCGTCGACCCGGGCTGGCGCGCGGACATGACGGACGCCGGGCATCTGGTCGTGCACCGGGTGGCGGCGCCCGCGGGGCCCGAGGCCGGTACCGGCGCCGACCCCGTGCTGCTGGAGGTCTTCAACAACCTCTTCATGTCGATCGCCGAACAGATGGGCGCACGGCTGGAGTCGACCGCGCAGTCCGTCAACATCAAGGAACGGCTCGACTTCTCGTGTGCGCTCTTCGGCCCGGACGGCGACCTCGTAGCCAACGCGCCGCACATCCCCGTACACCTCGGTTCCATGGGCAGCACGGTCAAGGAGGTGATCAGGCGGCGCGCGGGAACCATGAAGCCGGGCGACGCATACGCGGTCAACGACCCGTACAACGGCGGCACTCACCTCCCGGACGTCACCGTGGTGACACCGGCCTTCGAGTACGACGGCGAGGCTCGCGCCGAAGCGGACGACGGGCGCGACGTAAGCGGCGACGGCGACCCGGCGCGGCCGAGGATTCTGTTCTTCGTCGCCTCACGCGGGCACCACGCCGAGATCGGCGGACTGACCCCCGGATCGATGCCCGCGGAAAGCCGCGAGATCCACGAGGAGGGCGTCCTCTTCGACGACTGGCTGCTGGCCGAGAACGGCAGGCTCCGCGAGGAGGAGACCCTCCGTCTGCTCACCCGGGCGCCCTATCCCTCCCGCGATCCGCACACCAACATCGCCGACCTGCGCGCCCAGATCGCCGCCAACCGCAAGGGAGTCGAGGAGGTCGGAAGGATGATCGGCCACTTCGGGCTGGACGTCGTGCAGGCGTATATGGGCCACGTCCAGGACAACGCGGAGGAGGCCGTACGGAAGGTCGTCGACGCGCTGGAGGACGGCGAGTACCGCTACGAGACGGACTCGGGCGCCGTGATCGCCGTACGGGTCTCGGTGGACCGCGAACGGCGTTGCGCGACGGTCGACTTCACGGGCACCTCCGCACAGCGGGACTCCAATCTCAACGCTCCGTCGTCCGTGGTGACGGCAGCCGTGCTGTACGTGTTCCGCACGCTCGTCGCGGACGAGATCCCGCTCAACGACGGCTGTCTGCGACCGCTGAGGATCGTCGTGCCGGAAGGTTCGATGCTGGCTCCGGTCCACCCCGCCGCGGTGGTGGCGGGCAACGTGGAGACGTCGCAGGCGATCACCGGTGCGCTCTACGCGGCCATGGGCGTGCAGGCGGAGGGCTCCGGGACGATGAACAACGTCACGTTCGGCAACGACCGGCACCAGTACTACGAGACCGTCGCCTCCGGCTCCGGCGCGGGCGAGGGCTTCGACGGCGCGTCCGTGGTGCAGACGCACATGACCAACTCCCGGCTCACCGACCCGGAGGTCCTGGAGTGGCAACTGCCGGTCCTCGTCGAGGACTTCGCCGTACGGCACGGCAGCGGCGGAGCGGGACGGTGGCGCGGCGGCGACGGCGCGGTGCGCAGGCTCCGCTTCCGTGAGCCGATGACCGTGAGCACGCTGTCCGGTCATCGCAGGGTGCCTCCGTACGGGATGGCCGGGGGCGCCCCCGGCGCGCTGGGCTCGAACCGCATCGAGCGCGCGGACGGCAGCACCGTCGTCATGGGCGCGTTCGACACGGCCCAGGCCGGGCCGGAGGACGTGCTGGTGGTGGAGACACCGGGGGGCGGCGGCTACGGGGCGCCGCGTGCGGCGGGCGATCGTGCGGACCGGGGCTCCGTTTCTGACAACGGCTCCGGCTCCGTTTCTGACACCGGCTCCCGCTCCGACTCCGGCTCCGGTGCCGATTCCCGTTCCGGCCCCGGCTTCCGTACGCGCGAACGCGAGGGCGATACGCGCGAAGGCGAGGGCGATACGGCCGAGGGCGCGGGTGGCCCGGCGGGCGGGCGTGCCGCGCCCTCGTAGCCCGGCAGTGCGAGGCGGGCGTCAGGCCGCCGACGCCAGCTTCGCCGCGAGGGTCTTGCCGTGGGCGCCCGCCTCCTCGTGGGCCCTGGCACGCGACGCCTCCGCGAGTTCGATCAGCGACTCCATGCCGGGGGTGCGGGCGGCCAGCGTGAGTTCGGGTACGACGAACTCGACGCTCAGACCCATGGCCTCGCCGAGCACCTTGCTGAGGTAGCTCTGCACGAACTCCCAGCTCTCGCGCGGCGTTCCGGGCCCGTAGCCGCCGCCGCGGCTGGCCACGACGACCGTGGGGGTGCCCGCGGCGGACGGGGAGTCGACGCCCGCGGTGCGCCCGTTGATGATCACGTGGTCGAGCCACGCCTTGAGGGTCGAGGGGACCGCCCAGTTGTACATGGGGGCGCCGATCAACACGGCGTCCGCCTCCTCCAGTTCACGGGCCAGCCTGTCGCGCAGCGCGAACGCCGACGCCTGCTCGGGCGTACGGGACTCCGCCGGGACGAAGGCCGCGGAGGCGCCCGGCAGGTCGAGGTGCGGCAGCGGGTCGGCGGCCAGATCGCGGTGTACGACCGTCCCGTCCGGGTGCTCCGCCTCCCAGGCCCTGCGGAAGGAGGCGGCGACGTCGCGCGAGACGGAGCCGTCCTGCGGGAAGACGGAGGAGTCGAGGTGAAGCAGCGTGGCCATGGGGTGCTCCTTGGTGGTGGCGCGTAAGGAGGTGCTTTCGAGTACGTACCTATTGATAGCATAGCTACTTACTTTTCTGCACTCCCTTGTGGTGGCGCAGTACGCTTGAGCCATGGCAGAGCCCCGGGAACGGACGCAGAAGCAGGGCACGTTCACCGCCGCCGGCGGGTGCAGCGAGCCCGAGAGCGGCATCACGCGTGTGTTCCAGGTGCTGGGCAAGCGCTGGACCGGGCTCGTTCTCGCGGCGCTGATGAACGGGCCGGGCCACTTCGCACAGCTACGGCGTGCGGTGCCGGGGATCAGCGAGCGGATGCTCTCGGACCGGCTCACGGAGCTGGCGTCGCTGGGCCTCGTCGTACGGACCGTGGAGGAAGGCCCTCCGCTCAGGGTCAGCTACAAGCTCACGGACGCCGGTCTGGCGCTGAAGCCCGCCATGACGGAGCTGACGCGCTGGGCGGACTCGCACCTCCCGGACGAGGCGCCGGGCTGCCCCTCGCAGTTCAGGGCCTGACCCTCGAAGCCGCCCGCCGAGGCCCTCGACGTTTCCGAGGCCCTTCCCACGCCCTTCTCCAGACCGTTCGACGCCCTTCGACGCCCTTCGGACGCGTACCGGGCTTGATCCTTATGGGCGAGCTGGGACAGGCCCGCGGGGCTTCCGTAGGGTGGGCCCGATGAAAGCGAACCCGGAAGCGGAAGCCGAAGAGCCGGAGCAGCCGCCCGAGCGGCCGGAGCAGCTGGACGAGTCCGGAGAGCCGGGGCAGGCGGGCCGGAAGGGCCCGGCCGACGCCGAGGCCGCCGGGGGTCCGGAGGCGACGGAGGCCGTGGAGTCCGGGGCAGCGCCTGGGGCGGAGCCCGGCACGGACCGTCTTGAGCAGGCCGTGAAGGCGGCCGAGACGGCGCTGATCGAGTTCGAGATCGCGGTGGAGACGTTCCGGGTCGAGATCGAGAACTTCTCGCGACTGCACCATCAGCGCCTGGGCCCGATGTACGCGCGCCTGGACGAGCTGGACGCCTCCATCCTCGAAGTGACCGCGGCGATCAGCGGCGACCCCGAGGACCTGCGCAAGGCGCAGGAGGCACGCGCCGCCGTGCTGCCGATGCCCAGGGTCGAGGAGCTGTTCCACGGCTGGATCGACTCCGAGGGGCTGCCTCCGGAGGCGACGGCGATGCTCACCGGGCAGAACGTGCAGCCGCCCAGCCGCGTACGCCCCAGCGAGGAGGCCCGCAGGGCCTACCGCGAGCTGGTGCGCAAGGCACACCCCGATCTGGCGCAGGAGGACGCGGAGCGGCAGCGCCGCGAGGAGTTCCTCGTACGCGTCAACAAGGCCTACGCGGAAGGCGACGCGGACGCCCTGCACGACCTGCTGGAGGAGTGGACCAACGGCCCCCGCGAGCAGGAACCGGAGCCGCAGGTCCCGCAGAGCGAGCTTCTCTACGCACGCCTCGAGTGGCTGGCCGAGCGCAAGGAAGTGCTCGTCGCGATGGTCGAGGAGATGGAGAAGAGCGCGATCGGCGCGATGCTGCGGATGGCGCCCGACGACCCCGACGCGCTGCTGGAGGAGATCGCCGAGCAGCTCCTGGAGCAGGTCGCCGAGCGGGAGCGCGAACTCGCGCGGCTGATACAGGTACGGGACTCCGGCGCCGCCGAGGGGACACAAGGGGCCGCCGTGGACGCCGACGCGGTCGCCGGGACCGATGCGGCGGATGCGACCGGTGGTACCGGCGCGAGGAGCGCCGCCGAAGCCGGTAGCGAAGACGTCTGAGTGGGCCGACAGCCGAAAGAGAGCATTACGCCATGGAGTTGGGTCAGTTGCCGCAGGTCGACGCCGCGTCGGTGCCGTCGGACGCCCTGTTGCTCGACGTGCGGGAGAACGACGAGTGGGCGGCCGGGCACGCGGAGGGCGCGCTGCACATCCCGATGAGTGAATTCGTAGGCAGGCAGGGCGAGTTGACCGAGCGGGCCGGTGAGGGCGAGCGGGTCTATGTGGTCTGCCGCGTCGGCGGGCGCTCGGCGCAGGTGGCGCAGTATCTACGGCAGCAGGGCGTGGACGCGGTCAACGTGGACGGCGGCATGCTCGCCTGGGAGGGAGCGGGACGTCCGCTCACGGCGGAGAGCGATAGCGCGTACGTGCTCTGAGCCCTGCGCCGGGCGCCGTTGAGCACCGGATGCAGTCGAGCAACGGGCTCTGGGCCCTGACGACCGCCGGCCCCGAACGACCCGCGCGCTGCGGCGCCCTGGATCACCAGCCCCCTCGCAAAACGAACCGGATCCGTCAGCTCTTCCGGGCACCTGCACAGGCGAACCCCCGGGCAGCGCCCGGGGGTTCGACGTTCGGCAGGCAGCCCGCCGAGGGCTAGAGCTTCGGCTTGCGCACCGACAGGTGCAGCTCCTTCAGCCGGGACTCGTCGACCTCGCTCGGGGCGCCCATCAGCAGGTCCTGTGCGTTGCCGTTGAGCGGGAACGCGATCGTCTCGCGGATGTTGGGCTCATCCGCGAGCAGCATCACGATGCGGTCGACGCCCGGGGCGATGCCGCCGTGCGGCGGGGCGCCGAAGCGGAACGCACGGAGCATGCCGCCGAAGTCCCGTTCGACGTCGTCCTTGGAGTAGCCCGCGATCTCGAACGCCTTGAACATGATGTCCGGTTCGTGGTTACGGATGGCGCCCGAGGAGAGTTCCAGGCCGTTGCAGACGATGTCGTACTGCCAGGCCAGGATGTCCAGCGGGTCCTGGGTCCGCAGCGCTTCGAGGCCGCCCTGCGGCATGGAGAAGGGGTTGTGGGAGAACTCGACGGCGCCGGTCTCCTCGTCCCGCTCGTACATCGGGAAGTCCACGATCCAGCAGAAGCGGAAGACGCCTTCCTCGAAGTGGCCGGTGCGCTTGGCCGCTTCGACACGGACCGCGCCCATGATCTTCGAGACCTCGTCGAACTCCCCGGCGCCGAAGAAGACCGCCGTGCCCGGCTCCGCCTTGAGCGCCGTGAGCAACTGCGAGACGTCGCTGTCGTCGAGGAACTTGGCGATGGGTCCGGTGAGCGTGCGGTCCTCGCCGACACGGACCCATGCCAGGCCCTTCGCGCCCTGTTCGACTGCGAACTCGCCCATCTGGTCGAAGAATCGCCGCGGCTGGTCGGCGGTGCCGGGCACGGCCAGCGCCCGTACGTGCTTGCCCGCGAACGCCTTGAAGCCGGAGCCCTTGAACACGTCCGATACGTCGACGAGTTCGAGCTGCGCGCGCAGATCCGGCTTGTCCGAGCCGTACTTGAGCATCGCCTCGCGGAACGGAATGCGCGGGAAGGGAGAGGTGCAGGTCCGGCCGCCGCCCAGCTCCTGGAAGAGTTCGGTCATCACCTTCTCGATGACCTCGAAGACGTCCTCCTGCTCGACGAAACTCATCTCCATGTCGAGCTGGTAGAACTCGCCGGGCGAGCGGTCGGCGCGGGCGTCCTCGTCGCGGAAGCAGGGCGCGATCTGGAAGTAGCGGTCGAAGCCCGCGATCATCAGCAACTGCTTGAACTGCTGCGGCGCCTGCGGCAGCGCGTAGAACTTCCCGGCGTGCAGCCGCGACGGTACGAGGAAGTCGCGGGCGCCTTCGGGGGAGGTGGCCGAAAGGATGGGCGTGGCCAGCTCGTTGAAGCCCTGGGCGACCATCTTCTCGCGGATCTTCGCGATGACCTGGCTGCGCAGCACGATGTTGCGGTGCATGCGCTCGCGGCGCAGGTCGAGGAAGCGGTATTCGAGGCGCCGCTCCTCGTTGACGCCGTCGTCGGCGTTGACGGTGAAGGGGATCTGGCCGGAGGCGCCGAGCACCTCGACCTCGGCGACCTCGACCTCGATCTCGCCGGTCGGCAGCTCGGGGTTGACGTTGTCGGCGCCGCGTGCGCTGACCTTGCCGTCGACGCGTACGACGGACTCCTTCGACAGCGAGCTGAGGCGCTCGTGCACGGCGGTCTGCTCGGGGCGCACGACGAGTTGGACGATGCCGTAGTGGTCACGGAGATCGATGAAGAGGATGCCGCCCAGGTTCCGCCTGTTGTGCAGCCAGCCACTGAGCCGGACGTCGTTCCCGACGTCCGGAGCACGGAGCTCGCCGCAGGTGTGGGAACGGTACCGGTGCATCAGTCATCCAGTCGTCGGGTCGGCAGCACTTGGGCCGGTCTTCTGGGGGCACCCCCATGCCGGAGGCTATGGGGGAGGTCGGCCCTTCAGACTACCGCCCTGGGTCAGCCCCGCTCGCCCCGATTTCCGGAAAGCACATAAAGTAGGACAATGCACACCGAGGACGTGCTGAAGGCCACCCGTACCGGGCTGTGGCGGTGGGACAGCGCGACCGGTGCCTCCACTGTGGACGTGCGGACCGCACAGCTCCTCGGCGTTCCCTTCAGGCGGTGGCGGGCGGAGAACGGCGAGGAGCGGCCCCTCACCGTCGCGGGCCCCACCTCCGAGGCCCCTTCCGAGACGCCTTACGAGGCCCCCTACGAGACGGCCGGGACGGCTGCCGGGACTTGGGGCGAACCGGGCGCGGGCGCCGGCCCCCGCCCGTGGGAAGAGACGATGACGCTGCCGGAGCCGTCCATCCGCTCCCGCATCCACTTCTCCGACTACGTCGATCTGACGGCCACGGCCACGCTCGCGCTCGCCGAGTGGACGCTCGTCGAGGCCGTGTTGCGCATCGTCGACGAGAACGGCGACGTCGTGCGCAGCGTGCGGACCCGGATGATGCCCGTTGAGGAGGAGGGCGCCCTCTCGCTCATCGGGACCATCGCGGAGATCCCGGAGTCCGCGGCCGAGGAGCCGCCGTCCGAGGAGAGCCAGACGCAGAGCCGGGAGGCGTTCCTGCTCTACACGGGGCGCGCACTCGCGGAGGCACGTACGACCGCGGAGGTGCTGCGGATCGCGGGCTCGCTGGTGATTCCCGGGCTCAAGCCGCGGGCCCTGGCGGTCTGGAGTCTCGAACGCGGCGGGCTGGTCCTCGTGGGGCCGCTCGCGCAGCGGCCCGTGCCCCAGCATCTGCTGCCCTTCATGGAGATGTCCGTGGAGTCGGACCATCCGGCTGCGGCGGTGGTGCGTACCGGGCGCCCGGTGTATCTGCCCTCTCCTGACGACTACCGGCGTGAGTTCCCCGCCGCCTGGCCCCAGGTCGTACTCGTCGGCAACAAGGGCTGGGCGTTCCTTCCGCTCGTGATCTCCAAACGCACCCTCGGGGCGTGGATGGTGGCCTTCGCCGAGCCGATCGACTTCACGCCCGAGCATCGGTCGCTGCTGACGAATCTCGCGCGGATGCTGGCGCAGGCTCTCTCCCGTACGTCCATGCACGAGATGGAGCTGCAACTCTCCTCCGGGCTCCAGCGGACGCTGCGGCCCACCCGTAAGCCGGGCATGGAGGGCATGAAGCTGGCGGCCCGCTATATGCCGTCGGGCGGCGGCATGGAGGTCGGCGGCGACTGGTACGACGTGATCCCGCTGCCGGCGGGCCGTACGGCGCTGGTGATCGGCGACGTACAGGGCCACGACGTGCGAGCGGCCGGGATCATGGCGCAGTTGCGCATCGCGCTGCGGGCCTACGCGGCCGAAGGGCACCGCCCGGACGCGGTGCTGGCCCGTGCCTCGCGCTATCTGGCGGGCATCGGGCGGCCGGAGGTGATGACGGGCGGCGCGGAGGAGGAGCCGCAGCAGCGGCAGCAGCGTCGTGAGGCGTACGGCGAGGACACGTCCGACGACGAACGCTTCGCCACCTGCCTGTACATGGAGGCCGACCCCGTCGCCGGAACCCTCGACATCGCCCGCGCCGGGCACCCGGACCCGGCGATCTGGCTCGCGGACGGCACGATGCTGATCAGGGCCACGGCGGGCGGTCTGCCGCTCGGCATCGACCCGGGCACGGAGTATCCGACGACGCGGCTGCTGCTGGAGCCCGGCGAGACCCTGCTGGCGTGCACGGACGGGCTGATCGAGGTCGGCGGGCACACCATGGAGACCGGCTGGCGCCGCATCCAGGCGGTCTTCCGCGAGCAGTCGCAGCGGGGCAAGGGCACGCCCAACGATCTGGAGGAGTTCGCTGAGGCGCTCGTGCAGTCGGCGGTGCGTCCGCTCTCCGGAGAGGCCGCGGGGCCGCTGGCCGACCGCCGCGAGGACGATGTGGCGCTGCTGCTGCTCACCCCCGATCCGGCGTACGCGGCCGAGCGTGCCGTCGCCGCCGCGGGCGTCTCACGGCGTACGACGTTCACCGTCGCCCAGGCCGAGCCGGACCGCATCGGGGAGGCGCGGCATCAGCTTCAGAACATGCTCTTCGACTGGGAGAGCGAGGACCAGATCGACGGTGCCGTGCTGATGCTCTCCGAGATGCTCACGAACGTACTGGTGCACACCGAGGGCGACGCCGTGATGGTGGCCGAGTGCAGCGGCGCTCGCGGCAACAGGCTGCTGCGGGTGGAGGTCTCCGACACCAGCGACGCGCTGCCGCACCGCCGCACTCCCGGCGAACTGGCCTCGTCGGGGCGGGGGTTGATGATGATGGAGATGCTGGCGGGGTCGTGGGGGGTGGACCCGCGGGGCGAGGGGAAGAGCATCTGGTTCGAGATGCGCGAGAACGTCTCGGCACCGGCCTGGGCGTGAGCCCGGCGCCCTACTGCGGCTTGTACGCCCGGCCTGCCGGGCCGCCGGCTATCCGTACATCCGGCGCATCGCGAAGTCGACCATCTCCTCGACCGCCTTGGCGTCGAAGACCACGCGGTGGTCGCCCTCCATGTCCAGTACGAAGCCGTAGCCGGAGGGAAGCAGGTCCAGCACCTCGGCGCCCGTGATCACGAAGTAGCGGGACTCCTTGCCGGCGTAGCGGCGCAGCTCCTTGAGCGTGGTGAACATCGGGATGACCGGCTGCTGGGTGTCGTGCAGCGCGAGGAACCCGGGGGTCTCGCCGCGCGGGCAGTAGACCTTGGACGTCGAGAAGATCGACTGGAAGTCCTCGGAGGTGATCGTGCCCGTGGTGAAGGCGCGCACGGTCTCGCGGAGTGACGGCGGCGACGACGGCTCGGGGTAGAGCGGCTGCCCGTTGCCCGGCTGGCCCTGCTGCCCGTAGGGAGGCGGCGGCGCCTGCTGGGCGTACTGCTGCTGATGGGCGTGCTGCTGGTGGCCGTACTGCTGCCCGGCGTGCGGGTAGCCCTGTCCCGCGGACGCTGTCTGGTCGTAGCCGTACATGGGAGAAAGAGTAACGAGTCACAGATGGGCGGTTAGGGCTTGCTAGTTATTACCGACGGGTAGCATCATCTTGCCTAGACGCACTATCCCTAGACACAGCCTGACTTCCTGTCCGTCGAGTGAGACCACACGGAGCCGTTGCCATGGGGCACTACAAGTCGAATCTCCGCGACATCGAGTTCAACCTCTTCGAGGTGCTCGGCCGCGACACGGTGTACGGCACCGGACCGTTCGCGGAGATGGACGTGGACACCGCGAAGAGCGTGCTGACCGAGATCGCGCGCCTCGCCGAGAACGAACTCGCCGAGTCCTATGAGGACTCCGACCGCAATCCGCCGGTCTTCGACCCGGAGACCAACACCGCTCCCGTTCCTGAGGCGTTCAAGAAGAGCTACCAGGCCTACATGGACGCCGAGTGGTGGCGCCTGGGCACCCCGGAGCAGATCGGCGGCACCACCGCCCCGCGCTCGCTGCTGTGGAGCTTCGCCGAGACCGTGCTCGGCTCCAACCCGGCGGTGTGGATGTACGCGTCGGGCCCCGCGTTCGCCGGTGTCATCCACGAGGAGGGCACCGAAGAGCAGCTCAAGATCGCCCAGTTGATGGTCGACAAGCAGTGGGGCTCCACGATGGTGCTCACCGAGCCGGACGCCGGCTCGGACGTCGGCGCCGGCCGCACCAAGGCCGTGAAGCAGGACGACGGAAGCTGGCACATCGAGGGCGTCAAGCGCTTCATCACCTCCGGTGAGCACGACCTCTCCGACAACATCGTGCACTTCGTACTCGCCCGCCCCGAGGGCCACGGCCCCGGCACCAAGGGACTGTCGCTCTTCCTCGTGCCGAAGTACGACTTCGACTGGGACAGCGGCGAACTCGGCGAGCGCAACGGCGTCTACGCCACCAACGTCGAGCACAAGATGGGCCTGAAGGTCTCCAACACCTGCGAGATGACCTTCGGCGCCAACGAGCCCGCCAAGGGCTGGCTGCTCGGCGAGAAGCACGACGGCATCCGCCAGATGTTCAAGGTGATCGAGTTCGCGCGGATGATGGTCGGCACGAAGGCCATCGCGACGCTCTCCACCGGCTACCTCAACGCCCTGGAGTACGCCAAGGAGCGCGTGCAGGGCGCCGACCTGGCGCAGTTCACCGACAAGACCGCGCCGCGCGTGACCATCACCCACCACCCCGACGTGCGCCGCTCGCTGCTGACGCAGAAGGCGTACGCGGAGGGCATGCGGGCGCTGGTCCTCTACACCGCGTCCGTGCAGGACGAGATCATGGTCAAGGAGTACCGGGGCGAGGACGCCTCGGCGGCGCAGCGCCTCAACGACCTGCTCCTGCCGATCGTCAAGGGCTACGGCTCGGAGAAGTCCTACGAGCAGCTCGCGCAGTCGCTCCAGACGCTCGGCGGCTCGGGGTACCTCCAGGAGTACCCGATCGAGCAGTACATCCGCGACGCCAAGATCGACACCCTCTACGAGGGCACCACCGCGATCCAGGGCCAGGACTTCTTCTTCCGCAAGGTCGTACGCGACCAGGGCCAGGCGCTCACCACGCTCTCGGAGGAGATCAAGAAGTTCCTGGCCGAGGCGAAGGGCGGCGAGGAGCTGGCCCCCGCACGCGAGGAACTCTCCCGCGCGGCGGTCGAGTTGGAGGCCATGGTCGGCGCCATGCTGACCGACCTGGCGGCCACCGAGAAGGACGTGAAGTCGATCTACAAGGTCGGCCTCAACACCACCCGCTTCCTCCTGTCCTCCGGCGACGTCGTCATCGGCTATCTGCTGCTGCGCGGCGCGACGGTGGCGGCGGAGAAGCTGGCCGACGCCTCGGCGTCGCTCTCCACGAAGGACGAGGCGTTCTACGAGGGCAAGATCGCGGCGGCGAAGTTCTTTGCCGCGAACGTGCTGCCCTCCGTGGCCGTCGAACGCGCGCTGGCCGAGAAGGTCGACTCGTCCGTGATGGAGCTCGACGAGGCGGCGTTCTGACCGGCTGACACACGGGCTCGCGCACCGGGACGCATACCGGTGCGCGAACCGGCCTGAGTGCCGGTCCGTGCACCGGCCCGTTGCCAGCCCCCGATCCCCCCATGCGGAACGTCCTTCTCCTCCCACGCAGGCCGGGAGAAGGACGTTTCGCCTTCGTATGCTGACCTTATGACCCCACGCTCCCAGAGCCCCGCGCCGCCTCAGCATGCGGGCCGGGCCCACACCGACAGCCTGATCGGCTTCCTCTCGGACTCGCCCACGCCGTACCACGCGGTGCGCAGCGCGGCGGAGTTGCTGGAGAAGGCGGGCTTCCGGCAGCTCGACGAGACGGAGCCCTGGGACGCGGCCGCCGCCGGTGGCACGTCCGTGGGCGGTGGCCCCGTGGGCGGCGCGGGCGCCCCCTCCGGCCGTGGCTACTACGTGCAGCGCGGCGGCGCGCTCATCGCGTGGTACGTGCCCGCGGGCGCCGGGCCCGCCGCCCCGTACCGGATCGTCGGCGCACACACCGACTCGCCCAATCTGCGCGTCAAACCGGTGCCGGACACAGGGTCCGACGGCTGGCGGCAGATCGCCGTGGAGATCTACGGCGGGACGCTTCTCAACACCTGGCTCGACAGGGACCTCGGCCTCGCGGGGCGCCTCTCGCTGCGCGACGGGTCCACGCGGCTCGTGGACGTACACCGGCCGCTGCTGCGGGTGCCGCAGCTCGCCATCCACCTCGACCGGAAGGCCAACGAGGGCCTCAAGCTCGACAGGCAGCGGCACATGACCCCCGTGTGGGGCCTCGGCACGCCCCACGAGGGCGATCTGATCCGTTTCGTCGCACAGGAGGCGGGCGTGGCCCCCGAGGAGGTCACCGGCTGGGACCTGATGGCGCACAGCGTGGAGCCCCCCGCGTATCTGGGGCGGGACGAGGAGCTGCTGGCGGGGCCGCGCATGGACAACCTGCTGTCGGTGCACGCCGGTTCGGTGGCGCTGGCCGAGGCGGCCATGGCCGGGGACGGGGGCGAGGAGCTTCCCGCGATTCCCGTGCTGGCGGCCTTCGACCACGAGGAGAACGGCAGCCAGTCCGACACCGGCGCCGACGGGCCGCTGCTCGGCTCCGTGCTGGAGCGTTCGGTCTACGCACGCGGCGGCGGCTACGAGGACCGGGCACGGGCGTACGCGGGAAGCGTGTGCCTCTCCTCCGACACCGGTCACGCGGTGCACCCCAACTACGCCGAGCGCCACGACCCGGGCCATCTGCCGAGGCCCAACGGCGGCCCGATCCTCAAGGTCAACGTCAATCAGCGCTATGCGACGGACGGTTCGGGCCGCGCGGTCTTCGCGGCGGCGTGCGAGCGGGCGGGCGTGCCGTGGCAGTCGTTCGTGTCGAACAACGAGATGCCGTGCGGGACGACGATCGGGCCCATCACGGCCGCCAGGCACGGGATTTCGACCGTTGACGTGGGTGTGGCGATCCTGTCGATGCACTCGGCGCGTGAACTGTGCGGCGTGGAGGACCCGTTGCTGCTGACGCGTTGCCTGAGCGCGTTCCTGAGGAGCTGATGCGTTGACGGACTGAGGGCCGGACTGAGGGCCGGGCTGAGGACCGGGCGGGGGCAGGACGGGTTCGGGGGCGCTCAACGGCCCCCGTCTCGTGCCGTGTTGCCCCCCGGTGCCGTGGCCGTGCCCGTGCCTGTTCCCGTGCCCGTTGCCAGGCGCGTTTCCAGGCGCCGTCGCCAAGCCCCTTGCCGTGCCCCCTGATTGACGGCCGAGCCCCGGGGCACCCGGACTCCGTACGAGAGCCGTACAAGCAGGACAACGCCAATCGGAGGAATCCATGGGCATCGTCTTCTGCATCGGCATGCTGGCCGTGGGGGCCATCCTCACCTTGGCCGTCGACTGGAACACCGACGTCGTCAACCTCGATGTCGTGGGTCTCGTCCTGATGGCCGTCGGGCTGATCGGGCTCTCCGTCTACGTCAGCATCTTCAAGCGCCGCAAGACGCAGCCGCCGCACCCGGCGGCACCGGTGGTCGTCGAGGAGGAACGTCACCACCTGAGCTGAAGGAGGCCGTGGAGCGCCGCGCACTCCGTGGATCGCCTGGAGCGCGTGGAACGCCGCAGGGCCGACGAGCGGCCGCGGCCGTCCGCCCGGAGCGCCCGCAGAGCGGAGCGCCCGGAGCGGGGGCCGCGGCCGTCCGTCGTGTGAGGGAGACCGGTGGGGCGGTCCGACGTGCTGCCGCCGGGGAAGGGCTACGTGCATGAGATATCTCGTACGCGAACGGGTCTTCGGCATCGGCGACGACTACTGGATCGACGACGAGTACGGCGAGCACTCGTTCCTCGTCGACGGCAAGGCGCTGCGCGTCCGGCAGACCTTCGAACTCAAGGACCCGCAGGGCGAGATCGTCGCCGTCGTACGGCGGAAGATGGTCAGCCTCTGGGGGACGATGTGGATCGAGCGCGACGGCGAGCGGCTCGCGACGGTGCGCAAGAAGCGCTTCACGCCACTGCGCAACCGCTTCAGGGCGACGCTCGCCGACGGCTCCGCGCTGTCGGTGCACGGAAGCGTGCTCGACAAGGAGTACGACATCGAACTCGGCGGCGAGCGGCTGGCGCGCATCTCGCGCAAGTGGTTCCGCGTGCGCGAGACCTACGCCGTGGACATCGAACAGCCGGGCGCCGACGTGCCGTTGGTGCTGGCGCTGGCGGTGTGCGTGGACGCGCTGACGCACCACGACTGACGACGGGCCGAGGCGGACGACGGCGGGCAGCGGCCGTAGGACACCGTCGTGGGCCGGACCGGCCACGGGCCGTCGGCCTGCCGCAACGACGGGGTGCGGGCGCCCGGTTGGCGGGGGCGGACGTCAACTGCCGCGTGTGCGCGGGCGGCTCGCGTCAGAAGCCGTGAACGGGCGTACGAGCGGGGCGAATCCAGCCGGTGGTTCGACCGGTGTGCGTGCTTAGATCCGCTTTCGTGCCGAACAGGCGCGCACCGTACCACCGCCGGTGCGCAAAAGGGGTGCGAATGGGCCTAGCATCGTGCCCCGAAAGCACTGCCGTGCCAGCCTCGCGCAGCGTAACTTGAGAGCACCGCACGCATCGAAGACGCATCGAAGACGCACCGAAGCCCACGAACGTCCGTACCGCCCGAGGGGTCTCGTGACCGACCACCCAAGCCTTCAGCCATACGTCGACGCCTGGACCGAGTCCATCGAAGCGATATCCGAACTGGTGAGGCCGCTCGCCGAGGGCGAGTGGAACCGGCGCACCGCCTGCCCCGGGTGGTCGGTCCGTGACGTGGTCTCCCACATCATCGGCATGGAGTGTGAACTGCTCGGCGATCCAAGGCCGATCCACACCCTGCCGCGCGATCTGCGCCATGTCGTAGACGAGCCCAGCCGCCACATGGAGATCCAGGTCGATGTGCGGCGGCACCACACGGGCCCGGAGATGACGAGCGAGCTGGAGTACACGATCATCCGCCGCTCCCGGCAGCTTCGTAACGAGAAGCGCGCACCGGACGCCGAGGTACGGGACATCATGCCGGGTGGCTCGAAGATCCCCCTCGAACAGCAGCTCCGCCTCCGTGCGTTCGACGTGTGGGTGCACGAACAGGACCTTCGCCGGGCACTGGGCAAGCCGGGCAATCTCGACTCCGGCGGTGCGACGGTGGCACGGGACCTGATGATCCTCGGGCTGCCGAAGGTGGTCGCCAAGAAGGCGGGCGCACCCAAGCACACGGCGGTCGTCTTCGACGTGAGCGGCCCGATGGAGTTCATGCGGACGGTGCGCGTGGACGCGGACGGGCGCGGCACGGTCGACGGCAGCCCGTCCCTGGGGCCCACGGTCACGCTGTCGCTGGACTGGGAGACCTATCTGCGGCTCGCGGCCGGGCGGGTGCGTGCGGACGCGGTCGCGGACCAGGTGAAGGTCGAGGGCGACGCGAAGCTGGCGAAGGCGATCCTGGAGAACTTCTCCGTCACGCCGTGACGAGCGGCCGTGTGGGCGGGGGCGCGGTGCGTGTGCTGCCGCGCCGCGCCCGCCCCGGCCGACTCGCCCCGCGGACACGGCAGTAGCCCGGCAGGCCGGCACGCCGTGCACCCGTACGTCCCTGAGTCCTCGTCTGCTTGTCAGCGGGAGACGGGGACGTGCACCGCCTCGACCCGGCTCGCGACCACGCGCTCACGCTCACGCCTGTGCGCCCTCTTACGCAGCCGCAGGATCTGCACGAGCCCCAGCGCCTCCAGTACGAAGATGCTCGCGAAGCCGGCGCGGAAGCTGCCGCCTGTGACGTCCAGCAGGACGCCGACCGCCAGCAGCGTCGTCATCGAGGCGGTGAAACCACCCATGTTGACGATCCCCGAGGCCGTGCCCTGACGCTCAGGCGGATTGGCGGGACGGGCGAAGTCGAAGCCGATCATGGACGCCGGGCCGCATGCGCCCAGCACCGCGCACAGCAGCGCCAGCAGCCACATGGGTGCGTGTCCGGGCCAGAGCAGCACCGCGGCCCAGACGGCCGCCGTCGTCGCCACCGTGCCGAGCGCCAGCGGGGCGCGGGCGGCGTGGTGCCGGGAGATCAACTGCCCGTAGACCAGGCCGACCGCCATGTTCGACACCACGACCAGTGTGAGCAGTTCGCCCGCGGTGGCACGGTCGAGGCCCTGCCCCTCGACGAGGAAGGGCATCCCCCACAGCAGCAGGAAGACCATGCCGGGGAACTGCGTCGTGAAGTGCACCCACATGCCCAGCCGGGTGCCCGGCTCCCGCCAGGCACGCAGTATCTGGCGCCGCACATAGCCGCCGCCCGGATGCGGGGCGGGGACCGCGGGGCTCCCCTCCGGACGGTCCTTGAGGAACAGCACGACCAGCACGCCCAGCAGCACGCCGCCCAGCGCGCTGCCCGCGAACGTCGCCGTCCAGCCGAACGCGTCGAGCAGCCGTGCCAGTACGAGCGTCGTGACGAGGTTGCCCGCCATGCCGATGAGGCCCGCGATCTGCGCGATGACGGGACCGCGCCTGGCCGGGAACCAGCGCGCGCCCAGCCGCAGAACGCTGATGAACGTCATCGCGTCGCCGCAGCCGAGCAGCGCACGGCATGCGAGGGCGGCGGCATAGGAGTGGGAGAAGGCGAAGCCGAACTGGCCCGCGGTGAACAGCACCACGCCCAGCGTCAGCACCTTCTTCGTGCCCAGCCTGTCCACCAGCAGCCCGACCGGTATCTGCATCCCCGCGTAGACGAGCAGTTGGAGGATGGAGAAGGTCGACAGCGCCGAGGAGTTGATGTCGAAGCGCTCGGCGGCGTCGAGGGCGGCCACGCCGAGGCTCGTGCGGTAGGTGATGGCTACGAAGTAGACGGTGACGCCCAGGCCCCAGACGGCGGCGGCGCGGGGGCCGCCGGGCGGTTCGCTGTGGACCGTGACGCCCGCGGAGGCCGGTGCGCTCACCGCACACCGCCGTGTACGAGGTCGTGCACCCACGTCACATGGCGGCGTACCGCCTCGGCGGCGGCGTCCGCGTCGCCCGTGCGCACGGCCTCCATGATCTCCGCGTGTTCGGCGATGCTCTTGGCGATCCTGTCCGGCTGCGCGTGCATCATGGCGACGCCCATCCGTAGCTGCCGGTCGCGGAGTTGGTCGTAGAGGCGGGTGAGGATCGCGTTGCCGGTGCTCTTGACGATCTCCGCGTGGAAGCAGCGGTCGCTGAGCGCGAACGCGGTGAGATCGCCGGGCGGCGGCATGTGCCCGCTGCTCCTCCAGCAGCTCCTCCAGCCGCGCGATCAGCCCGGCACGTACCGGCTCCGAGGACTTGCGCACGGCGTGCTGCTCGACGAGCAGCCGCGTCTCCACCACATCGGTGATCTCCTGGGCCGACACCGGCAGCACCAGCGCGCCCTTCTTGGGGTAGAGCTTGATCAGCCCCTCGACCTCCAGGCGCAGCAGCGCCTCCCTCACGGGTGTACGCGATACGCCCACGGCGTCGGCGAGTTCGCCCTCGGTGAGGAGCATGCCGCCCTCGTAACGGCGGTCCAGCACGGCCTCTTTGACGTGTGCGTAGACGCGGTCGGCGGCGGGCTGACGGCGGGCGCCGGCGGTGGGCCCGACGGCCGAAGCGGCGGCCGAACTCGGGCTCTCTGCGGCGGTCTGGGATGTGGTCGCTGCGGTGGGGAGATCGGCGGAAACGGACATGTGCACAGCTTAGATACAACACAGATGCGTGGTTGTCCGCGTCCGCGATGTGGACGCGGCTGCCGGAGCACCGACCCTGACGACCCGATGGCCGGTGCGGCCGGGACGGCCGGGACGGGCGGCAAATTGGTTTGCCGCCGTCCCGGACCGTCGGATAGGAAGCCCACATGCTGAGGGGCGGCAAGGTCGGGCTCAGGGCCAGGCACGAGGACGACATCCCGATACTCCAAGACGAACTCCACGACGACGTGGTCAACGCCTCGCGGGCCGGGAGCGGACCATGGCGGCCGATCGCACTCGGATCGAAGAACTCGCACTTCGTGGTGGACGACAAGGAGCAGGGGCATGTCCCGTTCTCCGTGGTGCAGTTGGACGACGGCACGCTCGTCGGCAGCGCGGTGCTGTGGAACATCGACACCCACAACCGGTCCGCGCACATCGGGCTGGGACTGCGCCCCGCCTCCCGCGGCAAGGGCTACGGCACCGACGTGGTCGCGGTGCTGTGCCACTACGGCTTCGTCGTACGCGGCCTCCAGCGGTTGCAGATCGAGACGCTCTCGGACAACCACGCGATGCTGCGCTCCGCCGAGCGCAACGGCTTCGTACGGGAGGGCGTGCTGCGCTCGGCGGCCTGGGTGATGGGCGAGTTCCTTGACGAGGTGCTGCTCGGGCTCCTCGCCCGGGAGTGGAAGCAGGATTCGCGGGACTAGCGCACGCGGATAGCGCGGGCGCGGGGTGCGCGGCGCGCACATGGGACCGCGAGGACCGCGAGGCTTCGAACGCGCCGCTGCCCGACGCGCCGGTGCCCAACGCGCCGGTGCCGGGCCCCCCGTCGAGGGGCCCGGCACCGAGGGCGGAGGCCGCGGCCGGCGGCCGGAGGCCGGAGAGCCGTCAGGTCCAGGTCATCAGACGCTTGGGGTGCTCCAGCACCGCCGCCACGTCCGCGAGGACCTTCGAGCCCAGTTCGCCATCGATCAGCCGGTGGTCGAAGGCGAGCGCCAGCGTCGTGACATCACGCGGCTTGACCTTGCCCTTGTGCACCCAGGGCTGCTGCCGTACCTGGCCGAAGGCGAGGATGGCGGACTCACCTGGGTTGAGGATCGGCGTGCCCGTGTCGACGCCGAAGACGCCGACGTTGGTGATGGTCACCGTGCCGCCCTGCATCGCCGCCGGGCTGGTCTTGCCCTCCCGTGCGGTGGACACCAACTCGGCCAGCGCCTCCGCCAGTTCGGGAAGGGTCTTGGCGTGGGCGTCCTTGATGTTCGGGACGATCAGGCCCCGCGGTGTGGCCGCAGCGATGCCCAGATTGACGTAGTGCTTCTGGACGATCTCCTGATTCTCCTCGTCCCAGGCGGCGTTGGCCTCCGGATGGCGGCGCAGGGAGACCAGGAACGCCTTGGCGACCAGCAGCAGCGGGTTGATGCGCAGCCCCCGCATGTCCGGGTCCTGCTTCAGCTCCCGTACGAGCTTCATCGTGCGGGTCACGTCGACGGTCACGAACTCCGTGACGTGCGGCGCGGTGAAGGCGCTGCCGACCATGGCCTGGGCGGTGGCCTTGCGTACGCCGCGCACCGGGATACGCGTCTCGCGCTCCCCGGCGCCTGCCGCGGTGCCTGCCGTGGTGTCCGTCCGCGCGGGGGCGGGCGGAGCGGCCGGCGGCGCGGGAGCCGCGGGCGCGGGAACGCGT